>NZ_VCKX01000441.1 GCF_005889725.1 Nonomuraea zeae
AGGTGTATAAGAGACAGGTCCCCGCCCCCGTTCCTGTTCCTGTTCCTGTCTCCAGGACGATCACGTCGGCCGGGTCCCAGCGGGCGAGGACCGGCGTGCCCGCGCCGGGCGGGTCGGCGGCGCCCGCGCCGGTGTCCGGGACCTGCACGCTCAGCGCGCGGCCGTCGGCCAGCCGAACCTCCACGTGCCAGGCGTCGCCCGCGAAGGCCCGGTACCCCACCGTCCCCGCCACGCCGCCCGCCTCGGAGGCGTCCGCGCGCAGGTCCGTGCCGGTGCCGGTACCGGTTCCTGTTTCGGTTTCGGTGGTCGCGCCCCGGGCGTACAGGCGGATGCGTTCGGGGCGGACGGCGACCACGACCCGCTCGCCCGGCCCGACCGGCAGCGGCCCGCAGTCCACGACGACCCCGCCGGCGTCGAGCGCGCCCGAGCCGGTCACCGTGCCCTCCAGGACGTTGGCGGCGCCGATGAACTGGGCCGTGAACCGGGTCGCCGGCCGCCGGTAGACCTCGTCAGGGGTGCCGAGATGCTCGATCCGGCCGCCGTTCATGACGGCCACCCGGTCGGAGAGCGCCAGCGCCTCCTCCTGGTCATGGGTGACGAACACCATCGTGGTGCCGATCCGCCGCTGGATGGCGCGCAGCTCGACCCGCATCTCCCTGCGCAGCTTGGCGTCGAGGTTGGACAGGGGCTCGTCCAGGAGCATGACGGCGGGCCGGATGGCCACGGCGCGGGCGAGCGCCACCCGCTGCTGCTGGCCGCCGGACAGCTGCGCGGGCCGCCGCTCGGCGTACCCCTCCAGCCCGACCAGGCGCAGCGCCTCGCGGATCCGCTCGTCGCGCTCGGCCTTGCCGAGCTTGCGGACGCGCAGCCCGTACGCGACGTTGCCGGCGACCGTCATGTGCGGGAAGAGCGCGTAGTTCTGGAAGACCATCCCGAGCCCGCGGCGGTACGGCGGACGGTCCGTCACGTCGGAGCCGTCGATCACGATCCGCCCGGCCGTGGGCCGTACGAAGCCCGCGATGCAGTTGAGCAGCGTCGTCTTGCCGCAGCCGCTGGGCCCGAGTATGGACAGGAACTCGCCCTTGCGGATGGACAGCCGGTCCAGGTCGAGCACGCGGGCGCCTTCGTAGCCGGCGGCCAGCCCTTCGATCTCGACGTGCCCGGCGCCCTCCTCGGGCAGCTCGATCAGCCGAAGATCTGATTCCACCGCTGCTGCCATTCGTTGAGCTTGGGAGTGGCGACCGAGTAGTCGACCCAGGCGAACTTCTTGTAGACCTCGGGCCCGTGCTCGACCCACTGCTCGAAGTCGTCGTTGTAGTCGATCGTGTCGTTCCCCGCGGCGTACCAGGTGCCCTCGGCGAACGGCTTCTGGTTGTCAGCCGCCGTGAGGTAGTCGAGGAACTTCGTGGCCAGCTCGCTGTGCTGGGTGCCGCTGGCGACGAAGTACGAGGTCAGCGCCCCCACGGCCCCGGACTTGGGGTAGGTGAAGCTGATCGGGGAGCCGTTCTTGGCCATGGCGAACGCGCGGCCGTCCCAGAAGGGCATGATCCAGGCGTCGCCGTTCTCGATGACGGTGGCGGCGGCGCCCGCGTTGGCGGGGAAGGACGACACGCAGCCCTTCAGCGTCTTCAGGGTGTCGAACGCCTTGTCCACCGCCGCCGGGTCGGACAGCTTGCCGCCCTGCGAGGTGACCAGGGCGGAGAAGAACTCCAGGCCCGGGTTGTAGGTGAGCGGGGGGAGCGCGACGTGGCCGCAGTACTTCTTGTCGAAGATGTCCGACCAGTCCGTCGGCGCGGGGCTGATCTTGTCGTTGCGGTACATGAGGCCGGTCGAGCCGGTGGTCAGCGGCACCCCGTACTGCTTGCCGTCGTAGGCCGACTTGGAGCTGAGCGTGGGGTCCAGGTCCTTCCAGTGCTCCAGCTTGTCGGTCTGGAGCGGCTGGAGCAGGCCCGCGGAGGCGGCGGGCAGCGAGGCGTCGGGGGTGAAGGCGATGACGTCGAACGGCGGGTTCTTGCCCCCGGCCGCACGCAGCTTGGTGAGCCACTCGGCGTTCGCGCCGTAGACGAGGTTGACCTTCGCCCCGGTGTCGCGCTCGAACGGCTCGACGAACGACTTCTTGAACAGCTCTCCCCAAGCGCCCGCGAACGCGGTCACCGTGAGCTCCTGCTGCGCCTTGTCCGATGTGCCGCCGCCCGTGTCCACGCCGCCGCAGGCAGTGAGCGCCAGTGCGACCGCCGTGGCCGCCACCGTGAGGCGAGTGACTCCGCCCTTCATCATTCCCTTTCCGATCCCAGCAGCCGGCCAAGGGCGCGGAGGCAGGGCACGGCTCAAGAACCGTGCTTGCCGCCGGGAGCACCGTTCAGCTCGACGACCATGTCATCACCCGGGGCACCCCGCCACGGTTGGGAGGGTTGCCGTCCAGCAAGCCGGGGCTTCGCACTGGACTCATGACAAAAACCACTATACCAGTCGGTTTTATGTCAAATCTCCCTGGGTGGTTTGTAGCTATTCGACCCTCTCTGCCTACGTTAGGTCAAACTTGGGGTCAGCATCCCGTTGCCTACCCCAAGCGGCGCATCGCCTAATCCTCTGTCCGTCACGGCCGGGCCACCCGGCGTCCATGGTCAATTTGCCGTAAAGTTAATAGGGAATGCAGGGATTGCTGTGTCGTACGCAAAGGGAAGGTGAGCGCCATGCCCGGCTCCGTACCGTGGCCTAGTCTCGACCCCATGTCGATCAATGAGGACGCCCGCGGGTTTGAGGCCCTGCTCCCGACGCCGGATCGCGCGGTCGTCGCGGTCGAGCCGGAGACCGGGGGAGACGGGCACTGGGCGGGGGCGCCGAGCGCGGTCGCCGCCGACGGGCAGATCTATCTGGCCTACCGTTTGCGCCGGCCGCTGGGCCAGGGCAGGGGCTACGCGGTCGTGGTGGCCGGGTCGGCCGACGGAGAGCGGTTCGAGCCGCTGGTGACGATCAGCAGCGCGGAGATGGACACGGAGTCGCTGGAGCGGCCCACGCTCGTCCGTACGCCCGAGGGCCGCTGGCGGCTCTACCTGAGCTGCGCCACCCAGGGGACCAAGCACTGGCGGGTGGAGGTGCTGGAGGCGGCCGGTCCGGCGGCCTTCGACCCGCGCTCGCGCAGGACCGTGCTGCCCGGTGACCCGAAGACCGGCGTGAAGGACCCGGTGATCGTCCAGCGGGACGGGGTGTGGCACCTGTGGGCGTCCTGCCACCCGCTGGCCGACCCCGAGGAGGCGGACCGCATGGTGACCGACTACGCCACCAGCGCCGACGGGCTGGAGTGGACCTGGCACGGCACGGCGCTCAGCGGCCGGCCCGGCCTGTGGGACGCCAGGGGCGTGCGGATCACGGCGGTGCGCTTCTCCGGCGACCGGGTGGCGGCCTTCTACGACGGCCGGGCGTCCGCGGCGGAGAACTACGAGGAGCGCACGGGGATCGCGGCAGGCGTCGATCCCGCGGCGCTGACCCCGTACGGCGACGCCCCTGCGGCCGTCTCGCCGCACGGGGGCGGCGGGCTGCGCTACCTCGACCTCGTGGACCTGCCGGGCGGCGGCACCCGCATCTACTACGAGTACACCCGCGCCGACGGGGCCCACGAGCTGCGCACCGAGCTGCGCTGAATCAGCGAGGCGCGGCTGGAGCCGTGCTGAATCGGCGAGGACCGTTGCGCGTGCGGCGAGTCATCGAGGTGCGGCCGGGCGGCCGTTCCTGGACTGGTACCGGCCGGGCGGCCGGGTGCCGACCAGGCCGCCCGAGCGCGTCCGCGGCCCCAGCCAGTCGCTGAAATCCTCGCCGGTGACCTCCTGCAGGAGCAGGATGTCCTCGGTGAAGTACGGCAGGAGCCGCCGCCGCTGGTCCCACGTCAGCGGCCGGCGGGATCTGCCGCGGCGCTGGAGCAGGTTCTCGACGAGCCGGGCCAGCGGGGCGGGCAGCCGCCGCCGGGCCGACGAGAGCAGGCGGTGCAGGGGGTTCGGGTCGGGATGCGCCGTGACGTTCTCCTTGGGCAGCTCGGTGAGGAGGCCCTGCCGTACGCCGAGGAAGCCGCAGATCCGGTCGAGCGTCTCGGCGGGCCGGTCGACGAGGTCCCGGTAACGGAAGATCAGCACCTGCTCGCGGGGAAACAGGGTGAACAGGTGCGCCAGCTGCTCCCCGTAGCGGCCGAGCCCGACATAGTGCCAGAAGTGCGCCCATCCGGCGGCGATCCGGCGTTCCTCCTCCTCGCAGGCGCGTACCACGTCGTCCAGCGGTTCGAGCCCGGCCGACCACAGGTGCGTCCAGTTGGAGTGGGCCCGCTCGACGGGGTCGCGCAGGATCACGATGAGCCGGGCGCCGGGGATGGCGGCCCGGATGCGCCGCTGCGCGTCCAGGTCGTACAGGTAGAACGGGGTGGCCTCGCCCGTCAGGGCGCCGGCCGGGGCGCCGGCGAACAGGGCCTCGTAGTCCGCGCGCCGCCAGACGTGCTCGCGGTAGGTCTGGGCGTCGCCCGGCCCGCCCCTGGTGGGCGGCGGGCCGCCGTCGGTGAGGAAGTGCTTGGGCTCCTTGACCGGAGACATGTAGAGGTCCGGGTGCAACTGCAGGGCGGCGTGGAGCGCCGTTGTGGCCGCCTTGGGCACACCGACGATCAAGAAATCCGGTAGGGACATGGTCGTCCTCTCGAGCGAGACAGCCAATAGCCCAATTACCTACCAAATATATCGTTAATGCAAGCCCGCCTCGCCAGACCGCCCCTGGTAGCACCTCAGATTCTGACCCGGCTCAGGACGTGACCCGGCTCAAGAGTTGCCCCGCCGCTCCGGACGTACACCGGCTGAAAACTTGCCCGGCTCAGGACTTGAACCGGCTGAGGAGCTTTTCCGCTCCGGCGAACTCCCCGACCACCTCGGCGGCCGTGCGCAGCTCCCGCACCATGCCCACGGCCTGGCCGGCGTACACGTAGGCGGTGTCGAAGTCGTCCGCGCGACGGGCGGCGGCCAGCTCGGCAGGCGCGCCCTCGTCCGCCGCCAGCTCCTCCTCCCGCCCGTCCCACCGGTCGAAGAACGCGTTGCGCAGGGCGCGCCCGCCGAACTCCGGGGGCCAGTCGAGCCGCTGGGCGACGTCGAAGACGCGGCCGTAGGCCGTGCCGGTCTCGCTCGTGCCTATCACGCGTTCCCTGGCCGGGTCGGAGAGGGTCGTCTCGGCGCAGCCGAGGAAGGCCGTACCCACCCAGGCGCCGTCCGCGCCCGCGGCGAGGACGGCGGCCAGCCCGCGGGCGCCGGCGATGCCCCCGGCCGCCAGCACGGGAACACTCACCGCGTCCAGCACGCTCTGCAGCAGGGGCAGGGTGGCCACCTCGGCGCGGCCGTGCCCGCCACCCTCACCGCCGCGCGCCACCACCACGTCCGCCCCGGCCTGTTCGGCGGCGCGCGCCTCGTCCGTGGTGCCCGCTTGGACGGCCACGACGATGCCGGCCTGCCGCAACGGCTCGACGTAGCGGCCGAAGGGACCGTAACTGACCGACACCAGGCTGGGCCGGGCGTCGAGCACCGCGTCCAGCAGGCCGGCCCCTTCACCGAGCGCCCAGGCCATCAACCCGATGCCGTACGGACGCCCGCCGCCGGCGGCGACCGCGGCCTGCTGAGCGACCCACGAAGGGGCCGCGGTGGCGGGGACGCCGAACATGCCGAGCCCGCCCGCCGCGGACACGGCCGCGGCCAGCCGCCCGTCGCTGACGCCCGCCATCGGCGCGCCCACCACCGGCAGCTCCAGCCCGAACCGATCGGTCACCCAGGTCCGCAACATCGCCCACCCCTCCGCTCGTACCGCCGTCGGAGACGATTCTCCCTCCCCGGCCTCCCCTCCCGAACGCCGGGCGTGGGGAGTAGAGGGGGCCGGCACGCGCAGGGGGGACGCTTCCCCGGACCTCCCCTCCAGAGACCGGGCGTGACGAGCGGACGAGTCCAGTGCGTGCGGGCGGCGCAGAGGGGTGCTCCGGACGCCGGGTGTGACGAGCGGACGGGCTCAGTTCGTGCAGGTGGCGGAGACCGTGACGTCGTAGATGTGCCAGACCCCGCCCGGCGCGGCCCACACGAACGCGGATGTCGTCTGCCAGTTCGCGCATGCGACACCCGCGGCGAGCACCGCCGCGCGGGCGGCCTGGGTGCCGTTCTGGATGGCCGCGCCGGCGGTGGCCCCGCCGCCCTGGCGCGTCTCCGAACGCGCCACCGGGTACGACGGAGGCGGAGGCGGCGTCACGCAGGTGCCGGACGCGGTCGCGTTGAAGATGTACGCCGAGCCGTCGGGCGCCGTGTACAGGCAGGGCCTGATCGTGCTGTCCCACGTGGTCAGGCTGGACGGCCGCCCGGGGGCCGGGATCGTCGTGGGCCCCGAGATCAGGACGCCGTCCGTCGAAGACGGTAGGTACGTCGGCGCTCCTCGGCCTCGGGCAGATGGCCCGGCGGACGACTCAGCGCCGTGTTTCTCCGGAAACCACTTCCCGCTGCCAAGTGCCCCCGGGATGCGCGCTCACGCGTCCGGCTCGGCGAAGGCGGCCACCGCGATGCCGAGCGTGCGCTGGTTCTGGCCGGACGCCTTCGCGTCGGTCGAGTTGACCGAATAGACCAGGGTGCGGCTCAGGTCGCGGGTCGCCCCGACGCCGGCCGCGTAGCCGTGGCGGGCGCCGGTCTTGCCGTAGGCGACGATCCCGCCGGGGAGGACCAGCCTCGTCATGCCGGAGGTGTAGACGGCCGGCTGGTTGCCGCACTCGTCGTACATCGTGACGTCCGGGACGGTGAACATCGGCGCCAGCTGGGCCGTCGGCACGACCATGCCGGAGAACAGCGCCTTGACGAACTTCTCCAGGTCCGCCGTGGTCGAGATGAGGTCGCCGGAGGCCCACGTGGAGGTGACGCTGGTCTCGGTCATGTCGACCACGTGGCTGTCGCCGTAAGGGATGGCGTCGTCGAAGCCGGCGGGCACGCTCTGGTAGCCCTTGTGGTGCGGGCCGCGGATGCGGGGCGAGGTGCCGGGCAGGTAGCTGTCGCGCATGCCGACCGGGCGCAGGATCCTGGCGGTGACCTCGTGCTCGTAGGAGCGCCCGGTGACCTGCTCGATCAGCAGCCCGGCCACGAACGTGTTGGTGTTGAGGTAGTGCTGCCTGGTTCCGGGGGTGAACTCGATCGGGTTCCGCACGGCCAGCGCGACGTATTCGTTCGGCGTCCAGGTCTTGAACCGGGTCCGGTAGGCCCACTCGAACGTGCCGGGCAGGGTGGGCGCGGGCAGCCCGCTCGTGTGGTTCAGCAGCTGGCCCACGCGCACCTCGGGGTAGGAGGCGGGGAGCAGGCCCGGCAGGTAGTCCTGGACGGTCCCCGCGAGCGAGATCCGGCCTTCGGCCACGAGTTGCAGCACGACCGCGGTGGTGAACATCTTGGTCACGCTGCCGGCCCGGAAGCGTACGTGTGCGGAGGCCTTGCGAAGGGTGGCGAGGTCGGCAACGCCGCTCACGCCCGACCAGGAGCCCTTGCTGCCGCCCACCCGCACGATCGCGGCGGTGGCGTCGGCGGCGGGCAGGCCCGCGATGGCCTGCTCCAGCGCGGCGGAGTTGATCGGCGGGATCGCCGCGTCCGGGTCCGGCCGGACGACGGCCGGCGGCGGGCACGGACTTGAGGCGCCGAGCTGGG
>NZ_VCKX01000442.1 GCF_005889725.1 Nonomuraea zeae
GGGCCGGGCGGGCCGGCAGGCTCCCGGCACGGTCTACCGGTGCTGGGCGGCGGCCGAGCACGAGCGGCTGGCCGCCTACGCGCGGCCCGAGATCGCGCTCGCCGACCTGACCGGGTTCGCGTTGCAGGCGGCCTGCTGGGGCACGCCGGGCGCGACCGGCCTCGCCCTCCTGGACCCGCCGCCGGCCGCCGCGATGTCGGCCGCCACCCGTACCCTCGAAGTTCTCGGAGCCGTAGACGCCGATTCCCGGGTGACCGGGCGCGGGCGGCGGATGGCGCTCGCCGGCGTGCACCCGCGCCTGGCCAGGGCCCTGCTCGACCTCGGGCCGCGCGCCGCCGAGGTGGTGGCCCTGCTCTCGGAGCAGCTCCCGCGCACGGCGGGCGACGACCTCGCCGAGATCTGGCGCGCGGCCCGGCGCGGCGGCGACGGCTTCGCCGCCCGCTGGCGCCAGGAGGCCAGGCGCCTGCGCCGGGCCGCCGGTTCGGGCGAGCACGAGGTGCCCGACGACGCGCTGGCCGGGCTGGCCGTGGCGCTGGCCTTCCCCGAGCGGGTGGCGCACCGGCGCGGCGGCGGCTACCTGATGGCCTCCGGCACCCAGGCCCAGCTCGCCGACGGCTCCAAGCTCGGGACCGCCCCCTGGCTGGCCATCGCGATCGCCGACCGGCCGGCCGGCTCGGCCTCGGCCCGCGTCCGGCAGGCCGTGGTGATCGACGAGGCCACCGCCAGGCTCGCCCTGCCGGTCACGACGGAGGACGAGATCACCTGGCGCGTCCCTCCGGGCGAGCGCCGCGGCGACGTGTCCGCCCGGCGGGTCGAGCGGCTGGGCGCGATCGAGCTGTCGGCCACCCCGCTCAGGAACGCCGACGTCCGCCCGGCCATCCTGCACGGGCTGCGCACAGAAGAGGTCCTGACCTGGACGAAACCGGCCAAGGATCTCAGAGACCGCCTGGCCTTCTGTCATCGCGCGATCGGCGACCCCTGGCCCTCGATGGACGCGCTCGCCGACCTGGCCGGCCAGTGGCTCGAACCCGAGCTGTCCCGCGCCCGCAACCGCGCCGACCTGGAGCGCATCGACGTGGCCACGGCGCTCAGGCGCCTCATCCCGTGGAGCGAGCGCCTGGAGGTCGTCGCGCCGGAGCGCATCGAGGTGCCGAGCGGCTCCCACGTCCGCGTCGACTACTCCGGCGAGGGCGAGCAGCCGGTGCTGGCGGTGAAGCTGCAGGAGCTGTTCGGCTGGGAGAAGACACCCGAGATCGCGGGCGTGCCCCTGCTGGTGCACCTGCTGTCGCCCGCCGGTCGCCCGGTGGCCGTGACCACGGACCTGGCCTCGTTCTGGCGCGATGGCTACCGCTCCGTACGCGCTGAGCTGCGCGGCCGCTACCCCAAGCACCCCTGGCCGGAAGACCCGCTCACCGCCGCGCCCACCCGGCGTACGAACAGGACCCACAAATGATCACCGCAGCGGCCCGCGACAACGCCGAGTGGTGCGACCTGGTGTGCCGCGCCCACGGCACTCCGGGCGTCTTCACCGGCCGGGCCTGGACCAGCCCGGTCCGGACCCCGCCCTTCTACCCGGACGCCGTCACCCTCGCCCCCGGCGCGACGGCGGCGGACGTGCTCGGCTTCATCGACACCGGCTCGGGCGCCTCGGTCAAGGACAGCTTCGCCACGCTCGACCTGCCGGGCTTCGACGTGCTGTTCGAGGCGCAGTGGATCCACCGTCCCGCGACGGGCCCCGCGCGGGAAACGGGCCCGGCGCGGGAGATCGGCGCCGCGCTCGTCTGGGAGGTGGTGGACGCGGCCGGCCTGCCCGCCTGGGAGCAGGCGTGCTTCGAGGGCGAGGTGACGGGCCTGTTCCGCCCCGCGATCCTCGACGAGGCGACGGTCCTGCGCGGGCGGATCGGCGACGACGTCGTCTGCGGCTCGGTGCTCAGCCCGTCCGGGCAGGTCGTGGGCGTCTCGAACGTCTTCGGCCGCGACCTGGACGCCGCCTGGTCCGGCACGCTGTCCATGGCCGCCGCCCTCTTCCCCGGCCGCCCCCTGGCCGGCTACGAGAGCGACCCGGAGGCCGCCCTGCGCCACGGCTTCACCACGATCGGCCCGCTGCGGGTGTGGCTCAAGCCATGAGATCGCCGAGCGCCGGGTGGTCCAGAACCGGATAGGACCCGGCGCCGACCCCGAGGTCCTTGAACCCGCCCTCGCCCAGCGTGGGCGCCTCCAGCGGCGGCAGCAGCGGGGACCACCGCGCGATGTCGGTTCCCGGCTCCTGGTCGAACAGCGCGGGATCCACCCGCGCGTAGTCGTAGCCGACCTCCAGCGGATAGGCGATCTCGTCGGTGCTGGTCTTGGGACAGCCGCGCGTCAGCGGCGGGAACAGCGGAAACTCCGTCGCGGGATCGCCCAGGGAGCGCTGGCGGGTGGCGAGCGAAGGTCCATCCACGTGGGAGAAGTTCATCTAGCCTCGCAACAAAGAGTGAAAACCTGCACACTCTAGACATGTTGTGGGCAGGCAGGTCCGCTGCCGAGATCGCGACGGCCGTCCGGCAAGGTGAGGTGACGGCCACGACCGTCGTCGAGGAGCACCTTCACGCCATCTCGGTGCGGGATTCCAAAGTAGGGGCCTTCCGGCTGGTCAGAGAGCAGGCCGTGGACGAGGCGCAGGCCGTGCAGAAGCGGCGCGACCTCGCGGACCTGCCGCTGGCCGGGGTGCCGGTGGCGGTCAAGGACAATCTGGAGGTGGCGGGCGAGGCCACGCGCGGCGGCTCCGCCGTGACGGCGGACGTGCCCGCGCCGCGGGATCACGAGACGGTGGCGCGGCTGCGCGCGGCCGGCGCGGTCGTCGTCGGCCTGACCAATCTCCCCGAGCTGGGGCTCGTCGCGTTCGGCGACAGCGCCTACGGCATCGTGCGCAACCCGTGGAACCCCGCGCGTACGGCCGGCGGCTCTTCCTCGGGCAGCGCCGCGGCCGTGTCGGCGGGCATGGTGCCGATCGCGCTCGGCAACGACGGCATGGGCTCGCTGCGCATCCCCGCGGCGTGCTGCGGCGTGCTGGGCTTCAAGCCGGGCACCGGCCGGGTGCCGCCGCCGGCCGACGACTGGGACCGGCTCACCGAGAACGGCCCGCTCGCCACGACCGCGCAGGACCTGGCCCTGATGCTGTCCGTGCTGGCCGCGGACCCGTCGCTGGCCGAGGCGTGGCGCGGCGGCCGGCGGGTCGAGCCGCGGCCTCGCATGCTGCGCTCGGTCTGGGCGGACGACGACGAGGTGTGGGAGCAGCCACCGCCGCAGGACAGCCCCGAGCCGTTCGACCTGCGGGTGGCGTACGCGCCCCAGCCGCTGCCGGTCGGCCTGCCCATGGACAGGGAGTTCCAGGCCGCGGTACGCGCGGCGGCCGAGACGCTGCGCGTGGCCGGGCACACGGTGGTCGAGCACGGCCGCAGGCTGCCCGCCTGGCTGGGCCCCGCCACCGTCGCCACCTGGCTCACCCGGGCCGCGAAGTCGGCGGACGGCCTGGACCGGCACCGCCTCGAGCGCCGCACCCGCGCGCTCGCCCGCGCGGGCCGCCTGCTGGCCGCGCTCAAGCTGGACGGCGTACGGAGCCGCGAGCGCTGGAGCGGGTGGGGGGCCGACCAGTGGTTCGGCGACGCCGACGTGCTGATCATGCCCGCGCTGGCCGCGGTGCCGCCCAAGGCGGAGCGCTGGGGCGAGCGCGGCTTCGTGCGCAACGCGTCGGCCAACATCAGGTACGCCCCCACCGCCGGCCCCTGGAACATGTGCGGCTGGCCGGCCATCACCGTCCCGGTGGCCACGCACTCCACCGCGCTGCCCATCGGCGTCCAGCTCATCGCGCCGCCCGGCGGGGAGCCGCAGCTCCTGGGCCTGGCCGCCCAGCTCCAGGCAGTCCACCCGCCGCTGCGCCCGCCCGGCTTCTCCATCTGACCCGGCGGGCTGAGCCTGCACCTGGCAGGTGTACCTCCAGCAGGGCGCTGGTCGCCCGCACGCCCCGGGCACAGTCTGGCCCGCATGACGGATCAATCTCTTGGGGCCCGCGGATGGCTCGTGCTGATCACTTTGTGCGGTGCGACGTTCATGACGGGGCTCGACTACTCGATCATCACGGTCGCCCTTCCCGAGATCGGCCGGGAGCTGGGCTTCGCCACGCGGGGTGACCTGCAATGGGTGGTGACGGCCTGCCTGCTGCCGACGGCCGCGCTGATGCCGCTGTTCGGGCGGGCGTCGGACGTTGTGGGACGGCGCAGGCTGTTCGCGGTCGGTGTGACGGCGTTCACCGGCTTCTCCCTGCTCGCGGCGCTGGCCCCGATCCCGGCGGTGCTGGTCGGCGCCAGAGCCGGGCAGGGCGTGGCGGCGGCCATGATCGGCCCGACCGCGCTGGCCCTGATGACCACCGCCTTCCCCGAAGGTCCCCAGCGCACCAGGGCCATGAGCGTAAACGGCGCGCTGCTGTCGCTCGGCTTCGTGGCGGGGACCATCGGCGGCGGGCTCGTCACCAGCGGGCTGAGCTGGCGCTGGACCATGCTGATCCTGGCCGGCATCGGCGCGGTCGTCCTGACGGGCGCGCTCACCGTGCTCCCGCGCGCCGGCGGGCGCGGGAGCGCCAGGCTGGACGTGCCCGGCGCGGTGCTGGCGGGCGCGGGGCTGTTCGCGCTGGTCTATGGCATCTCGACGCTCGGCTGGGCGACGGTGGCGCTGGCCGTGCTGCTGCTCGGGGCGTTCCTCGCGGTCGAGTCCAGGCACTCGGCCCCGCTGGTGCCGCCGCGGCTGCTGCGCCGCCCCACCGTGGCGTGGGGGATGGCGGTGGCGCTGGTCACCTTCGCGATGTGCGGCGGGGCGACGCTGCTGCTCAGCGTCTACATGCAGGACGTGCTCGGGTGGTCGGCGCTGCAGACCGGGCTCGGGTTCCTCGGCGAGGGGGTGGCGGCGCTGGCCGCCGGCGGTGTGGCGGCCCGGCTGATCGGCGCCCGCGGCACCCCGGCGGCGGTCGCGGCGGGCCTGGCCGTGCAGGGCGCGGGCACGGCGGGGATGCTGCTCCTGCCCGGCTCAGGAGGGCTCGGCCTGCTGCTGGTCACCTCGGCGGCGATGGGGTTCGGCCACGTGCTGACCGTAGTCGCGGCCATCACGACGATCATGTCGGGGCTCGACGAGGCCGACCAGGGGGTGGCCGGCAGCCTCGCGCAGCTTCCGACGTTCGTGGGGGCCGTCGGGGTGGCCGGCCTGACCGCGATCGTGGCCGCGCACGCGGATCTGCTGGACGGGCTGCACACGGCGTTCCTGACGGCGGGCGCGGTGGCCCTGCTGGGCGCGCTCGCCGGCGGCCTCCTCCTGCGCCGCGCCGTCACCTCGGCACCCACGGGAGCGGAGTCGTGAACGCCTCAGAGGCGGCGGAGCAGGGGTTCGGCCGCCGGGTCCGGGTGGAAGATCACCACTCCCTGCCCCTCGTCGTCGGGCGTGCGCAGCAGCTCGGCGGTCAGCGTGATCACCCCCAGCTCGGGATGCCGGTAGCCCCGCGAGATCGAGGCGCAGTTGCTCACGGGATGCTCCGCCCACATGGCCCTGAACTCCGCGCTGCCCGCCGACAGCTCCTCGACCAGCTCCCGCAGCTCCTCGTCGCCGGGGAAGCGGCTCATCGACCCCCGCAGGTACGCGATGTCGTCCCTGGCCTTGCTCTCCCAGTCGACGTAGGCGTCGCGGTAGCGGTCGTCGAGAAAGTCCAGCCGGGCGAAGTTGGGCCGCGGCCAGCGCTCCGGCGCGTCAAAGGGGAGGTGCGCCGTGAAAAGGGCGTGGGCCGGCCGGTTCCAGGCCAGCACGTCCGCCCGGCGGCCCACCGCCCAGGCCGGCACGTCGGTGAAGGACTCGACCGTCCGCTTGATGCCCGGCCTGAGCACCTCGGGCCGGGCGGGCTCGGGCGGCCGGGCGGCGGCGCGGGCCAGGCGGTGCAGGTGGGCCCGCTCGTCGTCGTCCAGCCGCAGCACCCTGGCGATCGCGTCGAGCACCTCGGCGGAGACGTGGGGGCCCTGTCCCTGCTCCAGCCGGGTGTAGTAACCGACGCTGACGCCCGCGAGCGGCGCCAGCTCCTCCCTGCGCAGCCCCGCCACCCGCCGGTGCCGTACGCCGGGCGGCAGCCCCACGTCCTCCGGCGTGAGCCGGCCGCGCCGCGACCGGAGGAACTCGCCGAGTGCCGAACTTGGATACATGCCCCACCCATAACTGTTCGTTATCGCATCCATAAGATCTATCTCTTTGACGCATACCCGCAGCTCCCGACACCCTGGAGAGAAGCGTCAAAAGGGATGAACTCCATGAAATCCATAATCCACCGCAATAGCCAGCTCTATGACACGGAGCGGGCCGGGTTCCAGCGGCTCGCCCTGCACGAGCCCGACCTCGTCGTCCCCGCCGCGAGCCCGGAGGACGTGCGGGAGGCCGTGGCCCACGCCGCCGCCGCCGGACTGCCGGTCGCCGTCCAGGCCGCCGGCCACGGCCTGCCCGTCCCCGCCACCGAGGGCCTCCTGATCAACACGAACCGGCTGAGCTCCGTCACCGTCGATCCCGTCACCGCCACGGCCAGGATCGAGGCGGGCGCCAGGTGGCACCAGGTCATCGCGGAGGCGGCCCGTCACGGCCTGGCGCCGCTGTCCGGCTCGTCCCCCGGCGTGGGCGCGGTCCCGTACACGCTGGGCGGGGGTCTCAGCCTCATGGCCAGGCCGTACGGCTACGCGGCCGACCAGGTGCGCGCCATCGACGTGGTCACCGCGGACGCCGAGCCGCGGCACGTCACCCCCGGCGACGACCTGCACGGCGACCTGTACTGGGCCCTGGTCGGCGGCCGGAGCAACTTCGGCGTGGTCACGGCCCTGGAGATCGGCCTCGTCCCGGTCGAGCGGATCTACGGGGGCGCGCTCTACTTCGACGCCGGCCACGCGGGAGAGGCCCTGCGCACGTGGGCGGCCTGGACGGCCTCGCTCCCCGACGAGATGACGTCGTCGATCGCGATCATCCCCTTCCCCGACGCGCCGCAGGCCCCCGAGCGGTTCCGCGGCCGGACGGTGGCCACCGTCCGCATCGCGTTCACCGGCGGGGCGGAGGAGGGCGAGGACCTGGTGCGGCCCCTGCGCGCGATCGGCCCCCGGCTGGTGGACACGGTGGGCGTGATGCCGTACACCGCCTCCGCCTCCATCCACGACGACCCCACGGAGCCGGCCGGGTACTACGCCACCCACTCGGTGCTGCGCGAGCTGCCGCCGGCGGCGGTGGACGCGCTGCTGGACGTGACGGGCTGCGTCGTCGAGGTCCGCCACCTCGGCGGGGCGCTGTCCAAGCCGCAGTCGTACCCGAACTCGGTCGGCAACAGGGACGCCGGCTACAGCGCGAGCCTGCTGTCGCCCGGCCTGGCCCCCGGCACTGACACGACCGCCCTGCGCCCCGCGCACGACCGGGCCCGGGACGCGCTCGCGCCCTGGTCCACCGGCGGCCGCCTGCTCAACTTCCTGTACGGCGAGAACGCCACCCCCGAGGAGGTGCGCAGGGCGTACGAGCCGGCGGACTACCGCCGCCTGGCCGAGCTCAAGGCCGAGTGGGACCCGCGGAACATGTTCCGCCTGAACCACAACATCCCTGTCTCTTAAACACAGCAGACGCGGCCGCCGCTG
>NZ_VCKX01000443.1 GCF_005889725.1 Nonomuraea zeae
ATCTGGTAGTACTGGCCCGTCCCGGCGTTGTCAGGGCTGCTCCCGCCCTCCCCGGCACCACCCGGATCAGGCTGCCCTCAGCTCCACCTCCCTGCTGCGACAGGGTCAGCGGTGAAGGTCTTTCACCTCCACTCGACTCACCGCGCCTCACGGCGCACTCACGATCTCCGCCATACCTTCGCCAGCACCGCCCTGGCCGAAGGCGTACCGATCTCTGAGGTGTCCCGCTGGCTCGGACACAAGTCCATCATCACCACCGTGGATCTGTACGGTCACCTGGTTCCTGAGGCCACCGGCCGGGCACGTGACGCCCTGGACAAGGCGTTCAAGCTCGCGCTGCATGTGCCCGAAATGTGCCCTCGCTGATCTTGAGCATGACTCCGGTGCAGGCCAGAGGGATGATGGGGTGACGAGTCGGCCTGTAGGCCGGGTTCTGTCCTTCGTGAGAAGGGGCGACCATCCATCTAGGGCCGTCGTTGCCGGCGGCCTCAAGCGGTCTACCCGCGCGGCTCGGGCGGGCAGCCCTCGAACGTCGCGCGCGGAACGCTCCGGAGAGCGTCCCTTCTTGACCTTGCTCCGGGTGGGGTTTACCTAGCCGCCCACGTCACCGTGGGCGCTGGTGGTCTCTTACACCACCCTTTCACCCTTACCTCCCGGCGAACCGGAAGGCGGTCTGCTTTCTGTGGCACTGTCCCGCGGGTCACCCCGGGTCGGCGTTACCGACCACCCTGCCCTGTGGAGCCCGGACCTTCCTCGGCGGGCCTGCGGCCCGACGCGGTCGCCCGGCCGACTCGTCCCGAGGAGGCTATCAAACCTCAAGCGGTTCCCAACCCAACGACAAGATCGATTCGCTGGAATGGTCAGGTCATCGCCTGAGGGGGGCGGTGGCACCAGCGGCCGTGCCGGATGTTCTGGCGTCCGGCACGGCCCCTGCTCTAGCGAAGGTGCGAGGTGTCGTTGAACGACTTGACCACGGCCGGCCCGTCCGCGTAGTGCTCGATCAGCGACAGGCAGGCCAGGTCGAGGTGCATCCGGTAGAGCGACCCCAGCGGCGCCAGCAGGGCCTGGCTCAGCAGCAGCTTGATGGGGGTCACGTGGGAGACCGCGAGCACGGTCTTGCCTTCGTGGCGCTCCACCAGCCGGGCGCCCGCTGCCTGCACGCGTTGCGCGGCCGTGGCGAAGCTCTCGCCGCCGGGCGGGGCGACGGCGGGGTCGGCGAGCCAGGCGGCGAGCTCGGCGGGCCAGCCGCGTTGCACCTCCGTGAACGTGTGCCCCTCCCAGTCGCCGAAATCGGTTTCCTTGAGATCTTCGTCCACGTCCACGTCGAGGCCGGTCCGCTGGGCGACCGCCTCCGCCGTCTGCCTGGCGCGCTTGAGCGGCGAGGTGACGATCACGTCCAGCCGGTACGGCTCGCGCGACAGCCGGTCCGCCGCCGCGGCGGCCTGGGCCAGGCCGTTGGGAGTGAGCTCGGCGTCGCCGTGGCCGGAGAACCTGCGTTCGATGGACAGCTCGGTCTCGCCGTGCCTGAGCAGGAGCAGCGACGTGGCGACCCGGGTGGGCGGGGCCCAGCCGGTGCCCTTGCCGCGCTGCTGGGCGGCGGCCACGGAGGCGGTGGGGGCGGACAGCTCGGAAATGTCGCCCGCGTCCAGGAGATCCGTCTGCTTCGCCACCGAGGGAGACGCCTTGCCCGCGCGCGACTTTCCCGCGGTGGATGCCGGCTGCGCGGCGTCTCGGGTCTCGTCCGAAGGGTGAGAGGTGCCGGGAACGTCCGGGACGGCGCCGCCCGCGCCCGTGGCGGAGCCGCCCGCCTTCCAGGTCAGGCCCTTGGCGGCGGCGTCCATGGCCTCGTTGGCCAGGCGGTCCGCGTGCTTGTTGTGCTCACGCGGGATCCAGGTCCACTCCGTCACCCGCAGCCGCCTGGCCAGCGCGCCGGCCTCCAGCGCGAGGGGTCTGAGCCCTTCGTTCTTGATCTTCCAGCGCCCGGCCATCTGCTCGACGACCAGCTTCGAGTCCATGCGTACGGCCACCTGGGCTCCGTCACCGGCCAGCCCGAGCACGGCCGTGAGACCGGCGATCAGGCCGCGGTATTCGGCGACGTTGTTGGTCGCGACGCCGATCGCCTCGGCCACCTCCGCCACCACCTGGCCGTCGGAGGCGTCCCTGACGACCGCGCCGTAACCCGCCGGACCGGGGTTGCCGCGCGAGCCGCCGTCGGCCTCGATGACGTACGACGTCACAGGCCCGACTCTGCCGTGCGGACGAGGATCCGGCGGCACTCCTCACACCGGAGCACGTCGTCGTGCGGGGCGGCCTTGATGCGGTTCATCTCGGCGATGGACAGGGCCACCTTGCAGCCCTGGCACCGGCCGCCGCGCAGGATGGCGGCGCCCACGCCGTACTGGTCTCTGAGCTTCTTGTAGAGCGCGAGCAGGTCGGCGGGGATCTCGCCGGAGACGCCGGCCCGGCGGCCCTCGACCTCGCTCGCCTCCTTGTCGATCTCGCTGAACGCGGCGTCGCGGCGGTCCTCGGCGGTGGCGAGGGCGGCGCCGAGCTCGTCGCGCTGCGAGACCAGGTCGGTGACCTTGGTGTCGGCGGCCTCCCTGCGCTCCATGATCTCCAGCACGATCTCCTCGAGGTCGCCCTGGCGCTTCTGCAGCGACGCGATCTCGCTCTGGAGACCTGCCAGGTCGCGCGGCGAGGTCACGGCGCCGGAGTCGAGGCGCTTCTGGTCGCGGTCGGCGCGCGTGCGCACGGCGTCGACGTCGCTCTCCGCCTTGCTCTGCTCGCGGGCCAGGTCGCCCGCCTCGGTCTGGGCCTCGATGACCTGCGTGGCCAGCCTGGCGAACAACTTCGAACGCTCGTCGATCTCGGCCAGCTCGGGCAGGGTGCGCCGGCGGTGGGCCAGCCGATCAATCACGGAGTCGAGCTCTGCCAGGTCGAGCAATCGCTTTTGGGCCTCAGGGGCAGCTTTCATGATCAATATCCTCTTGTCCAAGCATCGGTGACCGTGGCGGAGACACGTGTTTCAACGGTAACGCCACTCGCGTGCAGGATGGACGCCGCGCTGTCGAGCCAGGGCCATTCGGTCGCCCAGTGCGCGGCGTCGATCAGCGCGGGACCGCCGGACTCCACGAACTCGCTCGCCGGATGATGCCGCAGATCAGCCGTGAGGAACACGTCGACCTGCGCGGCCGCGGCCGTACCGAGGAGTGAGTCGCCCGCGCCGCCGCTGACGGCCACCCGCCTGACGGGGCGGGACAGATCACCCGCGACGCGGATGCCCCATGACGTCCGGGGCAGCCCCGCGGCCGCCTGCGCCGCGAACTCCCCCAGCGTCGTCTCCGCCGCCACCTCGCCGATGCGGCCGAGCCCGCGCCACGGGTCGTCGGGGAACGGCTGGAGCGGCACCAGGTCGCCCACCAGGCCGACGGCCCGGGCCAGGGCGTCGGACACGCCGGGGTTGGCGACGTCGGCGTTCGTGTGGGCGGTGTAGAGGGCGATGTCGTTCTTGATCAGAGTGCGGACCAGCCGGCCGTTCGGCGTGGTCGCGGCGACGCTCGTGGTGCCGCGCAGGTAGAGGGGATGGTGGGTGACGATCAGGTCGGCCCCCCACTCCAGCGCCTCCTCGGCCACGGCGGAGACGGGATCGACCGCGAGCAGCACCCGCCGCACCGGCTGGGCGGGATCGCCGCTGACCAGCCCCACCGCGTCCCACGACTCGGCCCGGGCGGGCGGATAGGCCGCCTCGAGCACCTCGATCACGTCCGTCAACATCACAGCAGCCACCAGCGCAGACTACCGGCCTGCGAGGGCGTCTCGGCGGGCGTGGCACGGGGTGTCGCTAGAACGGGGTTCGGCGTAGTGTAAGTGAATCCTGACATGCGGAGGGCGGCATGGCACCTAGCGTCGCGATCATCGGAGCAGGGTTCGGCGGACTGTGCATGGCGATCCAGCTCGAACGAGCCGGGATCCGCTCCTACACGGTCTTCGAGAAGGCCGATGACCTCGGTGGCACCTGGCGGGACAACAGCTATCCGGGGGCGGGCTGCGACATTCCCTCGCATCTGTACTCGTACTCGTTCGAGAAGTACTCGAGCTGGACGCGTCGCTATCCCGAACAGCCGGAGATTCTCGGCTACCTCGAACATTGCGCCGAAAAATACGACGTCAGGCGGAAAATACGCTTTGGCACGGAGGTGCGGCGCGCCGTCTTCGACGGCTCGGCCTGGCAGGTCACGACCTCAGGACCTGGTACGGCGACCGGCGCCGGGCACCTCGCCGGCGGGGACGCGCGCGAGGTCGGCACCGACGCGCGCGGGACCGGCGCGAACGCGCGCGAGATCGGCGGGTACGCCAGAGGAGCCGGCGAGGGCGCGCATGAGCCGGAGCCGGGCGGCGACGTGCGGACCGAGACGTTCGACGTGGTCGTCATGGGGGTCGGGCAGCTCAACCGGCCGCGCCTGCCCGACATCGCGGGAATGGCGGACTTCGAGGGCGTGTCGTTCCACTCCGCGCGCTGGAACCACGATCACGACCTCGGCGGCAGGCGGGTCGCGGTGATCGGGAACGGGTCGTCGGCGGCCCAGTTCATCCCGCGCATCGCGGAGCAGGTCGAGCACCTGTCCGTCTTCCAGCGCACCCCGAACTGGGTGATCCCCAAGCCGGACGCCGCGTTCGGGTCGCTGACCCGGCTGGCGTTCCACTTCGTGCCCGGGCTCCAGCGGGCCTACCGCGAGTGGATCTACCGGTACGCGGAGAGCACCCTCTACCCCGCGCTCGCCCAGGGATGGAGCGTGGGCCTGCTCAAGCAGCGGGCGCTGCGGCACCTGCGCGACCAGGTGCCCGACCCGGCACTGCGGGCCAAGCTCACGCCCGACTATCCGCCGGGCTGCAAGCGGGTGGTCATCGACAGCTCCTTCTATCCGGCGCTGACCAGGGCGAACGTCGATGTGGTCACCGACAAGATCGTACGGATCACGGCGAAGGGCGTGGAGACCACCGAGGGGCTGCGCGAGGTGGACACGATCGTCTACGCGACCGGCTTCAAGAGCACCGAGTTCCTGGTGCCGATCGAGGTCACCGGGCGGGACGGGCGCACGCTGGAGGAGCAGTGGGCGGGCGGGGCGGCGGCGTACCTGGGGATCTCCATGCCCAGCTTCCCGAACATGTTCCTGCTGTACGGGCCCAACACGAACCTCGGCCACAACTCGATCATCTTCATGATCGAGTGCCAGGTGAACCACATCATGTCCTGCCTGCCGCATCTGTCCAGGTCGGGGCCGATGGAGGTGCGGCCCGAGGTGATGGCGGCGTGGAACAGGCAGATCGACGCGGCGATGGCGCGGATGGTGTGGGGCGGGGGGTGTCAGAGCTGGTACAAGACGGCGGAAGGGCGTGTCACGAACAACTGGCCCGGTCCGACGACCCTGTACCGCAGGCTGACGGCCAAGCCGCCGGTGCCCGCGTACCGGCCTGTCGGCTCTGCCGGCTCTGCCGGTTCAGTCGGCTCGGGCGGCTCGGGCGGCTCGGGCGGCGCTGGGTGAGTCCCGGGCGTCGTCCGTGCCGGTGGGTCAAACCCTGGTCGTACAAGTGATCCACAAAATCGGACTCAGGGCGCATTGGACAGCCAGGGCCCCCACGATAACGTCCAACGCATGACGATTTCCCTGCACCAACGTGCTGTCGTGGCCGACACTCACAACGATCTGCTCATGGCGGTCTCGGCCCGGCCGCCGGGGCAGTGGGCGTCGTTCTTTCGCGAGAGATGGCTGCCCCAGCTCGTCGAGGGCGGCGTGGACCTGCAGATCCTGCCGGTCTTCATCGACGACCAATACCGGCCTGAGGGCGCGTTGCGGCAGACGTTGCGCATGATCGAGTGTGCGCACGTGCTCGCGGAGGGAAACGCCGACCGGGTCCGGATCTGCCTTGACGCCGCCGGCATCGACCGGGCGATCGAGGAGGGCAAGATCGCCCTGATGATCGCGCTGGAGAGCATGCCGGGGATCGACGCGAGCGTCGAGCTGATCTCGACCGTGCACCGCCTGGGCGTGCGGGTGGCGTCCATCGCGCACTTCGGCCGCACTCCCCTGGCCGACGGCAGCGGTGAGGACGCCACCGGCAGCGGGCTGACCTCCGACGGGGTGGCCGCCCTGGCCGAGATGGAGCGGCTCGGCATCGTCTTCGACGTCTCCCACCTGGGCGCGTCCGGCGTCACCCACGTGCTGGAGCTGGCCACCAAACCGGTGATGGCGACCCATTCCGCCGCCCGGGCGCTACGCGACCACCACCGCAACCTCACCGACGACCAGCTTCGCGCCGTGGCCGCCACCGGCGGGGTGATCTGCGTCAACTTCTTCGCTCCCTTCCTCGCCGACCGTCCCGAGGACATGACGCTCGATCGCCTGCTCGACCACATCGAGCACATCGTGTCCGTCGCCGGGATCGACCACGTCGGCCTGGGCCCCGACTTCATCCGCGAGGTCATGGACGATCTGACGCCGCCGTGCTGCGAGGACCTCAACACCAGAGGCGTCGATCCGAAGGCGGCCGTCCCCGGCCTGGAGGGGCCGTCCGGCCTGCCCATGGTCACCGAGGGCCTGCTCGCGCGCGGCCTGCCGGAGAAGGACGTCATCAAGATCATCGGGGGCAACGTGCACCGGTTCCTCGGGGAGCGCCTGGCATGATCGAAGATCTCGAAGAGCTGGTCCTGTGCGAGTCGTTCTCCAGCGACCTGGCGGCCGTGGCCCGCAGCGCCGAGGTCGTGGCCGCGATGGGTGCCCGCTACCTGGACGCCCGGCCGGAGTTCCTCGTGATCGACGGCGTCACGCACCTGCGCTGGACGTTCGGCACGCCCAAGGTCCTCCTGCTCGGCCATCACGACACGGTCTGGCCGATCGGCACCCTCGCCACCCATCCGTGGTCGGTGGTGGACGGGGTGGCGCGGGGGCCGGGGGTGTTCGACATGAAGGCCGGGCTGGTGCAGACGTTCCATGCGCTGGCGGGGCTCGACTCGCTCGACGGCGTCGCGCTGCTGATCACCGGTGACGAGGAGGTCGGCTCGGTCACCTCGGCCCGGCTGATCGAGGAGACCGCGCGCGAGATGACCGCCGCCTTCGTCATGGAGGCCAGCGCGGACGGAGGTGCGCTGAAGACGTCCCGCAAGGGCACCTCCCTCTACACCGTCCAGGTTCACGGCAAGGCTGCCCATGCGGGCCTGGAGCCGGAGAAGGGCGCGAACGCGGGGATCGAGCTCGCCCACCAGATCCTGGCCATCGCCGCCATCGGGGCCGGCGCCACCACCGTCACGCCCACGGTCCTGTCGGGCGGCAGCACGCTCAACACCGTTCCCGCCTCGGCCTCCGTCGGGGTGGACGTACGCGTGGCGGAGGTCGCCGAGCAGACCCGGGTGGACGCGGCGATCCGCGCGCTGGAGCCCGTCGTGCCCGGCACCCGGCTGGAGATCCTCGGCGGCCCCAACCGGCCGCCACTCGAAGGCGCCATGTCGGCCTCGCTCTACGCACTCGCGCAGGAGCTGGCGAAGGGGCTGGGCATCGGACCACTGACCTCGGCCTCGGTCGGGGGCGCCTCGGACGGCAACTTCACGGCGGGGGTGGGC
>NZ_VCKX01000444.1 GCF_005889725.1 Nonomuraea zeae
GCCCCCGGGCACCCTCGCCCCCTTGGCCCCGCTCTTCGACCGGGAGGGCGTGACCGACATCGTCATAGTCGGCTACGGCCCGGGCGAGGCGGTCACGCCGGCGGTCGACGAGGCCAGGCGCCTGGCGGCCAAGGCTGGCGTTCACGTAGGGGAGGCGCTGCGTGCCCACGAAGGCCGCTACTGGTCATACGTCTGCGACCTCGCGACGTGCTGCCCCGCGCAAGGCACCCCGTACGACCCTTCCACCAGCCAGATCGCGGCCGAGGCGACGGTCCACGGCCTGGTCGCCCTCCCCGACCGCGAGGCCCTTGAGCGCACGATCGCCCCCATGACCGGTCCCGTACGCATGGCGATGCGGCACGCCACGGCGGACGCCGTCGCCGAGTTCCGGGAGAGAATCATGGCGACCACAGACCTGGACGCGTTCGCCAAGCAGTTCGTGGCTGAGGGCCTGGTCAGGGTTCGATCAGCCCTGGCCACCCACTCCGAGGGCGGACGCCTCGACGACGCCGAAGCGGCGCGACTGGGCCTGGACCTGGCGATCACCAGGGTTCGTGACGAGGGATGGACCACGATGCAGGAATGCCACGCTCTCCTGTGGAAGGACCTGACCCGCCGGCTGGAGCCCCGATTCACCCCACCGGCCGCGTCCCTGCTGGCCATGGCCGCCTGGCGGGCGGGCAACAGCGTCCAGGCCACCATCGCCGCCGAACGCGCGCTCGCCATCGACCCCGATTACTCGATGGCCAATCTGCTCATGCACGCCTTGCAGAACCTGCTTTCGCCCAGCGTAATGCGAGGCCGCCTGCCCACCCCGGCCGAACTCGACGCCACAATGGGCCCCGCCCACGCGGCCTGGCTACTTCCTCTGATCAACCTTCTCGACGAAGAAGATCTGCAATCCCCACCTGGATAAACGGCCTTGCTGGAGTCGGCTTCTCGGGCCGGGTAGGGGGCCACCCAATGGGCGGGAACGCGCCGCGGGGGCGGGCATGGGGGTCAATGCACAACCGAACTGAACACTGGTTCTTACTCCAAGCCCTCCTCGCGGCGACGGCGCTCGTTATAAGCGCGCATCCGTTGCGGATATCCGGTCAGCTGAACGTCGTACACCGGCAAGGCAAGATCGCGCGCGACCTTGCGGATCACTGCGGGCGCGCCGACCCTACGCCGGGTCCACTCGCCGTCGTCGGCCACGGCCACAGCGGTCGTGTCAGTGGCAAAAGTCTCTGGCTCGACGTAAAACTCGACGCCACGCCGCGAACGCGCAAAGGCGATAAGCGCTTCGATGTCAGCGTCTGTCGCCTCACGGTCGAACTTCGCGACCTTCGGGCCGCGAAGCCGACGAATCCCGTAGCGGTCTCGCCATCTCATGAATCCTTTTTATACCGTCTGGAGGCCCGGCGTCGGGGATGATCTAGGGGACAAATCCGGGATTCTCCCGATGGCACGGCCTGACTTCGCGACGCAGTATGAGTGGTGACTGCTTGATACTCGAAGGAGAGGCATGACGATTATGGCTGGGGTACCGACAACCCCTGGACCGGAACGGGTGCCGCCAGCTCAACTGCGCGTCACCAACCAGGACCGCGAGCATGTAGTGGAGCACGTCAAGGCCGCCTACGCCGAGGGGCGCTTCGACAAGCTCGAGTTCGACGACCGGCTTGAGCGTGCGATGACGGCACGCACGCACGGCGACCTGATGCCGATCATGACCGAGCTGTACGGCGTCCGAGGCGTGCCCCAGCTCAGCAGCCCGCTGCCACGCCCGGTCCGCTCCGGGTCCGCTCCGGAGAGCAACGAGCGCCTCGGCGCCGCCGCCGCGCACATGCTGATGGTTCTCGGGATCCCGATCATCGGCCCGCTGATCCTGCTGCTCACCGGGGGCAAGACGTCGCCCTACATCCGCAGCCAGGCGTTGGAGGCGCTCAACTTCCAGATCACGGTCGTGGGGGCGACGGTCCTGCTGCCGTTCACCGTCGTCGGGGTCATCCTCCTGCCCTTCATCTGGGTGGCAGCGGTCGTCCTCGCCATCGTCGGGGGCGTCTCCGCCCTGACTGAGGGCACCTTCCGCTACCCGATGACCATCCGCCTGGTGAAGTGACCCGGCCGCCGATTCCCACCCGTCCGCCACCGCTCCCATCCCACCGAGACCCCGCCCGGGGCCTCCGTGGGACGGCCCGGTCCACAAACACGCGTCTGTGCGCTCCTTCTGCGGGCGTGGGGTCGGTCTAGTTTCCGTGCGCGTCCGTTCGCTTCCTCTCCAGGAGCTTGCGTGGTGGCTCGGTCCACACGTGCGC
This sequence comes from Nonomuraea zeae, assembly GCF_005889725.1. Classification (GTDB taxonomy): domain Bacteria; phylum Actinomycetota; class Actinomycetes; order Streptosporangiales; family Streptosporangiaceae; genus Nonomuraea; species Nonomuraea zeae. Next base: position 2,301 of record NZ_VCKX01000444.1, read on the forward strand.
GTCTGTTTGCCCTTTCTCCGGCCTGGGGGTCGGTTCGGTTCCCACGCGCGTCTGCTCGCTCCTTGTCCACGAGCTTGCGGGGCGGCCCGGTCCCACACGCCGCGCCCGTTCGCTCCATCGCGGGTTTGGGACTGCCCGGTCCACGCGCTGCGTCCATTCGCTCTATCCCCGAGTCTCGGGAGTCGGCCTGGTCCACCCGTGCGCGTTCGTTGGCTCACCGCCGGGTTTCGGGGTGACCTGGTTCCGTCTGCCCCTCGGGCGGGTCTGACCTCCTCCTACTTAGAGCGTTCGTCGCTTGTAGAGCGGCGTGCGTGGCGTTCATGAGGGTCTGAGTCGTTCAGTGTTCTGGCCCAGGCGCAATCGGGCGACGACCGAAGTCCGTGGAGAGCCAGGTCGCGAGGTCCTCGGCCGGGCGGCGGTGCTCGCCGGATCCCGGTTCCCCGGTCTCAGGCTCCTGTACGCGGTCGAGGCGGAACACCCGCCAGTCGCCGGCATCGAGGTCGTGGGCGAGGACGTACCAGTGACCGCGAGCGTAGACACAGCGCACCGCCTCCACCCGCCGCGGGGAGACGGCCCCGTGCCGGTCGCGGTAGACGAAGCGCAGCACGAGGTCCTGGCCGGCCGCGCGGAGCAGCACCGACAGAGTTTCTGGAGAGACCCCTGCGCGCTCGCCGCCGGCGTTCTCGCTCCCCGCTGCGGCGTCGTCCAGGACGGTACGCAGCCGCCGCGGGAGCACTTGCGACAGCTTGGTCAACGCCCGGTTCGACGCATCGCCGGCGAGGACTCCCTCGACCATGCGCAGCGCCGCCACCAGAGCCAGGACCTCGTCGTCCTGGAAGAGCAGCGGCGGCATCCGGCGCCCAGGCCCCAGCGCGTAGTGGCCCCCCGGCCCGGGCCGGCTCTCGACGGCGTAGCCGAGACCCTGCAGGCGGGCCACGTCACGACGGACGGTACGGGTGCTGACCGCGAGACGCTCTGCGAGCTCCGGAGCCGACCAGCTCGGCCGGGCGGCCAGCAACTCCAGCAGCCGGAGGGTCCGTCCGGCAGGGTCGTCGACGTGAGGGGGGAATTCGGTCACGGCTCCAGTGTGCCCGCAATTGCGGACAGGATCCGGCCACATCTTCCCGTACGGTCGGAGCCATGGATATCGCCATCACCGCACCGTCCGGCAACGTCGGCCGCTTCCTGGTCGGGCATCTGGTCCGCGCCGGTGTCCGGCCGCGGCTGCTGAGCCGCCACCTCGATCAGGCCCGCGCGACCTGGGGTGACCTCGTCGACGCTCGAGAGGTCGACCTGCGGGACGCTCAGGCCGTCACCGAGGCGACCCGCGGCATCGACGCGCTCTTTCTGGTCGTGCCGCCCGGCGAGGCCGACGACCCGGTCGCGGCGTATGCCGCGGTCGGCGAGATCGTCGCCGCCGCGGTCGCCGAGAATCGCATCCCCCGCACCGTCCTGCTGAGCAGCATGGGTGCGGAGCTCCGCAAGGGCGCCGGTGAGATCGACGGGCTGGCCCGCGTCGAAGAGGCGCTGGACCGGGTCGCCGGCGGCACCGGCCTGGCCGTCACCCACCTGCGGTGCGGCTACTTCTTCAGCAACCTCCTGTTCGAGCTCGACGGCATCCGCTCGGGCAGCGTGGACGTGATCCGGCCCACCGACGAGCCGTTCCCCTGGGTCGCGCCGGCCGACATCGCCGGGGTAGCCGCGTCCCTGTTGCTGCGCCCCGGCTGGTCGGGACGCCGGGTGCAGGCCGTGCACGGACCGCAGGACCTCTCCTGGGACGACGCATTGGCCGTGGTCGGCGAGGTCCTGGGCCGTGCGGTCACCGCCAGGCGCATCGACGACGACGCCATGAGGGCCACGCTTGTGGGCGCCGGCCTGTCACAGGCACAGGTCGAGGCCATCATGGGGATGTCGACCGGATTGCGCGAGGGATTCGTCGCCGAGCAGCCGCGGAGCCCCGTGACCACGACCGACACGACGCTCGGAGCATGGGCCTGGGCCGAGCTCCGTCCCGCCATCGAGGAGTCCGGGTGAGAATCTCGTTGCCCGTGGAGTAACCCCTGGTCGAGGGGCGCAGCACGATCCGCCTGCGGGGGTTGCTGCCGACGAACGCCGGGCCACCCGATTCCATCGTGCAAGGACAGGTGGCCGCCCGGCTGATCGGCACCCGCGTGGTGGTGGCCTGAACAACAGGGCAGATCTCGGTCAGCTGGGGCCAGACCCTCTCGTACGCGATCAGGCGGGGGAGCGGATGTGAAACCGGGTCAGGCGCCGCCGGTGCGTGCGGCGGTGATCACCACCGTCGAGTACCGCATCGTGAAGCTGCCGCCCATCTCGTCGACGGCGGCCCCGACGCTCGCCAGCACCTCCGCCAGCGCGTCCGGCGGAAGGCGGGTGAAGGCCCCCTGGGTGGGGACCAGGTCCAGCAGCGCGTCTCGGGTGCAGAGCTGCTCCCAGTCGAATTGCCACAGCTCCGTGTCGCCGAACCCGCCCGCCTCGCGGATCCCGTCGGCGGCCTTGGCCAGCAGCGGCTGGTACATGTCCGCGCCGCTCTCCGCCGGGGGCTGGAACTTGAAGGGCGAGTCCGGGATCACCCGCCGGGTGACTGCGGCGAAGGTCTCTTGCAGATCGGCGGGAAGCTGGAAGACGTTCCAGAACGCCGCCCACCGCCCGCCGGGCCGCAGCACCTGTGCGGTCTTGGTGGCGCCCTCGACCGGGTTCACCCAGTGCCAGGCCGTCCCGGCGATCACCGCGTCGAAGTCCCGGCCGGCGGGATCCCAAGCTTCGAACGTCGCCACCTCGACCTCGATCCCGCTGCGCCGCGCGAACTCGGCCATCCGCGCGTCGGGCTCCACGCCGAGGATCTTGCAGCCGGCCTCCCGGAACTGCCGGGCTTCGATGCCGGTGCCGCAGCCGACGTCGAGGGTGTCGGGGCCGGGGCTGGCGGCGACGATCCGGTCCACCATCGCCTGGGGATATCGGGGACGGGCGCGGTCGTAGCGCTCGGCATCGTGGCCGAACGACTCCGCTACCTTCCGGTGCTGATGGGGCTGGGGCTCAGGAGAGGGCGTTGCCGCCTCCGATATAGTGGGCATGCGCCCACCATAGTGGGCACATGCCCACTCGGCAAGCGAGTGGGGCTCAGCGAGTGTGAGGAGTGCGCCACGGTGCCGACGGGAGTGGCCATTCGCGACGTACGCGAGCAACTGTTCGACGCCGCAGAACGCGTCCTGCTCCGGGACGGCCCCAACGCGCTGACCAGCCGGGCGGTCACCACGGAGGCAGGCTGTGCCAAGGGTGTGCTGCACCGGCACTTCGCCGACTTCGACGCCTTCCTCGCCGAGCTGGTGCTCGACCGCATCGGCCGGATCGACGCTCAGGCCACCGCCTTGACTGACTCCGCCGGGACCGGCACCGTCGCCGACAACCTCACCGGCGCGCTGACGACTCTGTTCGAGTCGGTCGCGGCGGCGATCGTCGGCCTCATCGCCTCCCGGGACAACTTGCGCGCCCGGCTGCGCCAGGCAGGGCTGGCCGGGGTCCCGATGCTGACCGAGGCCGTGGCCATGATCGCCTCGTATCTCACCATCGAGTGCGAGATGGGCCGCATCGCGGCGGACGCCGAGATCGAAACGCTCGCGCTGACGCTGATCGGGGCCGGGCATCTGCTGTTCGCCGGTCGCGAGGGCGTCCCGCCGGAGCCCGGTGCCGTCCACAAGGTCGTGACCACGGTGATGGCCGACGTCCTGCAACGACGACTGCTCTGAACGGCTCTCGGGGCCGAGGGTTGAGCGGCTTCGATGATCTTGACGCGGAACGCCTTGTCGTGGGCGGTGCGTGACGCACATCGGGTTTCGCGGAACGGCGTCGTACCGTGCGGGTCGTGGTGCTGAGCGAGCCCCCGCTGCGGGCCGCCACCGAGCATGGGGGCGGGGCGGCGCTGCTCAGCCTCTCCGGCGTCCGCGTCCCACCGGCGCACCGGTGCTCAACGGCCGCGAGATCCCGCACCTGCTGAGGCGGGAAGACCGTGAGCTGGAGGACTGCGAGCTGGAGGACTGCGAGTTGGAGAGCCGCCAGCTGGAGGGTCGGGTGAGCCTCGCTGGCGCCACCGCTCAGGCCGTCGGCTTCGTCGGCTGCCGCCTGCCCGACCTCTGGGCACCCGCCACCCGCATCGGCGGCGTGCTCATCCTGCGCACCTCCGGTGTGCGGGGCTCTGGCGTGCGCACTTCCGGTGTGCGGGGCTCTGGCGTGCGCACTTCCGGTGTGCGGGGCTCCGGCCTGCGCGGCATCGACCTGCGGGGGGCCGATCGCCGGGAATGTCGACTACGGCCCGCTGTGGCAAACGGGCGGGCGGCTGCGCAGGCTCAGGTCCCGCATGGTGGCCATGGTCCAGGACGGCGAACGGGTGGTGGCGAGTGCTGCAGTAACCCGCGCCAGGGGGTGGTCGGACGGGTGGCGGCGAGTGCCACAGCAAGCCGCGCCAGGTGACGTCGAACGGGTGAGGACGGATTCCGCGCGGCAGGGCGTGGCTCCTGTCCGAAGGTGGCCTCCTGGGAAGCAGGCCCCGGGGCGTCAGCGGGCCAGGACCTCGTACTTGACTCTCATGACGCCCGCGCTCGTGTTCCCGATGGCGGCGAAGGCGGCCGTGGACAGGTCGAGGCAGCGACCCCCGACGTACGGGCCGCGGTCGTTGATGCGGACCGTGACCGACTCGCCGTTGTTCGGGTTGGTGACGCGGACCTTGCTGCCCAGCGGGAGGGTCTTGTGGGCGGCGGTCATGGCCGAGGGGTTGAAGCGTTCGCCGCTGGCGGTCATCTGGGGCTCCCCGTAGAACGAGGCGCCGCAGGAGCCGGTCGAGAGGACGCGAAGCTTCGGCTTCGAGGTCTTCTTCTTCGCCCTGGGCGCCGGGGAGGAGGATTCGGTGGCCTTCGGGGTGGCCGTCGCCGGAGACTTGGTGGTCTTCGGCCGGGCGGCCTCCGGGGGCTTGGGCGCAGAGGTGGTCGGCGCCGGGGAGGGCCGGCGGCCGGCCTCGTTCGGGGTCGCGGCCTGAGCGGAGGCCGGCTCGGTCGCGGGGGTGGCCGCGGTGAGGGCGATGGTGCGCTCGGGGGAGTCGTCGTTGCCGATGGCTGCCCAGGCGGTGGTGGAGGCGGCGGCCACGACGGCGGCGCCGGCCGCGATGACGGTCCACCGGCGCCTGCCGGCGGTGGCCTTGCGGTCCTGGGAAGGGGACGGCTTGTGCGAGTGCTGGCCCAAGGTAAACCACGGTCCTAGCTAGGGGATAGGGAAGGGAAAGGCCAGGTTGAGGGGG
>NZ_VCKX01000445.1 GCF_005889725.1 Nonomuraea zeae
CACCCCGACCGCGACCGCCACCGTCAAGCCCACCGCCACGCCGAAGCCCACCCCGACCTCGACGGCCACGCAGCCCGGAGGCGGGCCGGAGCTCGCCGCGATCAACGCGGGCGTCGGGCTCTCCCCCGCCACGGCCAAGCCGGGGCAGCAGGTGCGGGTGACCGCCCTGTGCGGCGGCTCGCAGGTCCGGCAGGTCGCCTCGAACGCCTTCACCCCGGCGCGCAACCGCCCGGCCACGCCCGCGGCCACCTGGGCGCCGAGCCTGAAGGCGGCCAGGGCCGGGACGTTCGCCGTGACGGTGACCTGCGCCGACGGCAGCGTGGCGCGGACCCGTCTCACCGTCGCCTGATCGGGAAATCCGGCTGGCCGGTATCCGGGAAACTTTCGCGTTCGCTCGGGAGTCGTACAGGTGGGGCGCGTTGGTAATACGGGGGATTCGTGCAGAGCGTTCCTCCTGCGACGCGTTCAGGGGGCCCGATTTCATCCGAAACGGGGAAGGGACTCGACGATGGCTGTCGACCTGAACAACGCATCACCCCTGGCCTGGGACTCGGCCACGCTCGACGCGGACACCAAGGCGATGCTCGACAATCTCCAGCCGAACATCCTGCGCGCTCACGTGCGCGAGCACCTGTCCGTGCTGTTCGTCCGGTTCAACGACGTGGCCGAGGGCAAGGCGTTCCTGCGCCGGCTCGCGACCACGAGGATGAAGTCCGCCCGCAAGCACCTGGAAGAGGTGCGTGACTTCGCCGCCGGCCGCCGGCGGGGCACGCCGTACGTGGGCGTCGGCATCAGCAAGGCCGGATACCGCGACCTCGGCCACTCGGTCGAGGACGTGCGCAAGTTCGGCGACAAGGTGTTCCGTGACGGCATGAAGCGGCGCGTCGCCGAGGTCGCCGACCCGCCGGTCGATCAGTGGGAGCCGACCTACCAGCGGGAGATCCACGCCGTCATCCTGATCGGCGACGCGGAGCAGGAGACGGTGACGGAGCTGCGCGACGAGATCGCCGGCGATCTGCCGGAAAGCGCCCGGCTGCTCGGGGAGGAGACCGGGCAGGGCATGCGCAATCCCGCCGGTGACGGGATCGAGCACTTCGGCTACGTGGACGGCCGCAGCCAGCCGCTGTTCCTGCGGGACGAGGTGGACAAGGAGCCGAAGGAGCACTGGGACCCGGCGTTCCCGCTGAGCAACGTGCTGGTGCCGGATCCGTTCTCGCCCGACCCGGACCGGCACCACGGCAGCTACCTGGTGTTCAGGAAGCTGGAGCAGAACGTCCGCGCGTTCAAGGAGATCGAGCAGGAGCTCGCGGACGGTCTCGGCCTGACCGGCGCCGACCGCGACCGGGCCGGGGCCATGCTCGTCGGCCGCTTCAAGGACGGCACGCCGCTGACCAGCAAGCGCAAGGCCGGTGGCGGGCCGGTGGGCAACGACTTCACCTTCGACGCGGACCCGGGCAGCAAGTGCCCGTTCAGCGGGCACATCAGGAAGACGAACCCGAGATCGTTCGGGCGCGAGGTGCTGATGGCCCGGCGCGGCCAGACGTACGGGGAGCGTGCCGACCAGCCCTGGGACGACTCCCCGCCGGAGCACCGGCCGAGCGGTGAGGTCGGGCTGCTGTTCATGGCCTTCAACAGCAGCCTGGTGCGGCAGTTCGAGTTCACCCAGCAGTCGTGGGTGAACAACGCGGACTTCGAGAACCCGGCCACCGGTCACGACCCCGTGATCGGGCAGGGCGAGCGGGACATCAAGGTCACCTTCCCCAAGGTGTGGGGCAAGCCCGAGATGTCGCTCCCGCAGACCCAGGTGGGTCAGACGGTCACGATGAAGGGCGGCGAGTACTTCTTCGCGCCGTCGCTGGCATATCTGCGCAACCTGTGAGATCCGCCGCTGGGGGCGACCGCCCCCAGCGGCGCGGCCCGCGCACGCCGGGCGTCAGGACGTGAGCACGCCGCGGACGACCTGGTCGGTCAGGCAGCGGCAGAAGGCGTCGTCGGCCGCAGCCGACGACGACCGGCCCAGGACGCCGAGCAGCACCGCGCCGAGTATCGCGTTCGCCGCGTCCGAGACCTCGCCAGTCGTGAAGACGCCCGCCCGGCTGCCCTCGTCGAGCAGCTCGCGCACCGGGCCGGCAATCCAGGTGTCGTTGGCCCGCAGGACCTCCTCCATCCGCCCGCTCGCGCCGAGCGCGCTCAGCAGACCGGCGCAGATGCCCGGATGGCGGCCGAGGTAGCCGATCATCGCGGCCACCGCCGCCCGCAGGCGCGCCTCCGGGCCGCCGCCCTGCTCCGCCGCCCCGCGAATGGCCTCCGCGCCCCGCATGACGTGCGCGGTCAGCAGGAACGCCAGCAGGTCGTCACGGCCGGAGAAGTAGTAGTAGAGCGTCGCCCGCGAGGCCCCCACCAGCAGCGCGACGTCCTCCAGCCGGGGCGGCGGGTCGGTGCGCAGCACCTGCTCACCGACTTCGAGCAGGCGTCCGGCGAGATCGGGGGGCGGCGTCTTCACATCGAGGCAGCCTATCGCCTGGTTTTGGATCAGAATCCAGATTACAGTCTAAACTATGATTCAAATTCGATCCTATGGACCTTGGGCGGTCATCACCGGAGCCTCCTCCGGCATCGGCCGCGCCTTCGCCGAGCACCTGGCCGCGGCGGGCCTCGACCTCGTCCTCGCGGCCCGCTCCACCGACCGGCTCGCATCGCTGGGGGCGGAGCTGCACCGCGAGCACGGCATCGCCTACCGGGTGGTCTCCGTCGATCTCGGCACGCCCGGGTCGGCCGCGGCGCTGATCGAGGCCACGGCGGACGTGGACGTCGGCCTGCTGATCTCCAACGCCGGCACCGGACGCCCCGGGCGGCTGATCGACCAGCCCTTAGCCGACCTCCACCGCCGCTTCACCCTCAACGCGGTGACGCACCTGGAGCTGGTGCACGCCTTCGGCGGCAGGTTCGCCGCCCGCGGCCGGGGCGGAATCGTGCTGGTGTCGGCGCTCGGAGCCGGCGCGGGGGTGCCGTACATGGCGCACGACGGCGGCGCCAAGGCGTACGTGCAGAGCCTCGGCGCGGCCCTGCACCACGAGCTGGCCGGGACCGGCGTGGACGTCACCGTCCTGGTGCCGGGCAACGTGGACACGCCGGTCATCGACCATCTGGGCCTCGACCGGACGGACTTCCCCGTTCGCCTGATGTCCGCCGCGGCGGCGACGCGGGAGGGCCTGGCCGCGCTGGCCAGGCGGCGGCCCCTGCACGTTCCCGGACGGACGATGCGGCTGGTCGACCGGCTGGTGCCGGCCTCGTGGACGAGGCGGATGAACGGCCGCATGATGGACCGGGCCGCCCGCCGCCTGACCCAGCGCGAGCTCGCCGTCGCCGACTGATACGCAGAAGGATGTACGCCCCGGTTCCGTCGCTCGAAGGAGGCGATCAACCGGGGCGGGCGAAATGATCGTCATGTGACGATCGGACTGCTCCTCGCCCTCGCCGCCATGGCCATCGTCGACAGCACCAGCTTCGGCACCCTCGGCATCCCGGTCTACCTGCTGCTGGTCGCCGACCGGTCGAGGACGCCGCGGCTGCTCCTCTATCTCGCCACCGTGGCGCTGTTCTATTTCCTGGTGGGGGTCGCCCTCATGCTGGGGCTGTCCACGGCGATGGAGACCTTCGGCGACGCGCTGCGCAGCACCCCGGCGTACTGGGTCCAGCTCGTGCTGGGCGTGGGGCTGTTCGCGCTGAGCTACCGGTTCGATCCGAAGCGGCGGGCGAAGCTCGGCAGGCCCGAGCGCCGGTTCGAGCCGCGCATGGGCGGCCCGCGGGCGATGGTGCTGCTGGGCCTGACCGCCGGGGCGCTGGAGGTGGCGACGATGGTGCCCTACCTGGCGGCGATCGGGATCATGACGACCTCGGAGCTGCCCGCCGGGCAGTGGGCGCCGTTGCTGGCGGCGTACGTGCTGGTCATGATCCTGCCGCCGCTGGCGCTCATGGGCGTGCGCGCGGTCACCGGGGACCGGCTGGAGCCGAGGCTGGAACGGCTGCGCGACTGGCTGAGCCGGAACTCCGCGTCGATGCTGAGCTGGACGCTGGCCATCGTCGGGGTCCTGCTCGCCCTGGACGCTGCCTCGTACCTGTTCAGCAGCTGACCTGGCACGTCAACGGCGCGGGGGGACGCGGCCGGCGATCGGGGCGGTTCTAGGATCAGATCTTCGGGGGGAGATCTGAGATGTTGCGCGCCTTTTTCCGGACCGAGGCCGGCAGCACCAGCGTGCTGCTCATCGCCACCGTCCTGGCCCTGCTGTGGGCGAACTCGCCGTGGGGCGGCACCTACGAGGCCTTCTGGCACACCCCCATGGGGATCTCCTTCGGCGACGCCCACTTCTCCCTGGACCTGCGCCACTGGGTGAACGACGGGCTCATGACGATCTTCTTCTTCGTCATCGGCCTGGAGGTCTCCTACGAGGTGCGGCTCGGGCAGCTGCGGGATCGGCGGCTGATCGCGGTGCCGGCCGTGGCGGCGTTCGGCGGGATGCTCGTGCCTGCCGGGATCTACCTGCTGCTCAACTTCGGCGGGCCCGGCGCGGGCGGGTGGGGCGTGCCGATCGCCACCGACACCGCCTTCGTGCTGGGCGTGCTCGCCGTGGTGGGAGCCCGGTGCCCCGATCCGCTGCGGGCGTTCCTGCTGACGCTGGCGATCGTGGACGACGTGCTGGCCATCATGATCATCGCGCTCTTCTACACCGCCAGCCTCTCCGTGCCCGCGCTCGTCGTCGCCGCGCTGCTGCTGGCCGCCATCATGACGTTGCGATGGGCGAAGATCTGGCGGGCGCCGGCGTACATCCTGCTGGGGTTCGCGCTCTGGGTGGCCACGCTGGAGAGCGGGATCCACCCGACGCTCATCGGCATCGCGCTGGGCATCCTCGTCTTCGTCTACGCCCCGTCCGACCAGAAGCTGCTGCTGGCCGGGGAGGCGGTGCAGGAGTTCACGAGCGAGCCGAGCGCGCAGGCCGCCAGGGAGGCCACGCGGCGGGTGCAGCGGGCCGTCTCCGTGAACGAGCGGCTGCAGCTGCGCCTGCTTCCGTGGAGCAGCTACGTCATCGTGCCGGTCTTCGCCCTGGCCAACGCCGGGGTGCGGCTCGACGGGGAGACGCTGCGGGCCGCGCTGACCTCGCCCGTCTCCTGGGGGGTGGTGCTGGGGCTGCTGGTGGGCAAGTTCGTGGGGATCTCGCTGGGGACGTGGCTGCCGCTGCGGTTCGGGTGGGGGACCCTGCCGGGGAACCTGGTCTGGGGCCAGCTGCTGGGCGGGGCCGCCGTGTCCGGGATCGGCTTCACGGTGGCGCTGTTCATCGTGGACCTGGCCTTCGACGACCCGGCCATCCACGCCGAGGCCAAGATCGGGATCCTGGCGGGCTCGCTGCTGTCCGCCGCGATGGGGTGGGTGATCTTCCGGCTGGCCTGGGATCGGGGCGGGGTCTGCGCGCCGCCGGAGGCCGAGCCCGCCGAGGAGCTGCCCGAGCTGCTCACCGTGCCGGTGGGGCCCGAGGACCACGTACGGGGTCCGGACAACGCCCGCGTGACCATCGTCGAGTACGGCGACTTCGAATGCCCCTACTGCGGCCGGATCCACCCCATCCTGGAGGAGATCCGCAAGAGGAAGCCCGACGTCCGGGTGGTGTTCCGGCACTTCCCGCTGCGCACCCTGCACCCGCGGGCCGCCTCGGCGGCGATCGTGGCGGAGGCCGCGGCGGACCGGGGGAAGTTCTGGGAGATGCACGACATCCTCTACGACAACCAGCGCTTCCTCACCGACGCCGACCTGGAGCACTATGCCGCCGAGCTGGACGTCGAGCCGTGGTCGGACGTGGCGGGCCACGTCTCCAGGGTCGCGCTCGACGAGGCGTCGGGCCGGGACAGCGGCGTGCGCGGCACCCCGACCCTCTTCCTGAACGGTGTGCGCTACCAAGGCGCGCTCGACCTGAGCTCGATCAGCAGGGCGGTGGAAGAGCTACGCGAATCCCCGTAACGTCACAACCCATTGCCTACATATTTCGGGAGTTTTCCTGATGACGGAGCTGTCCACCCTGGCCTCCAACGTGACCCAGACCCTCGTGCTGATCGTCATGAGCGTCCTGTTACTCGCCGGGATCGTGATCACCGCGATGGGCCGGCGCAACCACGGGCGCGCGGCGACGCTGGGAATGACGGGTTGCATCCTGCTGCTGCTGGCCGTGCTCTTCAACACGCTGCTCCAGTTCTTCACGCAGGAGCTCTTCCAGATGTTCAGGGGTGACATCGGCGTGGCGTTCGCGGTGGCGAACATCATCTCGCTGATCTTCAACGCGAGCGGCACCGCCCTGCTGATCTGGGCCGTGGTCGCCCGGCGCAACCCGCCGCAGCCGGTCCAGCCGCAGGGGCCGGGCCGGCAGCAGCCTCCAGGCGACTGGCAGCAGCAGCAACCGCGGCAGGACTGGAACCAGCCGCCGCAGCAGCCCCCGTTCCAGCAGCCGCCCGGCTGGCAGCAGCCGCCCAGGCCGCCCTTCGGCGGGGGCCAGGGCTGAGCGGTTTCAGCGGGCTCGCCGGCGGCGCAGGTGGTCGGCCCACGTGATGGTGCCTGCCGGCTCGGCCTTCGTGACCAGGTGACCGGCTCTCGCCGCCCGGCCCAGCCCGCCGGGCAGCCGGAGCCGGAGCACCAGCCTGCGCAGCCGGCGGGCCCGCAGCCACGCCTCCGCCATCTCGCTCATCGTGAGCACCTCAGGCCCGGCGTACTCCTCGATCCGGCTGCCCGGCCCGCGCTCGACCACCGACACCAGGTGCCCGGCCGCGTCCGCCACGTCCACCGGCCGCACCGTCACCCCCGGGTCGGTGACGAGCACGCCGAGCCTGGCCATTCCCCGCAGCACCTCCTCGACGAACGAGTGGAACTGCGTGATCCGCACGGTCGTCCACGGCACGCCGCCCTCCTGGACGAGCCGCTCGGCCCGCAGCTTCGTCCGGAAGTAGCCCCATGGCACCTGGTCCACACCCACGATCGAGGTGTAGACGAAGTGCGCGGTCCCGGCCTCGCGGGCCGCGGCGAGCAGCTCCGCCGTCCCGCCGAGCTCGACCCGCCGCGTGTAGCGGCCCTTGTACGGCATCGAGGCCAGGTGCACGATCACGTCCACCCCTTCCACGGCCCGCGCCACGCCCGCTCCGGTCGCGAGGTCCAGCACCGTCCACCGCACGCCGCCGCCCGGGTCCCGCGCGGTACGGCTCGCCGCCCGCACGTCGTACCCGGCCTCGACGAGCCTGTCCAGCAGGGCGCGGCCGAGCCGCCCGCTGCCGCCGGTCACGAGCACAGAAGTCATGCCATCTGGACGGGACAACCCTCACAAGTGTGACAATGGGCCATAACATCGCTACTCCGCAGCAGCGATCTGAGGGGATCATGAACCGAGAGCAGCCCGGCCGTCAGGACGAGGATTCCAACCAGACGATCAGGCACCGCTACCCGTTGCCAGGCGCCGGCCCCGCTCCGGAGGGCAGCCCGACCGAGCGCCTGCCCGACCCCGGCCTGGCCGCGCAGGCGCCTCTGCTACC
>NZ_VCKX01000446.1 GCF_005889725.1 Nonomuraea zeae
GGCCTGCACGGCGCGGGGGCGGGGGCCGTCCACGTGCTCGGGCTGGCGCAGGTCGTGGTGGCCGTGCTGCTGTGGCGGCCGGGACGCCAGGCGGGCTGGCCGGCGCTGGTCAGCGTGGCCGTGCTGCTGCTCGGGTTCGTTCAGTCCATGCTCGGGGGTTCCGGGGTGGTGGCGGTGCACGTTCCCCTCGGGATGGCGCTGTTCGGGCTCAGCGTGTGGCTCCTCGTCTGGGCCTGGCGCCGCTGAGATCGGGTGCCCGGCCGGGACAGGGGACCTACCCGATGCCTGTTGCGGAAGGCGGGTGGGCCGGTCGGGCACGCACGATCACTCGGGCGCTCCGGCCAGGTGGTCGCGGTCAGCCCGGGTGCCTGGCCGGGTGGTCGCGGTCAGTCCGGGTGCCGGGCCAGGTGGTCGGCGTGCCGGATCGGGTCGGGGAGCCGGAAGCGGGAGGTCAGGCGCAGCACCTGCTCGGTGGCGGTGTCCAGGGAGATGCGGTGGCCCTGGGAGACGTACACCGGCTTGACGTCGCGTTGCGTGCGCAGGGCGCGGCCGATCGTGGCGTCCTCGTGGACGATGGGCGTCCAGTCGCCGGGTTCCGGCCCTGGGGTCTCGTGCGTGCCGATGAAGGGGGTCTTGCCCACGCCCAGTGCCGGCAGGCCGGTGAGGACGCCGAGGTGGCAGGCCAGGCCGAAGCCGCGCGGGTGCGCCAGGCCGTACCCGTCGCAGACCAGCAGGTCGGGGGTGGCCGTGAGGAGTTCGAGGGCCTCGACCAGCGCGGGCAGCTCGCGGAAGGCGAACAGCCCCGGCACGTACGGGAACGCCGCCCGCCCGCGGGCCACCGCCTGCTCCACCGGTTCGAGCGAGCCGGCGTCGAAAACGACCACGGCGGCCGTCACCTGATCGTCCCCGTGGTAGTGCACGTCCAGGCCCGCCACCAGCGTGAAGGTGGTGGGGCCGGTCAGTTCGACGTGTCCGCGGAGCCGGTCCTGGATGGCCTCCGCCTCGGCGGCATCGCTGGGCCATGGGTGAAGTCGCTTTACCTGCACCCGGCCAAGCTATGCCCCTTTCGCCTGGGGCGCGGTGCGTCATCGTCAACGCCGTGACGTCGCTGGAGCCTGGACGGGACCGGGAGCGGGCTGTCCAGGGGGTGTTCAGTAGGGTCGGGCTTCATGAGTGAGGTCCTGGTGGTCGTGGGTCCCGGAGTCGTCGCCGACGCCGGGCTGCTGGCGGAGATCGCCGAACGCGAGTTCGCGGCGCTCGGGGTGCTCGGACGGATAGAGCACGCCCGCGACGCGGCACACCTGCTGTCCCTGACGAACACCCCGCCGAATACGGAAAACACCGCGTCTCCGACGACTAACGCTGCGTCTCCGGCGGATGCCCCGGTCTCAGCGGACGGCTCGCGTCGGGCGGATGCTCTGTGGCGAGCGGGCGACGGCGCGGTCGTCATCCTGCCCGGTCCGACGTCCGAGGTGCGCGGGCTGATCACCGAGCCGCTTGGGCTCTCGCGCAGGCCCGTGGTGTGGGTGGACGTGGAGCGGGTGGACGGGGTCACGCCGGGGGAAGGCGCGACGCACCTGCACGGTCGCGGGATCGGCGGCCTGGCCTGGGGGATCCGGCATGCCGTGCATCGGGTACGGCACCCGTCCCAGCGGATCGCCTATGGTCCCGAGCGGGAGCAGTGGGGCGATCTATATCGCCCAGACCTCTCGGATCGCCTGGACCGCCCGGATCGAGGCGGCAGGGTGCCGGTGGTGGCGCTGATCCATGGCGGCTACTGGCGGTCGATCTGGGCGGCGGACATCATGGAGGCGCTCTGCGCCGACCTGGCCGGGCGCCGGCTTGCGGTGTGGAACCTCGAATACCGCCGCCCGGACCTGCACGGCTGGCAGGCGACCATCTCCGACGTGAGCGCCGGCTTGTCCGCCCTGACCGATCTCGTCCCCGCCGCCGCCGAGCTGGACCTCTCGCGGGTGGCGGTGGCCGGGCACTCGGCCGGTGCCCAGCTCGCTCTGAGGGCGGCGGCCGACGGCTCGCGGATGTCGCTGGCCGTCTCGCTCGCGGGCGTGCTCGATCTCGTCGAGGGCGACAGGCGATGGCTCAGCTCCGGCGCCGTCGCCGCCGCACTCGGTCACCCAGCGCCGACCGGCCATCAGGGAACGAGTGGCCATCACGCACCGACCGGTCCGGATGGGGGCGCCGGTGGTGCCCGGGGCCAGGCCGCCGACGTGTACGCCGGTGCGTCGCCGTTGCTCCGGGTGCCGCTCCACGTCCGTCAGCTCATCGTCCAGGGCACGGCCGACGACCTGGACCTGGTCGACTTCAGCCGGCGCTACGCGGCCGCCGCCCGGGAAGCGGGTGATGAGGTGACATATCTTGAAATGCTCGGCGACCACTTCGACGTCATCACCCCCACGTCCCCGATCTGGCAGGCCACCGCCGAGGCCATCGTGCGCGCCCTGGCGTGACGGCCTCCTGGACATCGGCGGCGGCCCGCCGTACCAAGGAAGCATGGAGGTCACGATCGTCGGTGCCGGGCTGGTCGGCTGCCTGCTCGCCTGCTTCCTGGCCCGCCGCGGCCACCGCGTCGTCCTGTACGAGCGCCGCCACGACCCCCGCGAGCGGGGCGCCGACCGCGGCAGGTCGATCAACCTGGCCATCTCCGAGCGCGGCATAGACGCCCTGCGCCGCCTCGGCCTCGACGGCAGGGTCCTGGACGCGGCGCTGCCCATGGCGGGCCGGATGATGCACTCTCCCGGCGGCGCCCTCGCCTTCCAGCCGTACAGCGCGGACCGGGCCCAGGCCATCAACTCCATCAGCCGCGCCGAGCTGAACAGGGAGCTGCTGACCGCGGCGACCGCGCTGCACGGCGTGGAGGTGCGGTTCGGGCACCGGCTGACCGGGGTGGACGAGCGCGCCGGCCGGCTCGCGTTCGAGTCGACCGCCCCGGACGGGACCTCGGGCGCCGTCACGGTGGACAAGGCGCAGGTGGTGATCGGGGCGGACGGGGCGTACAGCGCGGTGAGGGCCAGGCTCCAGCAGCTCCCGGGGATGAACTTCAGCCAGGACTACCTCGACTACGGCTACAAGGAGCTGTCGATCCCGGCGCGGCACGGCGAGTTCGCCATGGACCCCGGCGCGCTGCACATCTGGCCGCGCGGCCGCTCGATGATGATCGCCCTCCCGAACCCCGACCGCTCCTTCACCTGCACCCTGTTCTGGCCGCACGACACCCTCGCCGCCCTGGACACCCCGGGGAAGATCCGGGCGTACTTCGCCGAGCACTATCAGGACGCGTTCGAGCTGATGCCCGACCTGGTCGGGGCCTTCCAGGGCAACCCGGTCGGCCAGCTCGTCACGGTGCGCTGCTCGCCCTGGCACGTCACCACCGAGGCCACCACGATCGGGCTGGTCGGCGACGCCGCGCACGCCATCGTCCCCTTCTACGGTCAGGGCGCGAACTGCGGCTTCGAGGACTGCGTCGAGCTCGACCGCTACCTGGACGAGGCGGGCGACGACTTCCCCAGGGCGCTGGAGCTGTTCGAGCGGCGCAAGACGGACACCGACGTGATCGCCCGGCTGGCGCTGGAGAACTTCGTGGAGATGCGCGACCGGGTCGGCTCCAGGATGTTCCTGGCGGGCAAGCGCGTGGAGCACGCGCTGGAGCGCGTCCTGCCCGGCTACGTCTCCCGATACGAGCTCATCTCGTTCTCCACCACCCCGTACGCCGAGGTGGAGCGGCGCGGCGTCCGCCAGCGCCGCTGGGCCGCCGCCGGGGTCGGCGCCGCGCTGCTGGCGGCACTCGGCTACGCGGCGCGCCGCACAGGTCTGGTGCGTACGCGGGACGGCGGCTGACACTGTGGGCATGCTGTCGTACTCCAGCGCCACCGCCCAGACGCCCCTGCTGGGCGAGACCATCGGCGCGAACCTCGAACGCACCGCGGCCCGTTTCGGCGACAGGGAAGCCCTGGTCGACGTGCCCGCCGGCCGCAGATGGACCTATTCGCAGCTCGACGCCGAGGTGTCCGACCTGGCCAGAGCCCTGCTGGCCAGGGGCATCGCCAAGGGCGACAGGGTCGGCATCTGGGCGCCGAACCGCGCCGAGTGGGTGCTCGTCCAGTACGCCACCGCCAAGATCGGCGCGATCCTGGTCAACGTCAACCCGGCCTACCGCACCCACGAGCTGCGGTACGTGGTCGAGCAGTCGGGCATGCGGCTGCTGATCAGCGCCCAGACGCACAAGGGCAGCGACTATCGCGCCATGGTCGAGGAGATCGGCTTCGCGGACGTCGTCTACCTGGACGACCCGGGCTGGGACGCCCTGACCGCGCAGCGCGCCGACCCGTCCGCGCTGAAGGCCCGCATGGCGGAGCTGGCCTTCGACGACCCGATCAACATCCAGTACACCTCGGGCACCACCGGCTTCCCGAAGGGCGCGACCCTGTCGCACCACAACATCCTCAACAACGGCTATTTCGTCGGCGAGCTGATCCACTACACCGAGCAGGACCGGGTCTGCCTGCCGGTGCCCTTCTACCACTGCTTCGGCATGGTCATGGGCAACCTGGGCGCCACGTCCCACGGCTCCTGCATCGTGATCCCGTCGCCGGGCTTCGACCCGGAGGCGACGCTGCGGGCCGTACAGGAGGAGCGGTGCACCTCCCTGTACGGGGTGCCGACGATGTTCATCGCGGAGCTGGCCCTGGCCGCGAAGTTCGACCTGTCGTCGCTCAGGACCGGGATCATGGCCGGCTCCCCGTGCCCGGTCGAGGTCATGAAGCGCGTGGTCGGCGAGATGAACATGCGCGAGGTCGCCATCTGCTACGGCATGACGGAGACCTCGCCCGTGTCCACGATGACCAGGTCCGACGACGACCTCGCCCGCAGGACGGAGACGGTGGGCCGGGTGATGCCGCACGTCGAGGTCAAGATCGTGCATCCGGAGACCCGGCTCACCGTGCCCAGGGGGGAGCCGGGCGAGCTGTGCACGCGCGGCTACTCGGTGATGCTCGGCTACTGGAACGAGCCGGACAAGACCGGCGAGGCCATCGACGAGGCCCGGTGGATGCGTACCGGAGACCTGGCCACGATGGACGAGGACGGCTACGTGAACGTGGTCGGCCGGATCAAGGACATGATCATCAGAGGGGGCGAGAACGTCTACCCGCGCGAGGTCGAGGAGTTCCTCTACAGCCATCCGGACATAGCCGACGTCCAGGTCATCGGGGTGCCGGACGACAGGTACGGCGAGGAGGTGATGGCCTGGGTCGTCATGCGGCCGGGCGCCGAGCCGCTCAGCGTGGAGCGGGTCAGGGAGTTCTGCGCGGGGCGGATGGCGCACTTCAAGATCCCCAGGTACGTGCACGTCGTGGAGGAGTTCCCGCTGACGGTGACCGGGAAGATCAGGAAGGTGGAGATGCGGGCGCGGTCGGTGGACCTGCTCGGGCTGCACGCGGCGGCGGAGGCCCGCAACGCCTAGAAGCGCCGCGGATCGGGCTCATGGGACGACCGGCCGGATGTCCGGGACGCCGTCGCCGCTCGTCCGGTAGCCCGAGGCCTGGAGGGCGAACAGTCGCGCGTAGACGCCCCCGTCGCGCGCGACCAGGTCGTCATGGCGGCCGCGCTCGACCACCACGCCGTCGGAGAGGACCACGATGAGGCCCGCGTCGCGTACCGCGTTGAGCCGGTGCGTGATCAGCAGGGCGGCGTGACCGGCCCGGTGCTCGGCCAGTGAGGAGTGGATCTCGTGCTCGGACTCCGCGTCGAGCCCGGACGAGGGCTCGTCCAGGATCAGCAGATCGCGCCCCTCGCGGACGAAGGTCCGCGCCAGCGCCAGGCGCTGCCACTGCCCTTCGGACAGGAGGACTCCCTCCTCCGGATGCTCTCCTTCCGGCTCGTGGTAGAAGGCGCGGGTCAGCAGGGACTCGTATCCTCTCGGCAGGCTGACGATCTTGTCGTGGATGCGGGCCCGGACCGCCGCGGCCTCGATCCGGGCGGGCTGCCTGCGCGCGTCGAGATCGCCGAGGGCGATGTTCTCCTCGGCCGTCATGTCGTAGTGCATGTAGTCCTGGAACAACACGGTGACCCTCCGGCGCAGCGCTTCGGGGTCCACGTCGCGCAGGTCGACCCCGTCCCAGAGGATGGCGCCGCGGCTCGGGTCGTAGAAGCGGCACAGCAACTTCACGATGGTGGACTTGCCCGAGCCGTTGAGCCCGACCAGGGCGACCGTCTCGCCGTACGGGATCCGCAGATCGACGCCGCGCAGGATCCAGGGATGCTCGTCGGAGTAGCGGAACCAGACGTCGCGCAGCTCGATGCCCTGCCGCAGAGCGGGCAGCCGCGCCGGCGACGCGGCCTTCGGCAGCTCGGGCCCGGCCTCGACCGTCGCGAGATAGTGCTTGAACATGAACAGCGCCTGGGAGGACTGCGCGATCTCGGCGGCCAGGGCGACCATCGCCCCCTGGATGCCGGCCAGCGCCCCGACGAGCATCAGCACGTCGCCGACCGACATGCCGGTGTTCCCGGCGGCGCCCGTCGCGACCCAGAGCACCCCGGTCACGGAGATGACCGAGGCGAACAGCGAGAGGCCCAGCTGGATCGCGACTTCCTTGCGCTCGAAGTCCCGGTGGGCGGCGTTCGTCGCCCGCCGCTCGGCGTACACGCGGGCCCGCAGGAACGGCCCGATGCCGAAGATCCGCACCTCTTTGGCCGCCTCCACGCTGGACAGCAGCTCCCCGTAGAAGAGCTCCCGGCGCTCGGCCGGGCTCATCCGCTGGAACAGCCCGACGCGCCGTCGTGACAGCACGACCTCCACGATCAGCAGCGGGACGCCCGAGCAGATCGCGAGAACGGAGAAGAGCGGGCCCAGGAGCCACAGGATGCCGACGAAGCCGCCGATGGTGAGCAGCGCCCTGACGATCCCGAGCACGCCGTCGACCGCCAGGCTGGAGGTGGTCCCGCCGGCCTGCTGCGCCAGGCGGAGCTGATCGAGGAAGGAGGGGTCCTCGAAGCGCCTGAGCCCGATGTTCCGCTCCAGCGAGGCGAAGAGCCGGTCCTGGGCCTGCAACGACACCGCCCGGCGCAGCTCCTTGCCGCAGAGCTCGCCGAGTGCGGGAAGCGTCGTCGCCACCATGCCCGCCAGGCCCAGCCCGACCGCCAGCCTGGCGATCGCGCCCGCTGGGCTGCCGGCGACCAGGTGATCCACCAGCGACTTGGTCAGCCAGGTGATGGCCACCGGGACGGCCCCGCTCACGACGGTGACGCAGACGTACAGGCCCACGGTCAGCGGAGCGGACTCGACGGCGAGCGCCAGAGCCTTGCGCAGGCGCAGCACGACGGTCGGCACCCCCGAAACCAGGCTCCCCAGCGCGCCGGCCCACCTCATTCGCAACCCTTCCTCTCGCCGGCTAGCCCCGTTTTCCGCACGTCGAGGTGAGTGAAGATCGCCGAGTTTGCCGCAGTGATCGTCGCGCGGTATGACGTGGCTGGTGAGACAGCGCGCGCAGTGGGGTCAGGCCAGTGTCGAGAAGATG
>NZ_VCKX01000447.1 GCF_005889725.1 Nonomuraea zeae
AAGAGACAGCCCGCACCCCCGGCCGCTCCCCCAGCCCGGGGTAGAGCATCGTGCCGTCGGCCGCGAACGACCGGTCGCAGATCAGCAGCGGCACGTCCCGCTCGCCGTCCGGCAGCGGCAGCGCCCGCTCCTCCTCGTCGCGCACCAGGAACATCCCGGCCAGCCCGCGCCAGACCTGCGGCCCCGTGTAGTCCATGCGGTGGTCGTGATACCAGAGCGTGGCGGCCCGCTGCTCCAGCGGGAACACGTATTCGCGCGCGGCCCCCGGCATGACCAGGTCGGTGGGGTAGCCGTCGGACTCGGGCGGGGTGTGCCCGCCGTGCAGGTGCAGCACCGTCGGCTCGCCGAGCTGGTTGATCAGCTTCACCACGGTACGCCGGCCGCGCTCGGCCCGGATCGTCGGCCCGGGGAAGGTCCCCCCGTACCCCCAGATCGGAGTGCGCAGCCCCGGCAGCACCTCCGCCTGCGCCGCCCGCTCGGTCAGCTCGTAGAAGTCGACGCCCCCCGCGCTGCGCACGGGCTCGGCCACGTCCGGGACCGGCAGCGGCACCGCGAACTGCCGGGGCAGCGGGGCCGCGCTGGTCAGGAGCTGCGGCTGCGGGGTCCCGGCGATCAGCGAGCAGCCCTGGGCCCCGACCGCCGCCACCGCACCCAGGCCCAGCAGCCGCAGCGCGTCGCGCCTGGTCGGCGTCATGCCGCCGCCGGGCGCCTGGCCATGACCCGGCCGAGCTGCATGACCCCGCCGCCGAACAGCATGACGCCGAGCGGCAGGTGCAGGACCTTCAGCCCGGCCATCCCCAGGAAGGCGGCCACGACCGTGAGCACCAGGATCAGCGCGGCCGGGGGGACGAACGCGGCCCGCCCGCCGCCGGGCCGCCAGACCAGGATGGCGGCGACGAGGTGGGCGAGCCCGATGATCGCCAGGGCGATGCCCGAGGTCTCGTGCAGGGCCCGGCCGCCGGGCGAGGAGAGCAGCAGGCCCGCCGTCACCGCCTGGAACAGCAGCGCGGCCACGTGCAGGACCACCACCGCCTGGAGCACCCGCATGGGCCAGGAGGTCCGGGCCGGGTGCGCGGTCTGAGGGGAAACGGCATGCTGTGCGGTCATGATCGGTCCTCTGCGGTCACGTGTTCCGTGGGGGTGATGAGCGCTTCGACGCGTCGCGTGGCCGTGATGGCGCCGAACGCGCAGAGCCGTACCAGGTCCTCGTCAGTACGCCCGCCCGTTCTGGAGGCGCGCCAGGTGGCCACGTCGGTGTCCGTCACCCGGTACGGCGCGAGCGCGGTGAGCAGCGCGAGCCTGGCACCCGGCCGATCCGCCGCGGGCAGCGCGGCCACCGGGCCGTCCAGCCAGGCGGTGTTCATCGGCGGCGGCGTGCCGTCCCAGACCTCGACCGCATCCGTCACGGCCGTCCGGGCGCCGTCCCCGAGCAGCTCGCCACCGGACCCGGCGACGGCCTCCAGGGTGGCGAAGGCCGCGCCCACCGGGGTGCCCGCCGCCCACTCGCGCTCCGGCCGCGCGGGCAGGTCCGCCACCATCGCCAGGCTCGTCCCGACCGGCAGCCGCCTGCGCACCGTCCGCGTCAACACCCGGCCGCCCATGCTCCTGACCAGGCGCGACCGCTGCAGGTTCGCGGGCAGCACGCCGTCGGTGAGCAGAGTGGAGGCCACCCGGTTGATGAAGTGGAAGGACAGCGCGGTGCCGACGTACTCGTGCGCGAGCTCCGCGGGGAACGGCCCGGGCCGTACGGGACCGCCTGTCGCGCCGGCCCAGGCCAGCAGGGCGGCGTGGGCCGGGTCCGCCGGGGTGTCACCGCGGGCGATGGCCTCCGCCAGCCGGTGATCGCCGGTCGCGTGCAGCAGCATCGTGTGCGCGTCCACGCAGAACGGGCACCGGTTCGCCATCGACACCCCGAGGGCCACGACCTCCTTGCCGGTCCTCGGCGCGGCTCCGGCCAGCAGCGACTCCCTGAGCATGGCCCAGGTCGCGGCCGTCACCTCGGGCGACGGCGACAGCGTCATCAGCACCGCCATGCGGGCCATGCCGAAGTCCTCGGCGATCTGCGCGTAGACCTGGGCGATCCGCCCGGTGGCGCGCTGCGGCTCCACGGGTGTGACGTAACGGAAGGGACCGGCCATCACCGGCCCCCGTCTTTCAGGATCATCTCCATGACCGGACATCGTGGTATCCGGCCCTGCCCCAGGTCGTCGTGCCCGAGGAGACTCTTGCGACTACGACGTGGGCGGTCGGACCGGGCCGGACTACTTCGCCGGAAGTAGTCGGAAGTTACGCCCAGACGCTGAGGAGTATGTCGCGACCAGGCCCTAATGTGCAGGAATGAGCTCTACGCACGGATGGCGGCCGTACGCCATGGACGGCGCGCTCGCCGCGGTGGTGGCCGTCATGCTCGGGGCCACCGTACTGGTCACCCCGGGCTCGGGGGCCCTGGACCTGGTGGCCGTGCTGACCGGCTCGCTGGCGCTCGCCGCCTGGCGCCGGGCACCCGTGGCGGCCCTGCTGGTCACCACGGCCTGCATGCTCGTCTTCTCCGTACACGCCCATCCGGGCCCGCCGGCCGCCTTCCCCGTGCTGGTGAGCGTGTTCGGCACGGTCAGGGCCGGGCACCGGCTGGTGGCGGCGCTGGCGAGCGCGGTGTTCCTGGGCGTGAGCCTGGCCGTGAGCCTCTACACCGCGGCGGGGCAGGACGCCCAGGACCTCGTCCAGCGCACGACGCTGCTGCTCGGCTGGTTCCTGGCCGCCGGGGTGGCGGCGACGGTGTCCCGGCACCGGCAGGCGTACCTGGAGCAGGCCGAGCAGCGCGCCGTGGAGGCCGAACGCACCCGCGAGGAGGCCGCGCGCCGCCGGGCGGGCGAGGAACGCCTGCGCATCGCCAGGGAGCTGCACGACTCGCTCACGCACAGCATCTCGATCATCAAGGTCCAGGCGGGGGTGGCCGTCCACCTGGCGCGCAAGCGCGGCGAGGACGTGCCCGCGGCGCTGCTGGCCATCCAGGAGGCCAGCGGGGACGCCATGCGCGAGCTGCGCGCCACGCTGGAGGTGCTGCGCGACCAGGACGCCGCCACCGGCCCGGGCCCGGACCTCGACAGCCGGCTGGACCGGCTCGACGACCTGGTGCGGCGGGCGCGCTCGACGGGCCTGCCGGCCACGGTGACCGTCTCCGGCGTACGGCAGCCGCTGCCTGACGAGGTGGACCGGGCCGCGTACCGGATCGTGCAGGAGGCGCTCACCAACGTCTCCAGGCACGCCGGCGGGGCCGGGGCGGCGGTGCGCATCGAGTACGGCGGCGCGGAGCTGGTCGTGCAGGTGGACGACGACGGCCTGGCCAGCGAGGACACGCCGCCCGTGCCCGGCGTGGGCCTGCTCGGCATGCGGGAGCGCGTCACGGCGCTCGGCGGCCGGCTGCGCGCGGAGCCCCGTCCCGAGGGGGGCTTCACCGTACGCGCCGAACTTCCGCTCGGCCGGACATTGGGGGAGACATCGTGATCCGTGTGCTGCTCGCGGACGACCAGGCGCTCATCCGCGGCGGCTTCCGCGCGCTGCTGGAGGCCGAGGACGACATCGAGGTGGTGGCCGAGGCCGCCGACGGCGAGCGGGCCGTCGCCCTCGCCCTGGAGCACCTGCCCGACGTGGCGCTCATCGACGTGCAGATGCCCGTGATGGACGGCATCGAGGCGACCAGGCGGATCGCCGCCGACGAGCGGCTGAGCGGGGTCCACGTGGTGATCCTCACCAACTACGGCCTCGACGAGTACGTCTTCAACGCGCTCAGGGCGGGCGCCGGCGGCTTCCTGGTCAAGGACACCGAGCCCGCCGACCTGCTGCAGGGCGTCAGGGTGGCGGCGCGCGGCGACGCGCTGCTGTCCCCCGCCATCACCCGCCGCCTGATCGGCGAGTACGTCGCCCGCCGCCCCGAGCCGGAGTCGGAGGGAGCGGACGTGCTCACCAACCGCGAACGCGAGGTGACCGCCCTGGTCGCCCGCGGCCTGTCCAACGACGAGATCGCCGCGCACATGGTGATCAGCCCGACCACGGCCAAGACGCACGTCAGCAGGGCCATGACCAAGCTGCACGCCCGCGACCGCGCCCAGCTCGTGGTCTTCGCCTACGAGTCGGGGCTGGTCACTCCACGGGCGCGTCGCTGACCTGCGGGAAGCGGTTCATGGTGGAATGACACGAGAACCACTGGGAGGGGCTCGTGAGCATCATTTCGCGCGGCTTCCGCGGCAAGCGGCGAGCGGACGACGACCGGCTGCCACCAGGCCAGTACCTGGTCGAGGACTTCCCTGTGCTGTCCGCCGGGCCGACGCCGCAGGTCCCGCGGGACCGGTGGGAGTTCGCCATCGACACGGAGGAGGGGCAGACCCACCGCTGGTCGTGGGCGGAGTTCATGGCGCTGCCCCAGACGAGCCCCACGGTGGACATCCACTGCGTCACCAAGTGGTCGAAGCTGGACACCACGTGGGAGGGCGTCTCGCTGGACGTGCTCTTCGAGGACGTGGAGAGCGCCGCCGACTACGCGCTGATCCACTCCTACGGCGGCTACACCACGAACCTGCCGCTGGAGGACCTGCTCGACGGCAAGGCCTGGATCGTGCACCGCTTCGACGGCGAGGACCTGGAGCCCTGGCACGGCGGCCCGGCGCGGCTGATCGTGCCGCACCTGTACTTCTGGAAGTCGGCCAAATGGGTGCGCGGCATCCGGCTGCTCAACGACGACGAGCCCGGCTTCTGGGAGACCGCCGGCTATCACAACTACGGCGACCCGTGGCGCGAGCAGCGCTACGAGGGCGACTAGGTGCGCCGGCTGACCTGGCTGGCGGCCGAGCTCGTACGGACCCGCTCGGAGACCGCCACGGCGCGCACGCTGAGCTTCCGGGTGCCCGGCTGGCCCGGGCACGCGGCGGGGCAGCACCTCGACGTGCGGCTCACGGCCGAGGACGGCTACACCGCGCAACGCAGCTACTCGATGGCCGCGCCCGCCGACGGCGACCTCGTCGAGCTGACCGTGGAGACGGTGCCCGACGGCGAGGTCTCGCCGTACCTGACCGAGGAGATGCGGGCCGGCGACCTGGTCGAGGTGCGCGGGCCGGTCGGCGGCTGGTTCGTCTGGCGGCCGGCGAGCAAGGCGCCGGTGCTGCTGGTCGCCGGCGGGTCGGGCATCGTGCCGCTGATGGCCATGATCAGGGAGCGCGGGAAGGCGGGCAGCCGGGTGCCGTTCCGCCTGGTCTACTCGCTGCGCGACCAGGACAACCGCTACTACGCCGAGGAGCTGCGGCGGCCCGCCCCCGGGCTCGACATCAGCTACCTCTACACCAGGTCCGCGCCGCCCGGCGCGAGCCGCCCCGCAGGCCGGGTCACGCTCGGCGACCTGGCGGAGGGCGGCTGGCCGGCGGACTTCGAGCCCGACTGCTACGTGTGCGGGCCGACGGGGTTCGTGGAGGCGGCGGCCGACCTGCTGCTCGCGCTCGGCCACGCCCCCGAGCGCATCCGAACCGAACGTTTCGGCCCGACCGGAGGCTGACATGACCACAGACCGCCCCGACATGACCCCAGGACATCTGGACGGCAACGCCCTGGCGGGCCCGCTCGGCGAGATCTTCGCCGTGGACGTCACCGCCGCCACCGGCCGCTGCGTGAGCTGCGGGCTGGTGGGTCCCGTCGGCGCGCTGCGCGTCTACGGCCCCGATCCCGGCATGGTGGCCCGCTGCCCGGGGTGCGACGAGGTGGTGCTCAGGCTCGTACGCGGCCCGGGCACTGCCTGGCTCGACCTCCGTGGCACGGTTTCGCTCCGCATGAGCCTGCCTGACTGAGTACACTCGGGCACGTTCAACCGGCCGAGATCTGTACGGCGAGGCTCCAGCCATGGGCGGCGGTCCTCGGCCCCGTCCATTCTGGAGTCACGTGAGCAGCGGGCTTGCCGACGCGCCGCCATCCGGGCCGAACACGCCGCCACGGCGTCGCCGCCCCTGGCTGCGCTGGGTCATCGCGGTCGCGATCACCGTCGTCCTCCTGGTCGCCGGCGTCGCCGTGGGCGTCTACGCCAAGCTGACCGGCAACGTCGAGCACGAGAACGTCACGGCGGAGGACCTCGGCGCCACCCGGCCGCCCAAGGTCGCGGGCACCGCGATGAACATCCTGGTCGTCGGCTCCGACCAGCGCAACGGCAAGAACGCCAAATACGGTCGCGTCGCGGGCGAGCGCACCGACACCATCATGCTGGTCCACGTGTCGTCCAAGCGCGACAACGCCATGGTCGTCAGCTTCCCGCGCGACTCCCTCGTGCAGCTTCCCGCCTGCCGCGCCACCGGCGCCTTCCCGGGGCAGCGGCCGCACCTCGGCATGATCAACGAGTCGTTCAACTCCGGGGGCATCGCCTGCACCTGGAAGACCATCGAGGGGCTCACCCGCATCCACATCGACCACTTCGTGAAGGTCGACTTCACCGGCTTCAAGAGCATGGTGGACGCCGTCGGCGGCGTGGAGGTCTGCCTGACCGAGCGCGTGGACGACAAGAAGGCGCTGCTGCACCTTCCCGCCGGGCGGCAGACGCTCAACGGCGAGCAGGCGCTGGGCTACGTGCGCGCCCGCTACAGCCTGGGCGACGGCTCGGACATCGGGCGCATCCAGCGGCAGCAGATGTTCATCGCCTCCATGGTCAAGAAGGCGATGAGCGGCGAGACGCTCACCAACCCGGCCAAGCTGTTCGCCCTGCTCGACGCCGGCACCAAGGCGGTCACCACCGACCCCGACCTGTCGGTGGGCGTCATGCGGGACCTGGCGACCGGCCTGCAGGGGCTCAACGCCGGGCAGATCCGGTTCATCACCACCCCGTGGCACTACTCGCTGACCCAGCCGGGCCGGGTCGAGTGGGTGCAGCCGCAGGCGGGCAAGCTGTTCCAGATCGTGGCCAGGGACCAGAGCGTGCAGGGCGTCAAGGGCGGCCAGGCCAAGGTGGGCCGGTCGAAGATCCAGATCGAGCTGCGCAACGGCACCTGGCGCAGCGGGCTCGGCACCCAGGTGGCCGCCTTCCTGGAGCAGCGCGGCTACCACATCTCGAAGATCGGTGACTCGGCGCGCAAGCCGCAGGCGAAGACCACGATCATGTACGGCCCCAACGGCGAGACCCGCGTGCCGACGCTGTCCGGCGACCTGCTCAAGGCGACGCCCAGGAGCGTCCCCGCCGCACGGACGAACCGGCTGGTGCTGGTGATCGGCGACGACTGGACGGGGCTGAAGCCGCTGCGCGCGGACGACACCGAGGCGATCAAGGGCTTCGACGCCACCCACGACTCCTGCGCCGCCTGACAGTGAGGATGTAGATGAGCGCTTCCCGCCAGGGGCTGACCCACCGCCTGACTGACTTCGGGTCCTTAACGGGATGTGTCGTCCCTGGCCGGGAGGCGCTCATGTGCACTCACCGGACG
>NZ_VCKX01000448.1 GCF_005889725.1 Nonomuraea zeae
GAACGGGCCGTGGCGGGCTACTCGATGGGCGGGCAGGGCGCGATGCTGTACGCCGCCAAGGGCTACTTCAAGGCCGCAGCCTCGTTCAGCGGGGCCGTCCACATCCTCGCCCCGGGCGTACCGCAGGCCGTGATGGCCGGAACCTCGATCGGCTGCTTCGGCACCGACTGGAAGCGGATCTGGGGCGACCCGGAGGAGCAGCGGGACGTCTGGCGCGCGCACAACCCCTACGACCAGGCCGACCGGCTCAAGGGCGTCGAGCTGTACGTGGCGGCGGGGGAGGGCGACCTGGTGGAGGACCTGGCGAACCGGGCGGCCAGATCGTTCGCCGCCCGCCTGGACGAGCTGGGCGTCCCGGTGCGCACCCACTTCTACCGGGGCGGGCACAACCACACGTACTGGCAGCGGGAGCTGCACCGGGCCTACCCGTCCCTCATGCACGCCATTGGCGCCGACTGACCCCGGCCTGGGGGGGTGGGCGGTGCCGGCTCGCGCCCGCCCGCCAGTTGGAGCACCCGGTGTCCTCAACGCTCGGTGACGACACCCGACCTCGGCGGCGGGGTCGGACACTCGACTCCGTGCGGTCGGCCTCAACACTGGGCCTCAACAGTGGGCCTCCGCGATGGGCCTCCGCGATGGGCCTCCGCGATGGGCCTCCGCGATGGCCTCATCGCTGCGCCTCAGCGCTGAGGCTCAGCGGCGGGCTTCAGTGCTCGGCTGACGACAGGTCGAGGCCGCGCGGCGTGAGCAGCCACACCGCCACCGTGCCCGCCAGCATCAACACCGCCCCGGCCCCGCTGGTCAGGATCAGCGAGTCGGTGAACGCCGCCCTGGCCTGCTCCACCAGCTGCCCGCTCGCCGAGCCCAGCTCTCTGGCCACGTCGAGCGCACCGCCCAGCGACTCGCGTACGACCTCGGCCTGCGGGCCCTGGTAGTCCACGTCGTTCCGGTACGCGGCGGCGGCGACACTCCCCAGGACGGCGACGCCGAGCGCCCCGCCCACCTCGTAACTCGTCTCCTCGATGGCCGCCGCGCTGCCCGCCTTCGCGGCCGGCGTACCCGACATGATCACCGCCGAGGCGATCGCCAGCGAGCCGTTCCCGATGCCGATGAGCGTCAGAGCGCCCGCGACCGGCCAGTAGCCCAGCGGGCTCGGCGCCAGGAAGAGCAGCAGGAACCCCAGCCCGGTCACCGCGAGCCCGCCCGCCAGCACCGTACGGGCGCCGATCTTCGCGGCGAGCGCGGGAGCCAGCGGGGAGGCGACGATCGCGGCCAGCGCGGCGGGCAGCAGCCGGAGGCCCGTCTCCAGCGGCGAGTACCCCTGCACCAGCTGCATCCACTGCGCGAGCAGCAGCAAGACCGCCGCCATCGCGATCGACGTGGTCAGCGCCGTCACCACTCCCGCGGAGAAGGGCCCGCTGCGGAACAGCCCGATCTCCAGCAGCGGATCCGGCCTGCGCAGGCACCGCACCACGAACCAGCCCAGCGCCACCACCGCGATCACGGTGGCGATCAGCGCGGAGGGGGCCAGGCCGTGCTTGCCGAACGTCTTCACCGCGAACACCAGCGCCACCATGCCCGCCATCGACAGCACGGTGGCCAGCGCGTCCCAACGGCCGGGCCGCGGATTCCTGGACTCCGGCAGCAGGAACAGCCCGGCGGCGATCGCCACCACCATGACGGGCACGTTCACCAGGAACGCCGAGTGCCAGCTGAAATGCTCCAGCAGGAAACCGGCCAGGATCGGCCCCAGCGCCGCCCCGACCGCGGCCATCGCGGCCCAGATGCCCAGCGCCCGTGCGCGTTCGCGGGGGTCGGTGAACAGGTTCCTGATCATGGACAGCGTGGACGGCATGATCATCGCGCCGCCCACCCCGAGCAGCGCCCGTACGGCGATCACCTCGATCGGGCTGTCGGCCAGCAGCACCACCGTCGAGGCCAGCCCGAACACCGCGAACCCGCTCAGCAGCATCCGCTTGCGCCCCCACCGGTCGCCCAGCGCGCTCACTGTGACGAGCAGCCCGGACAGGACCAGCGCGTACGCGTCCACCATCCACA
The DNA here is from genome assembly GCF_005889725.1 of Nonomuraea zeae. Lineage (GTDB taxonomy): Bacteria > Actinomycetota > Actinomycetes > Streptosporangiales > Streptosporangiaceae > Nonomuraea > Nonomuraea zeae. The sequence goes on from NZ_VCKX01000448.1 coordinate 2,059, forward strand.
GCAGCTCGATCGAGCCCGGGCGCAGGTCCTCGGAGATGGCGGGCAGTGCGACGTTGAGCACGGTCATGTCCATGACCACGAGCAGCACGCTGGCCGACAGCACGGCCAGGCCCGCCCAGCGTCTCCTCGACGTGACGGGCGAGGTGGCGGTCGTCATGCGTCCTCCCGGGCTGCGGCGCCGTGCAGGAAGGTGCCGAGGAGCAGCCGGGGCACGTCCCGGCGGGCGACGTCCCCGCGCCGCAGGCTTTCCCGTACGGCCACGAGCAGGCCGTACACGGTGTTGCTCACCCAGCGCGGGGGCAGGTCGGCGCGCAGCAGACCCGCGCGCTGGGCGGCGGCGTAGAACGCGATCTCGCGCTCCTCCAGCTCGTCGGCGCGGCGCAGCAGCTCCGGATGGACCGCCATGGCGTAGTCGGTCAGGCCGAACCCGTATTCGTCGGCGACGTCGACGAGGCCGGTCAGCAGGGCCTTCATGGCTTGGTCGAGCACCTGCGGGTCGCCGGAGCCGGTGGCCTCGGCGATGCCCGCGCTCTCCTGGACCTGCTGCCACTGCGTGTGCGCCCGGTGGCCCAGGGCCAGCATCAGCTCCTCGCGGCTGCTGAACTGGCGGTGGAGCGTGGCCCTGCTGATGCCCACGGCTTCGGCGAGCTGCGCCATGGAGGCGGCAGGGTCCTTGTTGAGGTGCTGGATCGCCGCGGTCATGATCTGCTCCCGGCTCATCAACGTCACACACCTCCGCATCATTTGCGACATTTATGTCTCAGATAATACATCAGTGTCTCACCGCGGATCACTCACACTAGACGCCCCCACACCAGCCGGGCCCTCGCAACGGCCGGGCCTTTTGAACATCCGGCTTCTGAAACGGCAGGCCCCCCGGAGTACCGGGCTACGAAAGGCTGGGCCCTCGGAACGGCCCGGTCCTGCGCGACGGCCCCATCCTTCAGACCGGCCCGGCACCCTGACCGGCCCGGCACCCTGACCGGCCCGGCACGCTGATCGGCCTGATCCCCTGGAACAGCCAAGCCCGCAAAACGGCCGGGCATCCGGACCAGTCGGGCACCCAGAACGGCGCGGAGCCGCCGATCGCCGCAGCCATCGGACCTCAGCGACCACCGGACCTCAGCAACCACCAGGCCCCAGCAACCACCAGACCTCAGCAACCACCAGACCTCCGTGACGGCTGGGCATCCGGAGTAGCGGCGGCGCCTTGACGGCCGGGCCGGGCCGGGCGGCCAGGAGAGGATGGCCAGGCACCCAGGAATGGACCACCACAACCCGGCCAACACGGGGGTCTCGCTTTTGCGGCATGGTGGTGAAGCCGCAGGTGGCGCTATGGTGCGAGCGTGGTGATCGGTGACGCGCGCACGCGCATCCTGGATGCGGCCGAGGAATTGTTCGCGGGTGGCGGTTACGAAGCCACTCCGACCGCCGTCATCGCCAAGCTCGCGAAGGTCCCCAAAGGGCTGATCTTCCACTACTTCCCACGCAAGATCGACGTTCTGGTCGCCCTGGTCGACGAGCGCACGTTGGTCGAGGAGGGGCGCGACGTCGAGGCGGTGCCCGGCGACCCGGCGGGGACGTTGTCCAAACTGGCGCGCGGGCTGCCGCTGCGGGCCTCACCGGCGATGCGGCGCATCCTGTTCCGGGAGGCGGACACGCACGGCTCGGTCAAGGAGCGCCTCGGCCGCCTCAACGGCGAGCTGATCAGACGCGCCCGGTTCGCGCTGGAGCTGGCGCTGCCCGGCGCGCGCGGTGATGCGGCCAGGCTGGAGGTGGCGGCGGCCACGTTCGCCGCCGTTCTGCTCTACCAGGAGAACCTCTGCCAGTTAACCGGCCACCAGATCGACCCCGACGCCGTCGCGGAACTCATCGCTCACTCGCTCGTCTAGCAGCTCATCGAGCGCCGTACGCAGGTGGGCGAGCAGCCCCCATACGTCGTCCATGCGTTCAGGACAGGCCACGACGCCGAAGTCGAGCATGCCGTCGTAGGAGAAGCAGGTGATGTTCAGGCCGCCGCTCACGTCGGTCAGGACGGACAGCGGGAAGTACGACAGCACCCGCCCGCCGCACAGATACAGCGGGAACTGCGGGCCGGGCACGTTGCTGATGATCAGGTTGATCGGCGGGAACGCCAGCGCCGCCAGCCGGAAGATCGCCGGAGTGGCCAGGCTGGTGACGGGGGCGGGCAGCAGCGAGCACAACTCGCTCAGCCAGGTGGCCGGGGCGACCGCGAAACGCCGCTTGGCCTTGCCCATGGTCGTGCCGACGGCTTGCAGGCGCTCCCTGGGGTCGGAAACGTTCGTGGGCATGGGGGTCACCATGGCGGAGATCTGGTTGCCGACCAGGTCCTTGGCTCCGGCCGTACGGACTGCCACGGGGACGGCGACGATCAACGGCGCGTCCGGCAGCGCGTCCCGCTCCTGCAACCACGAGCGCAGGGCGGAGGTGCACAGGGTCATCACGACGTCGTTGACGCTGATGCCGTTGGCCTTGGCGACGCTCTTGACGTCTTTGAGTGAGAGCGAGCCGAAGGAGAGATGCCGGCGGGCGGTGATGGGGCCGTTGAACGGGGTGCGCGGAACGGTGAAGCTGGGCAGCTCCGGGCGTTGGGGCCGATCGCCGGTCATCAGCCGCGCAGCCTTGGCAATCAGCTTCGCGCCGGGCAGGCCCGCCGCCAGCGGGATGGCGTCCAGGTCACCGGCCGCCCTCACCACGGACTGAACGGCCCGCACCGGGTGAGTCGCCGTACGAACGGCGGCCCCGGTCAGCATCCCGATCAGCCCCGGCGCATCCTCCTGCACTGCCTCTCCCGCCCCGGATTGCCCACACCCCACTCCATCGGCCACGACCTCACTGCGCCCGGCTTCCCCACGCACGACCCCATCGGGCACGGCCAAGCTGCGTTCGGCGGCCTCGCGTACGACCATGTCGGGCGGGATCTCGCCGCGTCTGGCGGTCTTGCGTACGATCTCGTCGGGCACGGTCACACTGCGTCCGGCGGCCTCCCGTACGACCTCGTCGGGCACGACCACGCTGCGTCTGGCGGCCTTGCGTACGGCCACGTCGGGCGGACTCTCACTGCGTCCGTCGGCCTCGCATACGACTACATCGAGCGCAGCCTCGCTGCCGACCGCTTCGCTGCGCGCTGCCTCTTGCAGCGCCTTCGCCTGTGCCGCCTTTCTCGAAGCGCCCCTGTGCACCGCCGCCTTCGCGACATCCTTGCCCTCCGCGCCCTCCGCGCCCGCTGCCCCTGCCACACCGCTCGAAAGGCTGCCGTGTGCCGCCGCCTTCGAGCGAGCGGTGGGCCCGCTCCTGGTACGCGCTCCGTCCGGCGTGAGATCGAGCAACGTGGCGAGGGTCTCGGCGCCGGAGACGCCGTCGATGGCCGCGTGGTGCACCTTCGTGTACACGGCCACCCTCCCGTCGGGCAGCCCGTTGATCAGGTGCATCTCCCACAGCGGATGCGACCGGTCGAGCCTGCGGGCATGGATCTCGGCGACGGCCTCGGCCAGCTGCCAGTCGTTACCCGGGGCGGGCAGCGTCATCTCGAACAGATGGTGGTCGATGTCGAAGTCGGGGTCGGCCGCCCAGTAGGGGTGGTCCAGCCCGAGCGGCACCGTGGCCAGTCGCAGGCTGAGCGCAGGGGACAGGTGCAGCCGTTCGAGCAGGAGCGCCGCCAGCGCGTCTCTGGTCACCGAGCCGTCCGCAGAGTCGAGGATCGCCAGCCCTGCCACGTGCGCGGCGGTGGTCGCCGTCTCGACGTTGAGGAACTGGGCATCGAGCGCGGTCAGCTGGCGCATCTGCTCTCCTTTTCCATGATGTGGACAGCATCACACGGAGGGATTTCTGGAAGGTTTCCGCGAGAGTCTTTCAGATGAATTCAGGTGCGCAGAACCAGCATTTAGTGATTGTCCAGCTCAGCCGTGGTCGGTGACATTTACCTATCCATTGACCACGTGAATGGGATGTTGCACCACCGCGTCGAAGTGATAGCCGAAGGGGTGTCGTGGCGTGATCAGCGGCTGGGTGCTGCCGGTCTCGTCGGTTGCCCGCGCCATGAGCACGCCTGGTCCCGTACGTCGTGGCGCCCAGCCGATGTGCCACGGCAGCCATGCGCTGACCAGGTGTTGACCATGGTGTTCGGCGTCGCGCCAGCTGATCCCGCCGTCGAAGCTGACCTCGACCCGGACGATCCGGCCTCGCCCCGACCATGACCGTCCGTGCAGAACGTGCGGCTTGCCGACGGGCAGGCGGGCATTCCAGGGAAGCTCGAAAGCGCTCTTCACCGGCTGCGTCGTGACGTTCGCGTAAAAGACGGTGTTCCAGGGCGAGGAGAGCTCCGTCGTCGAAACTTCTATGTCGCCAAGCCATTTGATGGACGCGATTCCCACCCATCCCGGGACCACCAGCCGCACCGGAAATCCGTGATCGGGAGGCAGCGGAGTGCCGTTCATTTCGTACGCGACGAGGACGTCGTCCATGGCCTTGTCGATCGGCAGCGGCCTGCGTACGTGCCCGTAATCCTCGAACGGCGCGTCGAGCCCGGTGGGCAGTACGTCGATGGCGCCCGGCAGCACGCCCGCCTGCTGCAGCAGGTATCGCAACGGTACTCCCCGCCACCGCGCCACCCCGATGGCGCCGAGCCCCCACTGCGTGCCGGGAGCGCCGTCGTGCTGCTGCGTCCCGTAGAACCGCCGCCCGTTCCCGGCACACTCGATCGCGACGTCGAACGTGCGTGAGGGCATGGCGCGCAGCTCGTCGTAACCGAACGCGCGCGGACATCGAACGCCGGCGCCGTGCACCTGCAGTCGCCAGGTGGTGACGTCGATGAGCGGCGTGAAGGTGTGGTTGCGCACGAAGAACCGGTCGTTCGGGGTGTGATAGCCCTGCCCCGACATGGTCTCCCAGCGCATCTCCGCGCTTGCGCCGTGCACCCTGAACAGGTGGTCGGGCAGCGGCTTCACGATCGTCGCCATGGCCTGCGTCATCGTTGCCCTCCTCCGCAATCCTTATTTCCTACCTGGAAACCATTTAATCTCCTCGGGCTGTCCCCCCGCGCCCCTCATTGCCAAAGCGTGTCCGAACGGTGCAGGAACGTTCCACTCCCACGTCTGAAGGCTTACCCGCCCTGTCCGCCGGAGGAACTGCACAGGGAGCCACGTTCTGGTCGATCGCGGATCGGAACAGGGTCTCTACCTGGGGTTTTGTGATCGGGCTTGCTGTCTGGCGCCGGGTCTCGTGTGAGGCTGTTTCGCCGGCCGAGAGGGTCTTGGTTAGGCGGTGCGGTGGGTGGGTCTGACGGGTTGCGATGGGTGTAGGCGGGTGGAGAAGCCTGTCGGGTGCCGGGGTGTCGGGGTGTCGG
>NZ_VCKX01000449.1 GCF_005889725.1 Nonomuraea zeae
GCCATGGGGGGCGTGTTCGCGGGCGTCGGGGAGAAGAGCGTTCTGGCGTGCTTGCGGGCCCTGCGTGTGGTGCGTCTGGTGGCCACCGTGTAGGCGGTGATCGCGCTTACCGCCCAGTACAGGATGCACTCGGGGGACTCGCCGATCAGGGCGTGGAATCCCGTGACGGCTTCGGTGGCGGCGGTCGCGTACGACATCGGCAGGCCCTCCTGCCCGGCGAGGTCCACGAGCAGGAGGGCGGTGCCGACGACCTCGCCGAGCGCCGCACCGGCGAGGCCCAGGAGGGCGGCCAGCGGCGGCAGGAGCGAGTCTGCGGTCCTGGCGGCGGATATGACGCCCAGGTCGGCGGTTCTCGCGGACGTGGCGCCCAGGCTGATGGGTCCGGCGGTCGTGATGCCCGGGTCGGCGGTCCCACCCAGGGCTGTGGTCCTGGTGGCGGCGATGTCCGGGTCGGTCGTCCTGGCGGATGCGGTGCCCAACCCTGCGGACCGGGCGGTCGTGATGCCCGGGTCGGCGGTTCCGGTGGTCGTGATGCCCAACCCTGTGGTCCTGCCGGCTGTTGTGACCGGGTCGGCGGTCCTGGTGGCTGTGACGCCCAGGGCTGCGAGGGTGCCGACGCCGATGGTGGCCAGGCCGATCTCGTATTCGGTGAGGCCGATGAGCAGGCCGTACACGGCGGCGCCGGCGAGCGTCGCAGGCAGTCCGGCGACGATGGCCGAAAGCAACCCTGACCTTTGCCGCGTCATGTCCACGTGGCTCCTGTGCGGGGAGGCGGAACCGCCTTTGCCTGATCTTGGGCCCCGCCATGGCAGGGCCCGGTCTCAGTCCTTGGCGGGCTTGCGGGGCGCGAACAGGTCGGCCGTGGGCTGCTGGGCCGGCGCCTGGGCGGGCTCGAACGGGGCCCGGTACTCGGGCTCCTGCGCCTGCTCCGCCGCCTCCGTCTCCGCCAGTTCGGCCCGGTGGGCGCGGCGCGCGCGCACGACCCGGGGGGTGAGCAGCGCGAGGGCGGCCAGGGCCGCCACGCCGACGAAGAGCCAGGCCGCCCACGTCTCCGACAGCGGGTCCCGGTAGAGCGACGGCGCGTAGGGGAGGCCGGCCAGGAAGTTGTCCAGGGTGACGTCCGTGAGGTCGGCGGGCGCCCGTTCGGTGGAAGGCGTGCTCAGCGTGGCCCCGATCATGATCGACTTGCCGACGACCTGCCCGGCCGCGTAGGCGCCGCCCGCGTACAGCGCCGAGACGGGGAGCAGGACGAGGCTGCGCGGGCGTACGGCGCCCATCGCGAGGACGACCAGAAGGGCGATCACGAGCGACAGCGCCAGCGAGAGCGGAAAGCCGTTGCCGAACGCCGTCACGGCGCTCGGCATGCGCTCCTGGAACAGGACGGCCGCCCCCAGCGCGGCCGCACAGATCAGCGCGGTGAGCAGCCCTGTTACTAGTCCGGGAAGCAGGCCGGACCGCTTATGTGACATCTCAGCCCCCAGAGAATGCACGAATTTACTCCGATGAGTCGGGCACTTTACTCGAACCTCGCAAAAGGTGTCGTCTGAACGCCGATTCACAGCCGGGGACCTGCAGTGGTCTAAACCAATTTGGGTCCGATAAGGTTCGTGGTTGAGGTTCAGCCCGCCATCTGGTTCGAGGAGATCGGTTCCCGTGAGCATCCGCGTAGGCGTCAACGGCTTCGGCCGCATCGGTCGCAACTTCTGGCGCGCTGTCGCCGCCAGCGGCAAGGACATCGAGATCGTCGCGGTCAACGACCTGACCGACAACGCGACGCTCGCTCACCTGCTGAAGTACGACAGCATCCTGGGCCGCCTGCCCTACGAGGTGAAGGCCACGAGCGACGAGATCACCGTCGACGGCAAGGCGATCAAGGTCTTCGAGGAGCGCGACCCGGGCAAGCTGCCCTGGGGCGACCTCGGCGTGGACGTGGTGCTGGAGTCCACCGGCCTGTTCACCGACGCCACCAAGGCCAAGGTGCACGCCGACAACGGCGCGAAGAAGGTCATCATCTCGGCGCCGGCCAAGAACGAGGACGTCACGATCGTGATGGGCGTCAACGACGGCGACTACGACCCGGCCAAGCACACGATCGTCTCCAACGCCTCCTGCACCACCAACTGCCTGGCGCCGATGGCCAAGGTCCTGCATGACACCTTCACCATCGAGAAGGGTCTGATGACCACCATCCACGCCTACACGCAGGACCAGAACCTGCAGGACGGCCCGCACAAGGACCTGCGCCGCGCCCGCGCCGCCGCACTCAACGTGGTGCCCACCTCCACCGGCGCCGCCAAGGCCATCGGCCTGGTGCTGCCCCAGCTCAAGGGCAAGCTCGACGGCTTCGCCATGCGCGTGCCGATCCCCACCGGCTCGGCCACCGACCTCACCGTCGAGCTCGGCCGCGACGTCACCGTCGAGGAGGTCAACGCCGCGGTGAAGGCCGCCGCCGAGGGCCCGCTCAAGGGCATCATCAGCTACACCGAGGACGAGATCGTCTCCTCCGACATCGTCACCGACCCCGCCTCCTGCATCTTCGACGCCGGGCTGACCAAGGTCATCGGCAACCAGGTCAAGGTCGTCGGCTGGTACGACAACGAGTGGGGCTACTCCAACCGCCTCGCCGACCTGATCGAGCTGGTGGGCCGCGGCCTCTGATGCCGAGGCGCACACGTCGGGGCGCGCGGCAGGCGCGCCCCCCGGGAACAGGAGCATGAGCATGCGCACGCTCGACGATCTCGACGTGAAGGGCCGGCGCGTGCTCGTGCGCGCCGACCTCAACGTTCCCCTCGACGGGGAGACGATCACCGACGACGGCCGCATCAGGGCCTCGGTGCCGACGATCAAAACCCTGGTCGGCCGCGGCGCCAAGGTCGTGGTCTGCGCCCATCTCGGCAGGCCCAAGGGCAAGGCGGACCCGAAATACTCGCTCAAGCCCGTGGCCACGCGCCTGGGCGAGCTGCTCGGCCAGGACGTGGCCTTCGCCGCCGACGTGGTGGGCGACAGCGCGCGCGAGAGCGTCGCAGCGCTCCAGGACGGCGAGGTCGCCCTGCTGGAGAACCTGCGTTACGAGCCGGGCGAGGAGTCCAAGGACGACGCGGTCAGGGGCGAGTTCGCGGCGAAGCTGGCCGATCTGGCCGAGCTCTACGTGGGCGACGGCTTCGGCGCCGTGCACCGCAAGCACGCCAGCGTCTACGACGTGCCCAAGCTGCTGCCGCACGCGGCCGGCGGGCTGGTCGTGGCCGAGGTCGAGGTGCTGCGCAAGCTGACCGAGGACACCGAGCGCCCCTACGTGGTGGTGCTCGGCGGCGCCAAGGTCTCCGACAAGCTGGGCGTCATCGCCAACCTGCTGACCAAGGTCGACAGGCTGCTCATCGGCGGCGGCATGGCCTACACCTTCCTCAAGGCCCAGGGCCACGAGGTGGGCGGGTCGCTGCTCCAGGAGGACCAGCTCGACCAGGTGCGCGGCTTCCTCGCCGAGGCGGCCCAGCGGGGCGTCGACCTGGTGCTGCCCGTCGACGTGCTGGCGGCGGTCACGTTCGCCGCCGACGCCGAGCACGACGCGGTCGAGGCCACCGCGATCCCCGCCGACCGGGAGGGGCTCGACATCGGGCCGAAGACGCGCGAGCTGTTCGCCACGAAGCTGGCCGACGCCAAGACCGTCTTCTGGAACGGGCCCATGGGCGTGTTCGAGTTCGACGCGTTCTCCGGCGGCACCAGGGCGGTGGCCGAGGCGCTGATCGCGTCCGACGCCTTCACCGTGGTCGGCGGGGGCGACTCCGCGGCCGCCGTGCGCAAGCTCGGGCTCCCCGAGGACGGTTTCTCGCACATTTCCACCGGCGGCGGGGCCAGTCTCGAATACCTTGAGGGCAAGACCCTTCCCGGACTCGCGGCTTTGGAGGACTGAGTTGGCATCACGCAAGCCCCTCATCGCCGGCAACTGGAAGATGAACCTCAACCACCTCGAGGCCATCGCGCTGGTCCAGAAACTGGCGTTCGCGCTCAACGACAAGGACTTCGACAAGGTCGACGTCGCCGTGCTGCCGCCGTTCACCGACCTGCGCAGCGTGCAGACGCTCGTCGACGGCGACAAGCTCCGGATCGTGTACGGCGCCCAGGACCTGTCCCCGCACGACGCCGGGGCCTACACCGGTGACGTGTCCGGGGTCATGCTGGCCAAGCTTGGTTGCACCTACGTCACGATCGGCCACTCCGAGCGCCGGCAATACCACGACGAGGACGACGACCTGGTCAACGCCAAGGTCCAGGCCGCCTACCGGCACTCGCTCACCCCGATCCTGTGCGTGGGAGAGGGCCTGGCCGTGCGTCAAGAGGGCCGCCACATCGCGCACAGTCTTGCCCAACTTGACGGCGCGCTGCGCAAAATCACCGCCGAGCAGGCAAAATCGATAGTGGTGGCCTACGAACCGGTGTGGGCGATCGGCACCGGCGAGGTGGCCACCCCGGAGGACGCCCAGGAGGTCTGCGGAGCGTTGCGAGTGAGACTCGCTGAGCTCTACGACACCGAAGTGGCCTCTGCGGTCCGTATCCTTTACGGTGGCTCGGTCAAGTCAGGCAATATCGCAGGGATCATGGCTCAGCCCGATGTCGACGGCGCGCTCGTGGGTGGCGCCAGCATCGACGCCGGGGAGTTCGCGAAGATCTGTCGATTCTCCGATATGCCCGGCTAACTGAGTCGTTCTGGGGGTGCGACTTGACACCAGGCCGTACCCTCAAAAGGCAAGTTTGAATCGTCACGCGTAACAGAGCATCGAAGGAACAGGCATACCGTGGAAATCGGAATCTCCATCGCCCTCATCCTGGCGAGCGGTCTCATGATCCTGCTCGTGCTGCTCCACAAGGGCAAGGGTGGCGGGCTGTCTGACATGTTCGGCGGCGGCTTCTCGTCGAACTTCGGTGGTTCCTCGGTGGTGGAGCGCAACCTCGACCGGCTGACCGTCATCACGGGCACCGTCTGGTTCGTCTGCATCATCGCTCTCGGCCTGCTCATGAGGCCCTGAGCAACAAGTTAACGCGTGACAGTGATTCTCCCCCCGTGCCTGCGCGCGGGGCGATCGAGCGAGGAGTTCATCCGTGGGTAGTGGCAACGCGATCCGTGGCAGCCGAGTCGGCGCCGGCCCGATGGGGGAGGCCGAGCGCGGCGAGGCAGCTCCGAGAGTGCGGGTCTCGTTCTGGTGCGCCAACATGCACGAGACGCGCCCCAGTTTCGCCAGCGACGCGGCGGTCCCCGAGACGTGGGATTGCCCACGTTGCGGCCTCCCGGCCGGACAGGACGAGGAGGCCCCGCCTGCCCCGCCCAAGAACGAGCCGTACAAGACGCACCTTGCTTACGTGAAGGAACGCAGGAGCGACAAGGACGGCAAGGCGATCCTCGAGGAGGCACTGGAGCGCCTGCGCAACAACAAGTCCCCCTGGTAGTCAGGTGCACTTGACGAAGGGGCCCTGGGGCGATTTCCCCCCAGGGCCCCTTCGTCGTTGTCCGGGCCTTCCTGGCAGCCGGGCGCGGCCGGCGGTCAGGGGCGTTCGTAGACCGGGACGCCGTCCACGAACGTCATCCGCACCCGCGTCGTCCAGATGTCTCCCGGCGCGAGCTCGAACGGGTCGCGGTCGAGGACCACGAGGTCGGCCGGGCGGCCCGGCTCGATCGCCCCGGCCGGCGAGCGGTTGATCCAGGCCGAGCCCGCCGTGTACGCGGTCATGGCCGTGGCCAGGTCGATGCGCTGGCCGGGCAGGAACGGGGTCTGCGCCGTCGGGTAGCCGGCGTGCACCGAACTGCCCGGCTCGGTGCGGTTGACCGCCACGTGCATGCCCTGCAGCGGGTCGGCGTTCGAGACCGGCCAGTCGCTGCCCGCGCAGAAGCGGGTGCCGTGCGCCAGCAGGTCCGCGAACGGGTACTGCCACGACGAGCGCGGCTCGCCCAGGAACGGCAGCGTCAGCTCGTCCATCTGGGCGTGGTGGGTGGCCCACAGGGGCTGCAGATTGGCCGTGACGCCCAGGGCGGCGAAGCGCGGCACGTCCGTGGGCTCGATGATCTGCAGGTGGGCGATGTGGTGGCGGTTGGCGGGGTTCGTGCCCTCGAAGCTGTTCAGAGCCTCGCGTACGGCCCGCTCGCCGATGGCGTGGAAGTGCACCTGGAAGCCGTGGCTGTCCAGCTCGGCCACGTACTCCTTGAGCTTGTCCGGATCCACGTACGACAGGCCCGTGCCGCCGCACCGGCAGTAGGGCTCCAGCGTGGCGGCGGTGAAGTTCTCCGTGATGCCGTCCTGCATGATCTTGACCGAGGTGGCCTTGAAGCGGGCGAGGCCTCCGGCGGAGGCGCGGCGTTCGAGCAGGTCGCCGATCTGGTCGAGGCCGCGGGTGCGGTCCCACCACAGAGCCCCCACCACGCGCGCCTGTAGCCGCCCTGAGCGGGCTGCGGCCACGTAGGTGGGGAGTTGGTCCTCCGAGCCTGCGTAGGAGCCCACAATGGCGTCCTGCCAGCCCGTGATGCCCAGCGAGAACAGGTAGGTCTGCGCTTCCAGGAGCGCGTCCTGCAAGTCCTGGGCGGTGGGGCGGGGGGTGAGCAGGCCGACGAGGTCCATGGCGCCCTCGTGCAGGACGCCGGTGGGGACGCCGGCGGCGTCGCGCTCGATCCTGCCGTCGGCGGGGTCGGGGGTGTCCGCGGTGATGCCGGCGCGTTCGAGCGCACGGGCGTTGACCCAGGCGGCGTGGTGGTCGCGCTGGATCAGGTAGGCGGGGCGGTCGAGGAAGCCGAGCTGGTCTCGGTGCGGGAGCCCGTCGGGGAACGCCGACATGTCCCAGCCGCCGCCGTCGACCCACTCTTTATCGCGATTTTTCGCGGCATAGTCGGCGATTTTTGCTACGTACGCATCAAGGCCGAAGTCTTCTGACAAATCGCACTTTGCTCGTTCGAGGCCCGCCTGGACCGGATGCGCGTGCGCATCGGTGAACCCGGGGGTCAGCAGGCCGCCGTCCAGGTCCACGGTCTCGTGGGCCTGCCGCGCCAGCTCGGCCTCCGGCCCCACGGCGGCGATCACGCCCCCGGACACCAGCACGGCCTCGGCCAGGACGCCTTGCGGGGTGAAGACGCGGCCGCCCCGGAAGAGGATGTTCATGGCTTTCCCTTTCTTGACCGGTCCATCTTGCCCTCCCCGGCCGGATCCGGCGGCCGGGCGGCGTGCCGGACCAGCCCCGGACCAAGGGGCCGGGGCCCAGACCCCAAGGCCCCTGGCCGACCCGGAGCCGGCCTGCAGTCGGGTCTAGGGCCGGGTCTGGGGTCGGGTCTAGGGCCGGACCTGGAGCC
>NZ_VCKX01000044.1 GCF_005889725.1 Nonomuraea zeae
GCGCGGGGCTGTGGGGGGTGCTGAAGGCGCCGGCAGGGGGTTCCCGGGGTTGGGATCAGCAGGCGCAGGCGATGCCCGACACCGGCGCCGTGAGCGCGTCCACCGGATGCCGGGTGACCGTGCCGGCGCCGGTCTCCACGGGAAAGCCCTCTCTGGCCCAGTACTCGAAGCCGCCGATCATCTCCTTCACCCGGTAACCGAGCCTGGCGAACTCCAGGGCGGCCCGGGTCGCGCCGTTGCAGCCGGGGCCCCAGCAGTAGGTGACGACGGTGGCCTCCCCCGGGATCAGGCCGGCGGCCCTGGCCCCGATCTCGGCGGTCGGCAGGTGGAGCGCGCCCTCGACGTGGCCCTGGTCCCAGCTCTCCTTGCTGCGCGAGTCGACGACGACGAGCCCGGGGACGGCGGCGGCCAGGTCGGCGGCCACGTCGGAGACGTCGGTCTCGAAGGACAGCCGGGCGGCGAAGTGGGCCAGGGCGGCGGCGTTGCCTGCGGGCGAGACTGCGGTGACTGCGGACATGGGCCTGGTGCTCCTGTCTTGGCGGGCGTTGCTCGGTGGACTCGATGGCCTGACCGATCCTGCCAACCGCCCAGAAGACCCCGGAAGTGGCGCGAAAGCCGACTGTCGATAATATCCCGCCAAGTTCCAATGTCCGATACCCGCCGGAAATCGTCGGACCCAGCCTGTATCGTCCATTAGCCATGAGGGCAAACACTACTGACAGCCGTGCTCCACTCCTGGTCTGGAGCGCGTTGGCCATCGTCTATGTGGTGTGGGGCTCGACCTATCTCGGGATCGGGATCGCGATCGAGTCGATACCTCCCGTGCTCAGCGCCGCGATGCGCTTCGTCACCGCCGCCGCGCTGCTGTCCGGGTTCCTGCTCGTGCGGTCGGGTCCGGCCGCCTTCAAGGTGTCGCGCAAGCAGTTCCTCGGCGCGGCCCTCGTGGGCGTCCTGCTGCTGACCACCGGCAACGGGATGCTGGCGGTGGCCGAGCAGTACATCTCCACCGGCCTGGCGGCGCTCCTGGTGGCCTCGGTCCCGCTGTGGCTGGTCGTGTTCAGGTTCGTCGTGCGCGACCGCCCCAAGATCCTCACGCTGGCGGGCGTGCTGGTCGGGCTCGGCGGCGTCGCGGCCCTGTCCCTGACCGGCGCCGAGGGCGGCAGCAGCGTCGGGATCGTGGTGGTGCTGCTGGCCTCGGTGTCGTGGGCCGTGGGCTCGTTCCTGTCGAGCCGGATCGAGATGCCCGCCAACGCGCTGGCCACCAGCGCCATCGAGATGTTCGTGGGCGGCGCCGGGCTGCTGGTGCTCGGCCTGGGCTCCGGCGAGCGGCTCGACCTGTCGGCCGTGACCACCAGGTCCTGGCTGGCGCTGGCCTACCTGGTCCTGGTGGGGTCACTGATCGGCTTCACCGCGTTCTCGTGGCTGCTCGGCAACGCCCCCATCTCGCTGGTGTCCACCTACGCCTACGTCAACCCGGCCGTGGCCGTCGCGCTCGGCGCGCTCGTGCTGCACGAGCCGATCACGACTCAGGTCGTCGTCGGCGGCCTCGTCATCCTGGCCGGCGTGGCGCTGGTGATCTCAACCGAGCGGAAGGGACCGCAACGCGTCCTCGAAGACGTCGACGGTGGCGGCGACGTCGGCCTCGGTGTGAGCGGTGGACAGGAACCACAGCCCGCGCGGCACCATGTTGACCCCGCGGTCGAGCAGCGCGGCGTGTAGGCGGCCCATCATGGCGCGGTCGGTCCTGGCGAAGTCGCGGTAGTCACGCACGGCGGGCGCGTCGGTGAAGTACGTCTGGAAGACCGGCCCCGGCCCGTCCACCAGCATCGGCACTCCCGCCTTGGCCGCCGCCTCGCGCAGACCGGTCATGAGCTGCCGGCCCCGGGCGTAGAGGGTGCCGTAGACCTCCTCGCGCTGCTCGTCCAGGATGCGCAGGGTGGCCTCGGCGGCGGCGATGCCCACGGGCTGGGAGTTGAACGTCCCCGCGTGCGCGACCCGGCCCGAGGAGATCGCGTCCATCACGGCCGCCCGGCCCGCCAGCGCGGACACCTGCATACCGCCCGCCATCGCCTTGCCGAAGACCGACAGGTCGGGGCTGACGCCGAGGTACTCCTGCGCGCCGCCAGGAGCGAGCCGGAAGCCCGTGATGATCTCGTCGAAGATCAGCAGGCTGCCGTGGCGGTCGCACAGCTCGCGCACCGCCTGGAGATAGCCGGGGTCGGGCTCGATGGCGCCGGTGTTGCAGAGCACCGGCTCGGTGACGACGGCCGCGATCTGGCCCGCGTGCTCGTCCATGATCCGGGCGAGCGCGTCCAGGTCGTTCCAGGGGCAGATCACCAGGTCGGCGGCCGGCGGCTGGCCCGCGGTGCCGGGGACGGGGCGCGGGTGGTCCTGCGGGCCCGCGTCGTCCAGGGACGGGTGCACGCTGTAGAGGACCGGGTCGAGCCAGCCGTGGTAGTGGCCCTCGAACTTGAGGATCTTGGGACGGCCCGTGAAGCCGCGCGCCAGGCGCCAGGCGGCGTGCGCGGCCTCCGAGCCGACGGTGTTGAAGCGGACGCGCTCGGCCGAGGGCACCATCGCGCACAACCGCTCGGCGACGCGGGCCTCGGCGGCGTGCTGGGCGGAGTAGACGATGCCCCTGGCCACCTGCGCGGAGACGGCCTCCACCACGGCGGGCGGGCAGTGGCCGAGCAGCGCGGGGCCCTGGCCGAGCACGTAGTCGAGATAGGTGTTGCCGTCGACGTCCCAGAGCCGGGCCCCCGACGCCCTGTCCACGTAGAGCGGCACGCCGGCGGTCCTGCGGGCGTCGCTGGAGACGCCACCTGCGATGTAACGCTGGGCGGTGGTGTAGAGGTCGCGGCTGACGTCCAGAGTCCGGGTCATGCCGACCATCAAACGGTGACAGGCAGCCCGGCCACAAGAAAGAGCGCAAGAAGCGGGTCGTAAGCGCAAATATCGGTGCTTGTGGAGGTCACAGGGCCTTGATGGGCTTATGGACATGTTTCTTGGACGCATTCGGCGCACACCCGCCGGCCCTGTCGAACTGGTGGCCCTGCGCGCGGCCGGCGAGCTGGTGAGCCTGGCCGGCCTCGGCTCAGCACTCGGCCCGGGCCGCGGCTCCAACTCCGGATCCAACCCTGGATCCGACCCCGGATCGGATCCGGTGGCGGCGCTGGACTCGTACGGGCTCGACCGCCTGACCGAACTCGTGGCCGGGCTCGACGGCCCCACCCTGGACGAGAACGCGGTGATCTTCGAGCCGCCGGTGGCCACCTGCACGAAGATCTGCTGCCTGGCGCTGAACTACCAGGAGCACGCGGACGAGAGCGGGCTGGAGGTGCCGCCGGAGCCGGTGCTGTTCTTCAAGCCGCCGTCCGCGCTCGTGGGCCACAACCAGCCGGTCGTCGCCCCCACCCGCACCCGCCATCTGGAGCACGAGGTGGAGCTGGCGGTGGTCATCGGCAAGGTGACCAGGGACCTGCCGGAGGAGCGGTGGCGCGAGGCCGTCGCCGGATACACCGTGATCAACGACATGACGGCCAGGGACCTGCAGCTGGCCAACATCTCCCGCAACGTGCCGTGGGACCAGTCCAAGGGCTTCGACACCTTCGCGCCCACGGGCCCGTACCTCGCGACGGTGGACGAGGTGCCCGACCCGCAGGAGCTGGAGCTGACCCTGGAGGTGGACGGCGAGATCAGGCAGCGGGCCAACACCAAGCAGATGGTCTTCGGCCTGCCCCGCCTCATCGCCGACCTGTCCGACGGCATGACGCTGATGCCCGGCGACCTCATCGCCACCGGCACCATCGCCGGGATCGCCCCGCTCAAGGACGGCGACACCATGCGGGCCACGGTGGCGGGAATCGGCACACTCGTAAATACGGTCAAATTTCGGTCCGCCTAAAGTAGTGGCATGACCTACGCCGTAGCAGCCCTGGTGGACATCGACGACTTCATGGCCTCCGAGCAGGCCCGGGGCCAGACCTGGGCGCGCCACCAGCTACGGCACGCCGACCAGGCGGTGCGTGCCGCCACGAGCACCCGCATCGACGCGACGTGCCACTCCTTGCCGCCCGAGGAGTGGCTGGTCGTGCTGACGGGCGCCGACCCCGGCGCGCTGATGACCGACGCGCGGGAGCTGGCCGAGGAGCTGCGGGCGCGGATCGTCCGCGAGACGGCGTGGACGGCCACGGTCAGCCTGGGCGCGCCCAGCCTCGGCTCCGGCGCGGCCGAGCGGGCGGCCAGGCAGGTCAACGACTACAAGCTGGTGCTCGGCGGCGACCGGGTGATCGCGCCGCCCGTGGACGAGGGCGCCGCGCCGGCTCCGCATGAGAGCGCCTGGCCGGCGTCGTCGCCGCGCCCGCACGAGAGCACGGCGCTCACGCCTCCGGTACGCATCGAGCAGCAGCTGACCAGGCGGGTACGCGCCGGGGACCGCAACGGCGCGGCGGGGCTGCTGGCCGGGTGGGTCGACAGGTGCGCCCAGGAGCCCGGCGTCGATCCGCGCACGCTGCGCAACTGGCTCATCGGCCAGCTGCTCTTCGTGGTGGACGTGGTCAACCGGGCCCGGCTGGCCGACGGGACGACGGACTGGGTCGAGGCCTGCGCCCGGCTGCCGATCGAGGACATCATCATGGTCGGCGACATCCACGAACGCTCCTACCTGCACATGTGGCTGCGGGAGACGCTGGGCCGGCTGATGCCGCCCGCGCCGCGCCGTGACGTGCTCGCGCTGGCGGAGGCGTACCTGGCGGAGCACTACACCGATCCGGGGCTGCGCCTGGCGACCGTGGCGGCGGCGGTGAACGCCAGCCCGTACTACATCTCGCACCTGTTCGCCGAGGAGCGCCGCACGACGTTCCTGCGCCACGTGACCGGGCTGCGGCTGCGGCACGCCCGCCGGCTGCTCGCCACCTCGGCGCTGCCGGTGGACGTGATCGCCGCGCACACCGGCTACCCGACCGCCAAGGCCCTGCGCGGCGCGTTCCGGCGGCACGTCGGCTGCTCCCCCACCGAATACCGCCGGGCCGGGCTCCGTCCCGAATCATGATCGTTCGCCCCACCTAGACCTGCTGGAGGATTCGTGATCGACCAGAGCGCGTACGCGCCCATCGCCAGAGCGGCCGTGGAGCGGCTGCTCACCGAGGAGCGCGACGCGATCGAACGGGCCGGTGCGCTGGTCTTCGACTCGCTGCGGGCGGACGGGGTGCTCCAGGCGTTCGGCACCGGTCACTCGCGGTCGGTCGCGCTGGAGCTGACCGGCCGGGCGGGCGGGCTGGTGCCGGTCAACCAGCTCGGCCTGCGCGACCTCGCCTACTACGGTGGCACCGCGCCGCGCGACCTGCTCGACCCGAAGATCGAGCGCGAGCCCGGCCTGGCCGAACGCGTCTGGGAGCTGGCCCACATCCGGCCCGGGGACGTTTTCGTGATCATCTCGAACTCCGGCGGCAACGCGGCCATCGTCGAGATGGCCCGTCTCGCGGTGCGGCGCGGGCACGGGCTGATCGCCATCACCTCCCGCGCGCACACCGCCGAGGTGGCGGTCGAGGAGCGGCTGGCGGACCTGGCCCACGTCGTCATCGACAACGGCGCGCCGTACGGTGACGCGGCGATGGCGCTGCCGGGCGGCGGCACGACCGGCGGCGTCTCGACCCTCACCGGCGTGCTGGCCGCGCAGCTCCTGGTCGCCGAGGTCGTCGGCCGGTTCCTCGCCGCCGGGGAGCAGCCGCCCGTCTTCCAGTCGGCCAACACCCCCGGCGGGGACGCGCACAACGCCCGGCTGCTGGAGAGGTACGGGCCGCGCGTACGCCTCGGCGACGCCTGACCGCCAACCCCGTACGGGCCGCGCCTACGCCTGACCGGCTAGCCCCGTACGAGCCGGTAGAGCTGGCGGGGCCGGCCCGCCTGGGCGCCCTTGACCGGAGGCATCGGCCAGGCCAGGCCCTCCTCCGCCAGGCTCTGCAGCACCCGGCGGGCGCTGCGCGGCGAGACCGACAGCACGTCGGCCACGACCTCGGCGTCGACCACCATCGTGTCGCCGTCCTGCAGCCGCTCGACCAGCCGGTCGAGCAGTTTGGCCGCCTTGCTGGCGACGATCGGCTCGCTCTCCTGCCGCCTGCGCCTGCGCACCGGCAGCGACAGCACGGTGCCGTCTCCTCCGACCAGGTACGCGGCGGCGGCCCCGGCGTTGCGCGCCTTCTCCACGGCCGCCAGCGCGTTGGCGTCGGCGTCGCGGGCCGTGCTGCCGAGCCCGATGCCGACCTCGACGGGCACCCCGGCGTCCGAGCTGATGCGGTCCATGAACGGCGCCACCCTGAACCCGTCGGTGGCCTGGCCGAGCGCGCCGACGGTGGCGGTGATGACGTAGCTGTTCTCGTCGCGCGGGACCACGGTGGCGCCCATCAGCCGCGCGTCGGCGAGCAGCGACCGGTGCAGCGACAGCTTCAGCTCCTGCTGCCAGTAGTTGCCCGGGCCGGAGTAGCTGGGCTTGGCCGAGGCGGCGAGCTCGACGATCACGATGGCGATCTGCGCCTCCTCCAGCCTGCTGCCGGTGCCGAGCAGGGCGGCGGTGTTGAGTGCCAGGCGCAGCGTGTGGGAGGTCGGGAGCAGGCGCAGCACGGGCACCTTGGCGGCGGTCAGCTTGTTGGCCACACTCCTTATCGTGGTCAGCGCCGCGGTGGTCGCGCCCTGGCGGTGGAGCTGCTCGTGGAACGCGCTGAAGCCGCGCGCCGACTCCGGCCGGTCGTACTCGGACAGGTGCACGCCCGTGGTGCTCACGCCGATCTCGCCGTAGGCCTCGTCCACGTCGGAGGCGGGCAGCGAGTCGATGCTCACCCTGGCCGGGTCGATCCCGTGGGCGAGCACCCCGCGCAGCAGGCTGGCGTACAGGCTGGCCCCGCTCATCGGCACGTAGGTGGCCGGGACCGGCAGCTCGCCCGCCTGCCTGGCCAGGTCGTGCTGGAGCGGCCCGGTGAACAGGACCACGTCGATGCTGTCGGCGATCCGCGAGAACTTCTCGAAGGTCTCGTGCTCCTCGGCATGCGGCGCGCCGACCAGCCGCCAGTCTGCCGCGGCCGGCAGGTCGGCGCCGATCATCATGATCTGTTCGACGAGATCGTGCGGTCCCACGACCCCGATCGCCACCCTCGACCGCGACTCGGAACGCAGCCGATCCATGATCTTGATCACCCCAGTCCGGATCTCCACTGAAGCAGGCGGGTCATCGTCGCACCGAGCACCTCGGTTTGGTCCCTCTCTGCGAGGCCACTGAAGATTACCCTTCCCAGAGAGATACGAAGATCGATGAACGGAAAGTCGGATCCGTACACCACCCGGCCGCTCCCCACTTCCCGCACCATCCTCGCGATGTCCGGGCCGGTGTTGAAGGACCCGCACACCTCCAGGATCAGCCCTGGCCGCCGCTGCGCCACCTCGATGGCCCGCTCGAACCCGAGCGGGGTCGCGCCGGCGTGGCCCCCGATGATCACCACGTCGGGGTGCTCGGACGCGACCGCGTCCACCTCGTCCAGGTCGTTGTACGGCGAGCCGTCGTAGGTGTGGGTGAGCACCGGGCAGCCCGTGCGCTGCGCGAACTCCCACACGCGAGCGTAGCGCCTGCCGGTGAGCGGATAGTCGTGCAGGTCGGGGTGCAGCTTGATGCCGCCGAACCGCGGATCCGCCGCCCACTTCTCCAGCTCGCCGTCGGGGTCCTGCCAGGGGTTGATCGTCAGGTATCCGGTGAAGCGGTCCGGCGCGCGGTCGACCGCCTCGGCGGTGGCCGCGTTCCCCGCGGCCGCGTCGAGCTGGATCGCCAGGTGGCTGGAGATGACGGCGTGCGCCACGCCGCATCTGTCCATCACCCTGACCATCGCGCCGGGGGACGACTCCGGGATGAAGAACAGGCTGTAGGGGCCGGAGTGGGCGTGCGCGTCGACGATCCTGACGCTGCTCTGCGGGCGCCGCTGCCACAGCGCGGACGTGATCGCGTTCATGCCGCACCCACGGGCAGCAGGCCCTGCAGGGTGCCGGCGCCGATGGCGGCCACGGCTCCGTCGTCGAGCTCCGCCCACAGCAGCCGGGTGACCGCCTCGGCGGGATCCCTGACCGGCGCCCCCGTGCCGAAGACGAGGCGGCGCGCGCCGTAGCGCTCGACGAGCCATTCGAGCCCGCAGTGCGAGGACAGGTTGGCCAGCCCCAGGTACACGTTGGCGGTGCGCGCGAGCACCCCGGCCACCTGCCTGAGCTGGCGGTAACCGATCGCGCCAATCACGATCCGCAGCTCCGGGTGCGCGGTGGCGACCGACTCCACGGCCGGCCAGCCGGTCTGGGCCGCGTCCATGAGCAGCGGCAGCCCGGCTTCGGCGATGGCGGCGAGCATGGCGGCGCAGTCGGCGCCCGCGAGGTCGTAGCCGTGGTCGGCGGGGTAGGCGCGCACGGCGCACACCCCGCTCTCCAGCGCGGCGCGCACGAACTCGGCGGGCGTGCCGGTCTCACCGCAGGTGCCGGGCAGCATCACCCAGCAGGGACGCAGCCTCGGCTGGCCGGAGACCAGGCCGAGCAGCTCCCTGTTGCCCGTCGCGGGGTCGTGCAGCCACGACAGGGTGTGGCTGACCACCGCCTCCGCGATGCCGAAGCGGTCCATCCTGTCCAGCGCCTCCGTGATCGAGCCCGTGCCCACGTCCCTGCGGGGATAGCGGCCGAGCATCGCGTCAGCGTCGATCAGCATGAACCGTCCAATCATGGGGAATCGAGGGGGGCTCGTCCTGGTACGGGAAGATGCCGACGGTGAATCTGCCGTCGGCCCGTCGCAGGCCGAGCGAGTGGATCTCGCCGTACTCGGCGGTCCTGGTGGCCGGGTCCGGGATCCTGGCGGGACCCGTCCCGTGCAGCACCGCGTCGGGCGGCTCCAGGGGCACCACGAGGATGCCCGGGCCCTTGGTGCCGGCGAACCCGCCGTCGCGCTCCACCCACGGCGACAGGCCGTGGATCTGCCAGACCGCGTCCGCGTCGATCGTGTCGGTCACGACCCAGTACGGCTCGTCGCCCTTGACGAACACGATCCTGCGGTCGTGGCGCGCGCTGTAGCCGTGGTGGTGCCCGGCGAAGACGTCGGCCTGCTCGGAGACGGAGAACACGTCGCAGGCGGCGCGGCGGTCCTCGGTGTAGTCCTCGCCCGGCACGAGCAGCGTGTTGTGCGACCGGGTCGCCTGGTACCAGTCGTAGTAGCCCGGGTCGTCGTAGGACGGCGGGCCGCCACCTTCCCAGGCCAGCGGCACGCCCCAGCCCGTCAGCACGAAGTCGAGCGCCGCGTGGTGGCTGTGCGGCTCCAGCTCGTGCCCGACGTACGGGCCGTAGTTGACGACGGTGTGGAAGTGCCCGTGGCGGAAGGTCGCGTAGCCGCTGGCCTCCAGGTTGTGCGAGCCCTCGACCGGCCGCACGCCCTCGGGCCAGATCAGGCCGCTGTCCTGGAGGTGCGGCACCCAGCCGCCCGAGGTGGCGAGGACCGACAGCCAGTGGTGCATGGCCCGGTGGCGGGGGTGCTCCCCGAGCGAGGGCTCCACGGCCACGGCCCGTTCGAGGTTGTCCAGGCACATGAGGTGGTAGCTGGGCGAGCGCTCGTGGTGACCGCCGTCGGCACGCACGTCGCGCTCCAGGTGCTCCAGGACGCGGGCCATGGCGACCTCGGCCCACTGCCCGGCCTCGGGGAGGTCGGCGAGCACCCTGGCGGTGTGCAGCAGCTCGCACGCGTTGACGAACTGCCAGTTGCCGTGGCGGAACTCGTCGTGCTCCTCGGCCGACCACCTGGCGCCGCCGATGACCGTCTTCATCATCCGCAGCCAGCACTCGTCGCTCAGCGCGGGCTCGGCGGCGAAGACGGCCAGCGCCTCGATGACGTACATGGCGCGGGCGCGGACGCCGAGCGAGTACCAGACCACGTCGAGCCCGGGCCAGTCGCCCTCGACCCGGTCGCGGTCGGCGTACCACTGGCTGAACAGGCGGTCCCACTCGGCGGCGTAACGGGGGTCGCCCGTCTCGGCGTAGGCCGTGACCAGCGGGGTCATCCAGCGCAGGTAGTGGAAGCCGTACAGCAGCGAGCGGCCGTGGCCCTTGTCCAGGAAGTCGGCCTCGATCCCGAGCAGGGCGTCCGCGCCCTCCGCGCCGAGCGCCGCGGGGACCGGCCGCCGCCACCGCCAGGCCCTGGCCTCGGCGACGTCGCGCGTGCCGAGCGCGGCGAGGAGGTCCTCGTCGGTGATGTGCCGCATGCGGGTGGGGTGCACATGCGGCGCCTTCTCTACAGACATGGCACCGGTCGTCCCGTACGCGCGGACTCGTGCGCGGCGGCGAGCACGGCGGTCACGTGCCGCGAGCTCTCCACGCTGACCAGCGGCTCGGCGCCGGTGCGGGCGCAGTCCACGAAGTGGTGGATCGCGTCGCGGTAGGCGCCGGCCGGGATGCCGTGCACGACCCGCTGGAGCATGTTGCGCGGGTAGGAGTAGGACTTCTCGGTGGCCAGCTGGATGTTCTCCTTCTGCCGGTCGAGCTGGATGACGCCCGACTCGCCGGCCACCGTGATGTAGCTGTCGACCATGGTCGGGAAGGTGTTCGGGTAGATCCAGGCCGACTCGAAGGTGGCCACGGCGCCGCGGCTGAATCGGGCCTGGATCTGCATCGCGTCCGGGGTGTCGATGCCCATCCCGCGCAGCTTGCCGTGACGGGCGGTGGCGTACACCTCCACCACGTGGTCGTCATAGAGCCACGTCACCAGGTCGATGTCGTGGCTCGACAGGAACCAGGCGCAGGTCGTCTGGTCGGCCCAGCCGATCATCTCGGTGGGCACGTAGATGGTGTCGTCCTTGCGGGCGTAGCCCACGACCGGCTCGCCGACCAGCTCCATCTGCTGCTTGGCCTGCGCGTACGCGGGCACCCAGCGGTGGTTGAACAGGCACATCGCGGTGACGCCCGCCTGCCGGATCGCGGCCACGGAGCGATCGGCGTCCTCGACCGTGGTCGTGAACGGCTTCTCGACCAGGATGTGCACCCCGGCCTCCGCCGCCGCCACCATCACGTCCGCGTGCAGGTGGTCGGGGGTGGTGATCGACACGGCGTCGACGGTGCCGGAGTCCAGCAGCTCGCGGTAGCCGGGGTAGACGGCCGCCTGCGGCGCGGCGTCGAGTGCGCGCCGCGCGACAGCGGTGATCTCGGCGTCCGGGTGGGCGGCCAGGACCTCGGCGTGGCCGCGACCCATGATCCCGGCCCCGACGATCCCTACTCTGAGCTTAGGCAAGTGCGTCATTCCATTGTTTCTCTGCGGCGTCGAGCGCCTCCTTGGCGCTCTTGGATCCCTGGAGGAAGGCCCTGATCTCCTCGGCCAGCGACTCCGCCAGCTCGGTGTCCTTGGGCGTGCCCAGGGGGACGTACTCCAGCTTCGGCAGGCCCTGGACGATCACCTTGCGGGCCACGTCCACCGGCTCGTCACCGGTGACGTCGGCGAAGTAGGCGTCCTTGGTGGAGGAGATCGTCGAGGGGTAGATCGGCACCAGCTTGCAGAAGGCGAGCTGGTTGGCGCCGTTGGTGAAGAACTTGACGAACTCGGCCGCCGCGCGCTGGTGCTTCGACGCCTTGGGGATGGCCACGGTCTGCTGGGCGAGCAGCAGGTATCCGCCGGTCTTGGTCTGCACGGGCTCGGTGACGACCAGGTCCTTGTAGACGTCCGGGGCGTTCTTCTGGACGTTGACCAGCGTCGCCGCCGCCGCGCTCGCCACCATCGCGAGCTGGCCGTTCTCCAGGCTCTGCGGGTAGTTCCTGACGTCCTTGGAGACCGCGCCCGGCGCGATGCCGTGCTTGTCGTAGCTCTGCTTGAACGTGGCCAGCAGCTCGGCGGTCTCCGGCGTGTTGAACGCCGCCTTCTTCTTGTCGGAGCTCAGCAGCTCGATGCCGTAGTAGCGCAGCAGCGAGGCCGCGTTGATGCCGGGGACGTCGTTGCTGCCGTAGACCTTGGTCTCGGCGTAGACCTTGTCCGCCAGGGCGAGGGCCTCGGCGTAGGACTTCGGCGGGGCCTTCTCGTCGAAGCCGGCCTTCGTCACGACGGACTTGCGGTAGATGGCCACGGGAGCGCCGCCGTTGTACCACGGCACGGCGTACAGCTTGCCCGCCACACGCAGCGGCTCGACCAGGTTCGGCTGGAAGTCGGCGAGGTCGGCGGGCTTGATCAGGTCGTCGAGCGGGGCCAGCGACGGAGCGAAGCGGCCGAGATCGGTGGAGGCGATGTTGACCGCGTCGGGGACGTCACCGCTGGCGACGGCCGCGAGCAGCTTGGTCGCGATGTCCTGGCCCGGTACGTCGACCCACTTGATGGTGACCTTGGGGTGTTCCTTCTGGTACTGGGCGATCAGCCCTTCGACGTAGGCGCCGAAGTTCTTCTTCAGGTTGATCGTCCAGAACTCGACCTCGCCCTCGAACGGCTGGTCGTCCGCCACCGCGGACGTGCCACCCGAGGTTCCGGCCACACAGCCGGACGACAGCAGAGCCAGCGCGAGCACGCTCGCGCCTAAGGCCCTTCTCTTCAGCACCGAGAACCTCCACCGGGATTTTGGCCGTCCCTAATAATTCTTTCGGCACCTTGCCACTTGATCCGGGGATGCGTCAAGGATCCCTGGTTGATGGAGTCTTGACGGTCGAGATTTGCCGTCTATAGGCTTCGGCTCACATTCTGGCCAGTCTTTATCAAGGCTATGGACATCACTATTAACCCTGAAGGATGTGAAGTCAGTGGCCGTGAGCCGGATTCCAGGGCAGCGCTGGTACACGCCGTACCTTTTCCCCATACCGGCTCTGGTGCTGTTCGGGGTGTTCTTCGCCTGGCCGGCCGTGACCGCGCTCCAGCTCTCGTTCACCGACTACGACGGTGTCAGCCCGCCCGTCTTCACCGGCCTGGACAACTTCGTCAAGATCCTCGACGACGGCCGGTTCTGGACCGCGCTGCGTAACTCGCTGGTGTTCCTCGTGGGGTTGTTCCCCCTGCTCGTCGTGATCCCGCTGCCGCTGGCGGTGCTGATCAACCAGAAGCTGCCCGGCATCAAGACGTTCCGGATGCTCTACTACCTGCCGGTCGTGACCTCGATGGTCGCGGTCGCGGTGGCCTGGAACTACGTCTTCCACCAGCAGGGCGTCGTCAACTGGCTGCTCACCGGCTTCGGCATCCTGGACGAGCCCATCCAGTATCTCCTCGACCCCGTCTGGGCGCTGCCCGCGCTGATCCTGGTCGAGGGCTGGAAGAACATGGGCGTCTACATGATGATCTACCTCGCGGGCCTCCAGACGATCCCGTCCGACCTCTACGAGGCCGCCAAGATCGACGGCGCCAACGCCTGGCACCGGATGCGGCGCATCACCGTCCCGCTGATGGTCCCCTACATCGCGGTCGCCATCACGATGGCCATGCTCGACGCGATGCAGGCGTTCACCACCGTCTTCGTGATGACCCAGGGCGGCCCCCAGGACGCGACCCTGATGCTCGGCTACTACATCTGGTCCGAGGCGTTCGAGAAGTACGACATGGGCTACGCCAGCGCCGTCGGCCTCGTCCTGTGGATCCTGCTGATCGTGATGGCCCTGCTCAACTACCGGCTCACCAGCGGAAAGAAGGATGGGCGTTGACTCATAGGCTCGCCTGGTGGACCCGCCGCGTCGGCATGTACGTCCTGCTGACCGCGATCGCCCTGGTCTTCGTCGGCCCCTTCCTCATCCTGCTGTCGGCGGCGTTGAAGCCGTCGGGCCAGGCCGTCTTCTCCTTCCCGCCGGACATCATCCCCCGTCCCCCCGTGCTCACCTGGGCCAAGGAGGCGTGGACGGCCATCCCGTTCCCGCGCTACCTGCTCAACTCGGTGTTCCTCGTGGCAGTGATGGTGCCGCTCTACATCCTGGTGTCGGCCCTGTGCGCGTACCCGCTGGCGCAGATGGCCTTCCGCGGCCGGAGCCTGATCTTCTTCGCGATCCTCGCCACCATGTTCATGCCCGGCGAGGTCATGCTGCTGCCGAGGTTCCTGGTCGTGTCCCAGATCGGGATGGCCGACAGCTACCTGGGCGTGATCCTGCCCGGCCTGCTCTCGGCGTTCGGGATCTTCCTGCTCAGGCAGACCTTCGCCGGGGTGCCCCGCGAGGTGGTCGACGCCGCCAGGACCGACGGATGCCATGAGCTGCGCATCTTCTGGCACGTCATGCTGCCCGCGGCCCGGCCCACGCTCGCCATCCTCGGCGTCTTCGGCTTCATCTCGGTCTGGAACAGCTTCATCTGGCCGATGGTCGTGCTGAAGGACTCCTCGCTCTATCCCATCTCGCTGGGGATCGCCTATCTCGCCGGGATCACCGGCACCGACGTCCGCAGCCTGGCGGCCGGGACGATCATCTCGATTCTGCCGGTGGTCGTCTTCTTCATGATCATGCAACGCCACGTCCTGGAAGGCATGCGCGGCGCGGTCAAGAGCTGACGCGCCGCCGGGAAAGGTGAACCAACAGATGTTGACCCGCAGACAGTTCGGCATCGGAGTGCTCGCGACCGGCGCCCTCGCCGCCGCTTCCAGCGAGCCGTACGACTACACCGCGCGAGAGACGTTCGACCTGTTCGACAAGCTCTTCCACGAGAGCGGCGCGGTCGGGCAGCCCACGGACACCAACGAGGCCGGCGGTCTCGGCTGGGGCGCGTCCTACGTGCTGGCCGCCTACGTCCGGATGTACGAGGCCTACCGCGACACCCGTTACCTCGACCGGCTCATCCACAACGCGGACCTGGTGCTGGCCAGCCGCGACTCCGAGCGCGGCGTCACCGACTACCGCGGCCAGTCGCTGCCCGCCTGGCGCAGCCTCAGCTACAGCGCGGGCGGCGTGCGCCTGCTCGACGCGTCGGGGCAGCCGCTCCTGGAGGTGCGCAGCGCGCTGACCAACGTCAACGACGCGGTGGCGGTCATACGGGCGGGCACCTCGGAGGGCCGCTTCACCCTGGAGGTGAACAACCCCGTCAAGGCCAAGGTGTCCACCTTCACCGACCTGACCATGGATCCGGACAGCCCCGACTACGCCGTGAAGCGGATCTTCGACGCCTACCCGTCGCCGACCATGGTGACGGCCAAAGACCTGCGGCCCGCGCCCTCGGGTGCGGCGACGCCGGCGCTGGGGACGTTCAAGCTGGCCGCCGCGCCGGTGATCTTCTCGGTGCACACCGGCATGATCACCTACCCGCTCGCGTCCTTCGCCCGGATCATCCACCAGAACCCGCGCCTGCGCGCCAACGCCCGCTACCGCGCCAAGGCCGCCCAGTACGTCGAGGCGTGCCGGGCCGCCGCGGCCGCGCACGACCCCGAATGGGTGGCCGACGGCTACTACATCTGGCCCAAGGGCATGCCCGTCCCCTACGACGGCGTCGAGCAGCCCATCAACCAGAGCGTCGCGCTCGGCCAGACCTACGCCGAGCTGGCCGCGGCCACCGGCGAGCCGCTCTTCCGCGACCGCACCCGCCGGCTGGCCACCACGTTCGCCCGCGACCTCAAGGTCAACGACAAGGACGCCTTCTACTGGCCGTACTGGCCCGGCTTCGGCAAGCTCTACAGCGGCTACACCAAGGCCGACGGCGTCTCCGAGTGGACCCCGTCCTACGGCTCGCCGCCCAAGGGCGCCCAGCAGGGCGAGGACCTCAGCCATGGCGGGATCGACGTCGAGTTCGCCGCCGTGGCGCACCGGTGGGGCCTCGGCTTCACCGGGCGCGACATGGGCCGCTTCGCCCGCAGCTACACCAAGAACATGGCCACCACCGACAACGGCGTCGCGACGACCTTCCTGCGGGTGGACGGCACCGGCGGCCTGGCCGCCGCCGGGCAGTACCTCCAGGCGCCGCGCTTCATGCCGGTGGCCCAGTGGGACACGGAGCTGTTCACGCACGCGCGGGCCGTCTACGACGACCACGCCGTCCAGTCGCAGTACGGCTCCACGCTGCTGTCGGTCGCCTACCTCAACTGGCAGGCCCGCAAGTAGCTCACTCGCGGAAGGCGCCCGCCGCGGCGAGGAAGGCGTCGTTGGCCTCCGGATCGCCGATCGACACGCGGGCGCCTTCCCCCGCGAACGGCCGCACCGCCACGCCCTCCACGGCGCAGGCCGCGGCGAAGTCGAGGGTGCGCTCACCGAGCCGGAGCCAGACGAAGTTGGCCTCGGTGGGCGGCACCGTCCAGCCCTGGGCGATGAGCGCCTCGCGGACCCTGGTGCGCTCCTTCACCACCCGCTCGACCCGCTCCAGCAGCTCGTCCTCGGCCGCCAGCGACGCGACGGCGGCGACCTGCGCCAGGTGGTTGACCGCGAACGGGATGATCGTCTTGCGCACGGCCGTCGCGACGGGCTCGTGCGCGATCAGGTATCCGACCCGCAGCCCCGCCAGCCCGTAGGCCTTGGAGAACGTGCGCAGCACGCAGACGTTCGGCCGGTCGCGGTAGAGGGTGATGCCGTCGGGGACGTCCTCGTCGCGGATGTACTCGCGGTAGGCCTCGTCCAGCACCACCAGCACGCGCTCGGGCACCCGGTCGAGGAACGCCTCCAGCGCGCCGCGGCGGATGGCGGTGCCCGTGGGGTTGTTCGGGTTGCACACGAGCACCATGCGCGTCCTGTCGGTGATCGCCGCCGCCATGGCGTCCAGGTCGTGGTCCTCACCCGCCAGCGGCACCTGGACCGACGTGACCCCGGACAGGTCGGCGAGCAGCGGGTAGGCCTCGAACGAGCGCCACGCGTAGACCACCTCGACGCCGGGCTCGCCCACCGTCTCGAAGAGCTGCTGCGCCACCGTGACGGAGCCGGCGCCGAGCGCGATGTGCTCGGGCGGGACGGCGTAGCGCGCGGCGATGGCCTCGGTCAGCCGGACCGCGCCGGGATCGGGGTAGCGGTTGACCTCCCGCGCCCCCTCGGCGATCGCCTCGACCACGGACGGAAGCGGGCCGTACGGCGACTCGTTGGAAGACAGTTTGTACGACCTGCCGTCCGGAGCCACGACGGCCTTCCCCGGCTTGTAGGCGGGCATTGTGTCCAGGATCTGGCGGAAACGAGGCATGGCTCAACCTTAAGAGGCGCGCGGGGATGCGGCATCATCCGGTCCCACCGGCTCCCGGCTACTCGCGGTGCTTGCCGAGCGCCGTCTCGACCAGCTCGGCCGCCCGGTCGGCGGTGGTGAAACCGGAGCGCTTGATCGTGATGTCGATGGTCACGACGACATTCGACATCCGGAACAGGACCTTCGTGTTGTAGTTGGTGCGCGGCCAGCCGGGCCTCGGCTTCGTGTAGCTGTAGGCCTCGTCACCCCGGTCCGGTCCCTTGCGCAGCTTGGTGCCCGCGGAGCGCTTCGGCTCGTCCTTCATGGAGTCGACCTGAAACTTGTAGCCGAAGGAGGCCCCCGAGACGTTCGGCGAGCGCATCGTCAGCAGGCTCAGGCTGGTGCCGTCCTGCCCGTACCACATGCACGCGGTGTCGGTGAGCCACTGGCGCCGCGGCGTGCCGCCGAGCAGCGCGCGCACCTGCGTGCCGGTCAGCAGGTCGCACGCCTCGAAGCCGTCGCCGATCAGCGGCTCGGGCTCGGGCTCGGGCGTGCGGGAGGCCGGCGACGGAACGTGGTAGGTGGGCTTGGGAGCGAACGCCCCGACGATCACGAACGCCAGCTTCGGGAACATCTGCACGGTGACCGCCACCCCCGCCGCCGCCGTCAGCACCACGGCGAGCGCGCCGCCCAGGACGACCCGCCGGCGCCGGCGGCGCGGCGCCGGCGGGCGCTTGTACCGCGCGGACGGGACTGTGACGTGGGAGCCACGCGAGATCTCCGCCAGCCATCCGGCCGCCTCCTGCGAGGAGCAGCGGGCGGCCGGATCCTTCTCCAGCATCGCGGTCAGCACGGGCGCCAGCGGGCCCGCCAGCCGGAAGGGGGCGGGCTCCTGCATCAGCACGGCCGCCAGCACGGCGGCCTCGTTCTGGCGGGCGAAGGGCGGGCCGCCTTCCACCGCCGCGAAGAGCGTCGCGCCGAGCGACCACAGGTCGGCGGGCGGGCCGTCCGACTCCCCGCGCAGGCGTTCCGGTGCGATGTAGCCGGGCGAGCCGGTCAGGAACCCGGTCTGCGTGAGCGCGGTGTCCCCGGCGATGGTCGCGATGCCGAAGTCGGTCAGCAGCACCCGCCCGTCCTCGGCGAGCATGACGTTGGCGGGTTTGACGTCGCGATGCATGACGCCCGAAGCGTGCGCGGCCGAGAGGGCGTCGAGCATCCGCAGGCCGATCTCGGCCACCCTGCGCGCGGGCAGCGGCCCCTCGTCGCGCAGCACCCGGTCGAGGGAGCGGCCGCGGACCAGCTCCATGACGATCCACGGGCGGCCGTCGTCGAGCACCACGTCGTGCACGGTGACGATGGAGGGGTGGGAGCGCAGCGCCGCCGCGGCCCGCGCCTCCCGCAGCGTGCGGTCGGTCATCTCGGCGCGGGACGCCTCGTCGAGGTCGGGCGGGAGGCGTACCTCCTTGATCGCCACTTCCTGGCGGAGGAGCTCGTCCATCGCCCGCCACACCGTGCCCATGCCGCCCTGCCCGAGCTGGGACACCAGCCGATAGCGGTTCGCGAGCAGCGTCACCGCGCCGCCCAGGGCGTCTCTGGCGCTCCGGCCATCCGTCGCCTCCTGTCGATTTCACCGGCGGGCTGGGCAAATCCGATCGTACGGGGGAATGCGGGCGAGCGTCACCGGTTCGTGATCATAGGTCACTCTTTGAGACTGGGGCCCTCCGGAGGCGGGGCCGGGCCCACCCATTCGGCGCAGCCGCCGGTCACGAAGCCCTTGTCCGTGGCCAGGATCGTGACGGTCACCTGGCCCCAGCCCGCGCCCGAGTCGATCACGTCGCCGCCCGCGCCCGACAGCCCGCGCAGCCTGGCCCAGGTGCACTGGAGATTGGGATTGCCGCCCGCCGCCCGGCCCCGTGAGGTGTAGGTCCCCGGCTCGATGTCCACGCCGACCACCAGCGTGTGCGGCAGGAGGGGATCGACGCCCCGGGTCCAGGGCGCGGTCTTGGGCGCGACCGCCCCGCCACCGGTGGGCGTCGCGGCCGTCTCGGTGGATTCCGCGGCGGGCTCCACGTCGAGCGAGGCGACGGTGAACGCGGCGAACGCCACGATCAGCACGGCGAACAGCAGGATGGACAACGCTCCGACCGACGCCCGGCCCCCTGAAGTCACGGATCGAGAGTGCCATCGGGAGGGTCGTCCCGCCACGGTCACTCCTTGAGGCTGCGGAGCATGGGCGGGTGGAGGAGCTCGGCCGGGCCGCGGCGGTAGAGCTTGGCGGGGCGGCCGCCGTCCCTGGTCGTGGTGGCGCCGGTCTCCAGCAGGAAGCCCTCGGCCTTGGTGACCTTCCGGTGGAAGTTGCGCGGGTCGAGGACGCGGCCCCAGACGATCTCGTAGACCCGCCGCAGGTCGGCGACCGTGAACTCGGGCGGGCAGAAGGCCGCGCCCAGCGAGGTGTACTCCAGCTTGGCCCTGGCCCGCTCGATGCCGTCCAGCATGATGCGGCGGTGGTCGAAGGCCATGGCCGCGAGTGAGTCGACCGCCTGCCAGCTCATGTGCGCCTTCTCCGAGGCCGGCAGGTCGGGGGCCAGGCCCAGGTAGGCGACGCTCAGGACGCGCTGGCGGGGGTCGCGGTCGGGATAGCCGTACGTCTGGAGCTGCTCCAGGTGCACCGGCGCCCCCGGAAGGCCGGCCCGCTCGCCCAGGATGCGATGGGCGGCGGCCGGAAGATCCTCGTCGAGCTGGATGAAGCCGCCGGGCAGCGACCAGCGCCGCAGGAACGGTGGGTTGTCGCGGCGCCACACCAGGGCGCTCAGCGCGTGGTTACGCACGGTGAGCACCACCAGGTCGACGCTGACCGGGACGCTCGGGACCATGGACGGCACGTTACACGCAGTCCCGCGTGGCGAGCGAACGGTGCGCGGGCGCCGGGGCCGCGGGCCGGCCCGGCCGGGTTATGTGACGATCCGCACGTGCAAGGGCTCGCTCGCCGCCTGGCCGGACGGCAGCTTCACGCCGATCTTGACCCACTCCCCCGCCTGCACCTGGCTCCAGTCGAACGGCACCCAGGCCGTCGACATCCCGTCGGGCAGCTCCTCCAGCGGGTCCTCGTCCAGCCAGCCCACCGCGGACACCACGAGGTCCTTGGTCCCGCCCGACCACTCGACGGTGACCGTGCCGTCCTTGAGGTTGTAGCCGCGCACTTCAAGGCCGTCCTGGACGTCGCGCGCCCGCCTGATCGCGTCCACCGCGATCGGGCGCTGCCAGTCCGAGGTGATCTCCTTCTCCAGCGAGGGCTGGCCGCAGGTCATGAAGTCGCTCCACATGTAGGAGACGATCTTCTGCACGTAGCGGCCGGCCATCGTCACGGCCTGGTCCAGGCGCTTCTTGTCGGTCTTGCCGCGCGTGCCCTGCGGGGCGCACGGCTCCTTGCCCGACGGCTCGAACGCCT
Source organism: Nonomuraea zeae (assembly GCF_005889725.1). Taxonomy (GTDB): domain Bacteria; phylum Actinomycetota; class Actinomycetes; order Streptosporangiales; family Streptosporangiaceae; genus Nonomuraea; species Nonomuraea zeae. The sequence goes on from NZ_VCKX01000044.1 coordinate 20,511, forward strand.
CGACGTTCGCCCAGAGCTGCACCTGGTAACCGGCCTGGACCATCTCCTCGCGGGCCGCCGCCATCTCCCGGTAGTAGTCGCGCGTGGACCCGTGGTACGCGGTCTCGTACGTCGACTCGCCCACCACCGGCCGCAGGCGCTCGTCCACCTCGCTGTCACGCTCGTCCGGCCAGAACAGGCCCACCTTGCCGGTGCCCCGGCTGTCCTGCGGCGCGATGATGCCGACCCCGGTCTTCGCCAGCGCCTTGAACGCCGCGGCGACCTGCTTGGGGGTCTGCCCGAAGGCCACCCGCTTGCGCGCGTCCAGGTAGGGGCTGATCAGGATGGGCTTGCCCAGCTCCTGCTCGACGATCGTGTGCTGGTCGGCGTACACCTCAAGCGTCGGGTTGGAGGCCAGAGTGTCGGCCATCTGGACCTCGAACGGCTGGTAGACGCCGCCCAGCGAGGCGCGCTCGGCGAAGCGCACGCCGTAGTCCTGGAGGATGCGGCGCGTCAGCGTGGTCAGGGTGCCGAGGTGCCGCTTCTCGGCCCTGATCGGCGTCTTCGAGTCGCGCGGCGCGAGCGGCAGCGCGGGGAAGACCTGCATGCCGAACTGGTCGGCCAGGTCGAGCAGCTTGCTCAGGCTGTCCGTGGCCGAGCCGGCCACCAGGATCATGTCGTACGACGCCGCCTTGCGGCTGAAGTCGCAGGTGGCGTCGTCGGAGCCGTCGGCCTGGGTGATGAGCCGGTAGTAGATCCGGTTGCCCACCTCGATGCTGCGTTCCATCCCCGCGCAGCGGAACAGGTCCTTGCCGAACGACTCGTCGGTCCGGTAGACGTAAGTGCGGCCGATCCGGTTGCCCGGGTTGGCCTCCCTGAGGTCGCGCAGGGCCGCCTCGCTGCAGGTCAGCCCGTCTTCCTCGCACGGCTTGTACAACGGGTCGACCGTGCCGTCCTTGGCCAGGATCTGGCCGTCGTCGGAGACGGTGCGGAACTGCAGGCCGTACCCGATCCTGATGATCGTGTTGCCGCCGACGCTGTGGATCTCCTCCAGCTGGCTGCGCCAGGTGCAGGGGTTCGACTTGGGCGTGATCCAGTAGCCGGTGACCGCGTAGGAGGCGCGCGTCTTGGTCTCGAACGTTCCACAGCGGTCGGTGATCTCGCTCACCTGGGGCGTCGGCTCGGTCGTGGCCGGTTTCGGCTTGGCCGACTGCGCCACCTTGACGACCGGCTCGTCGGACGACTGCGGCAGGACGATGACCACGGCGGCGGCCACTGCCAGGATGGCGGCGCCCACGACCAGGAAGAGCCAGCGCACGTTCGGTAACCTACTCACCCTCGACTGAGAACCGTTATCGCGTGACTCCGGCCCACGACTCCAACTGGGACACGAACCTCTTGGCCGAGTTGGGCCAGTGATGGTTGGCACGGGCCGCCGCATAGCCGCGGGCGCCCTGCGCGCGCCGCTCCCGCACGTCGTCCCGCAGCGTCAGCACCGCCTGCGCGACCGCCTTCGGGTCCTCCCATGGCACCACCACGCCGCTGTCGTAGCGCTCCACGAGCTCGACCGCGCGCGGCGACGGGGTGGTGATGACCGGGATGCCGTGCGCCATGTATTCGACGATCTTCGTCGGCATCGAGTGCCGGTAGTTCGGCTCGTCGTGCAGCAGCGACAGCCCCGCCAGGGCCCCGTCGAGCCGCTTGAGCGCCTCGTCGTTGGGCATGAAGTCGCGCCACTCCAGCAGGCCGTCGGTGACGGCCTGGTTGAGCACCGGGCGGCTCTGCGGGTCGGCGTACCCGATCAGCTCAACGGCCACGCGGTACGGCTGCAGCAGCTTGGCCACCTCGATCGCCTCGAACACGCCCCTGGCCCTGGACAGCCAGCCCAGGTAGACCACGCGGTCGTCGCCCGGCGGCGTCACGGAGTCGGGCACCCAGGTCTCGTTCGGCACGATCAGGTGCGCGTGCTTGAACCGGCCGGCGTACGCGGTCTCCGCGAGCAGCAGGTGCATGTGCCGCTCGGCGGCGCCTTCGAGCATGCGCGCGAGCGTGCGTACCGGCGGCCGCAGCAGCGACGGCAGCCACGGCTTGAGCGAGAGCGTGGCGGGGGTGTCCTCGTGGACGTCCCACACCACGGGCGGCGCGTTGCGTACGCCCCACACCGCGAACAGCAGCTCGGGGTCGTGGATGAGGACGACGTCGACCTTGTTCCGCATGCGCTTGAACAACCGCCTGGCGGCCCACACCCCGGCCATGCGCTTGCGTTGCGCGGCGCGAGGCAGGTCCACCCCGGTGACCCAAGGTCTGGGTACGACGCCGTGCGCGGTGAACGAGGCGGCGTACGTGACCTCATGACCGGCATCCACAAGGGCACGGATCTGCCGATGCAGGATCCTCGCATCCTCGGGGTTATGCACCACCGTCATGACGAGCACGTGCACTGCGCGCAGCCCTCCGTCGCTACAGCCGCTCGACGCGTTCACCCTCGGCGAGAACGCCGCGGGTGTCGAGCACGAGCTTGGCCTTCGCCTCGACCATGACGAGATCGAACGCGGCGTGCTGCTGCATGAGCAGCGTCACGTCGGCGTTGACCACCGCTTCGGCCAGATCATCTTCTCGCGGCACCGGGGTGCCGTCGACGGACCACTCCTTGACATACGGATCGACGAACGAGAGCTCGGCTCCCAGCTCCAGCAGCGCACGCGCCACAGGCAGAGCCGGGGTCTCGCGCTCGTCGGCGATATCCGGTTTGTAGGTGACGCCGAGCATAACCACTCTCGCGCCGTTCACGGGCTTCTTATGCCTGTTCAGCAACCGCTGGACCCGGGCCACCACGTAGGACGGCATCCGCTCGTTGATCTCCTGCGCCAGCTCCACGAACCGGAACGGGTAGCCGAGCTTGCGCACCGTGTACGACAGGTACGACGGGTCGACGGGGATGCAGTGCCCGCCCACGCCCGGCCCCGGCAGGAACTTCTGGAAGCCGAACGGCTTGGTGGCCGCGGCCTCGATCGACTCCCACAGGTCGATCCCGAGCTCGTCACAGAAGATCGCCATCTCGTTGACGAGGGCGATGTTGACGTGGCGGTAGGTGTTCTCCAGCAGCTTGGCCATCTCGGCCTCGCGAGTGCCGCTGACCGGCACCACCTGCTCGATGAACTGCTTGTAGAACGCCGTCGCGCGGTCGCGGCAGGTCGGCGTGAAGCCGCCCACGACCTTGGGGGTGTTCCGCAGGCCGAACTTGGGGTTGCCCGGGTCGATGCGCTCCGGCGAGAAGGCGAGGTGGAAGTCCTCGCCGGCGACCATCCCGCTGCTCTCCAGCAGCGGCCTGGCCACCTCGTCGGTGGTGCCCGGCCACGTGGTCGACTCAAGGACGACGAGCGTGCCCTTGCTGAGGTTGCGGGCGACGGTCTTGGTCGCGCCCTCCACCGCGGACAGGTCCGGGCGGTGGTCCTCGTCCAGCGGGGTCGGCACGCAGATGACGATCGTGTTGCTCCTGGCCAGCACGGACTCGTCGAGCGTGGCGCTGAAGCCGTTGTTCAGCATGTGCTCGAGGTCGGCGTCGGTCAGGTCATCGATGTAGGACTGCCCGGCATTGAGCGCGTCGACCTTCCGGGGGTCGACGTCCACGCCGACGACCCGCAGGCCGGCGGCCACCGCCTCTTTGGCGAGCGGCATGCCGACGTAGCCCAGGCCGATGACAGCCAAGTCGATTTCTGTCACAGCTGTGCCTTAGGGAGCCGGAAACAACACTTCATGGTGGCAAAGGCTATCTCAAGTCCACCTAGCTCACGCCTAATGCGCGCGAACCCGTCAGAAGAGACAGCCAACTTGAAGGTCATCATTCTGCCAAAGATCGGTATAGGGCTTGATAAGTCTCGGCAACGCGGCTCCAAGTCCGCTTGGCCGCCACTTCCGCGCGGCCCGCCTCCCCCATCTCGGAGCGCCTGGCAGGGTCCTCTTTCAGCCCGGCGAGCGCCTCGGCCAGCTCGGCCGGATCACCCGCGGGGACCAGCAGCCCGGCGCCGTCGGAGCCGACCAGCTCGGACAGCGCGGGCAGGTCGCTGAGCACCACCGGCTTGCCCAGCGCCATCGCCTCGACGGGCTTGAGCGGCGTGACGAGCCGGCAGACCCGCAGGTCCTCGCGCGGGCAGACGAAGATGTCGATGGCGTCCTGGGCCTGGAGCGCCTCGTCGGGGCCCACCCGGCCGGGCAGGATCGCGTCGGTGAGGCCCAGCTCCTCGACGATCTCCAGCAGGTTCTCGCGCTCGGCGCCGTCGCCCACGATGAGCACCCGCACGGGGGCGGACTGGTCGCGCAGCAGCGCGGCCGCCCGCAGCAGGGTGGCGAAGCCCTCGTAGGCCACGATGCTGGACACCGAGCCGACCACGATCTCTCCGGGCGCGATGCCGTAGGCGTCCCTGAAGGCGGCGCCGTCGTAGTGGGCCGTCAGCAGCGCGTCGTCCACCGCGTTGGGCGCCAGGTGGATCCGCTCCCTGGGCACGCCCCGCTCGACGATCTCGGTGGCCATCGTCTCGGCCAGCGTGACGACCGCGTCCGCCTCGTTCATCAGGAACGCCTCGCGCTCACGCTGGAGCAGGTGGCGCTGGCTGCCGACCCGGGCCGGGTCGCGCGAGGCCCAGGTCTCCTCCAGGAAGCCGCGCACCTCGTAGACGAACGGCGTGCCCGTCCTGTCGCGCACGGCGTGGGCGACCGAGCCGTTGCGGTGGTCGGTGGCGGCGTGCAGCACCTGCGGCTTGAGCTGGGTGACGAGCTTGGTGACCGCGTCGGCGCCCTTGATCATGCGCCCGCGCATCTCGAACGGCATCTCGCCGTGCCCGTCGGGCAGCAGCCGGTAGTAGGGGATGCCGTCGATCTCCTCGAATGGCGGCGCGTCCGCGTGCCCCTGCAGCATCGGCCAGCCCCAGCTCGTGGCCACGTGCGGGTCGAGCCCGGCGGCCTTCTGCGAGCTGACGATGCGGTGGGTGCGCACGGTGTAACCGGCCTGCGTGTACGGCAGCGCGTTCGTGACCAGGTGCAGCACCCGGCCCTCGACCCGGTCGGTGATGGCGACCTTGGGCCCGGGCGGGATCGGGTTGGGGCTGATCGCGGCCAGCTCGCCCCGGTAGTAGGCGGCCCTCCGCTTGACGAAGGGGTATTTGGTGTGGGCTTCGAGCACCGCGGCGGCCTCGGTGACCCGGCCGGCCTCCCAGTGATCCTTGGCCTCGTTCCACGGCCCTCTGATCACGCGCATGCCGAACTTGCGCACGGCCCGCCGGGCCCGCCGGGCGACCGGCCAGGCGACGCTGCCCACGATGGGCCGCAGCCGGGGCGGGAGCGCGTCGGCGGCGGCCTGTGCCACGCGGACGGGGTCGGACTTGACCTTCGTCGCGACGACGCGAGAAACGATGAGGGGGTGCTGGACGAAACCCTTGAGAAGTCCACCGACGCCGGCACGGGCGGACTTCGCGGAAACCTTTGAGGAGTCTTGACGACTGGCGTCGGATGCCACGGTGGGACCGTACCATAGGCAGCGTTTTTTCCCTTCCGCTATGAAAGGCGAGGTCAATGAGGGAGAACCCCCTGGTCCTGCACGTTCTGGGCGCTCGTCCCAATTTCGTGAAAGCGGCCCCGGTGGTGCGAGCACTCGGTGAACTCGGCGTGCGGCAGGGCATCATCCACACTGGTCAGCACTATGACGCGCTGATGTCGGACGTCTTCTTCGCGGATCTCGGCCTGCCTGAGCCGGTGGCGAACCTGGCCGTCGGCTCGGGCACCCACGCCAAGCAGACCGCCGCGCTGCTCGTCGGCCTCGAAGAGGTGATCGGCGAGCAGGATCCCGACCTCGTCGTCGTCTACGGCGACGTGAACTCCACGCTGGCCGCGATCCTGGTCTGCGCCAAGCTCGGCGTCCGCACCGCGCACGTGGAGGCGGGGCTGCGCTCCTTCGACCGCGGCATGCCGGAGGAGGTCAACAGGGTCGTCACCGACGCCCTGGCCGACCTGCTCTTCGCCACCTCGCCGGAGGCCCTGTCCTACCTGGCGTCGGAGGGCGTGCCCGCGTCCAAGGTGCACCTGGTGGGCAACCCCATGATCGACAGCCTGTTCTCGGCGCTGTCCCAGCTGGACCCGGCTCCCGTGGTGGCGCGGCTCGGCCTGCCCGAGCGTTACGCCGTGGCGACCCTGCACCGGCCGGCGAACGTGGACACCCCCGAGGCGGCGAAGGAGCTGGTCGACGCCGTGCTCGCGGTCGCGTCCCGGATCCCGATCGTGGTGCCGATCCACCCGCGCGGACGCGTCCGGCTGGCCGAGGCCGGGCTGGTCGACGGCGAGCTGATCAGGGTCGTCGACCCGCTGGGGTATGTGGACTTCCTCTCACTCGTACGCGGCGCCGCCCTCGTCGTCACGGACTCCGGCGGCGTGCAGGAGGAGACCACCATGCTCGGCGTCCCCTGCCTGACCGTCCGGCCCAACACCGAGCGGCCGATCACGATCACGCACGGCACGAACCGCCTGGTCACGCCCGCCCTGCTGCCGGCCGCCGCGGAGAAGGCGCTGGCCGACGGCGCCGCGACGCCCGCCGGCGAGCTGCCGGTGCTGTGGGACGGCCAGGCCGGGCCGCGGATCGCCACGGTGATCTCCGCCTGGCTCAAGGGGGACAACCTCGCGCCTGCCTCTCAGGGCAAACGCTCCGAATAACGGGCGCTTCCGCCGTAACATGACATACCTCCGCGCGAAGTGATTGGCGAGAACCCTCATGGCCGATACCCCTGAAGAGCCCACGTACCAGCGACTCGGCCCCGTGAACTGGCTGCCCGAGGAGCGCAAGCTCGTCGAGCGGTACGAGGCGGAGGTCAGGGAGCTCCGCCGGCGGCTGGAGATCGCCGAGGCCAAGGCCGCGTACGCGAACTGGAAGCTGGAGGCCACCCAGGCCAAGCGGACGTTCAAGCTGGGCGAGGCCCTGGGCTCGAAGAGCCCGGGGAAGATCGTCGAGGCGGTCAGGTCGAAGGAGAAGGCGCCGAAGCCGCCCATCCCGGTCACCGAGGCGGCCGAGGCGGCCGGCCACCGGCCGCCGCCCGTCGAGGTCCCCACGGTGAAGTGGCCGCTCGGCCCGGTGGCCAGGCCCGACCTCAAGGTCGCGGTGATCCTGGACGACTTCTCCAGGATGGCCTTCCGCTACGAGTGGGACCAGATCGAGTTCGGGCTCAAGGACTGGCCGGAGATCTTCGCGGAGAAGCGTCCCGACCTGCTGTTCTGCGAGTCGGCGTGGCACGGGAACCAGGGCCGCTGGCGTTACCAGATGACCGGCACGAACGCCCCCAAGGACCCGCTGCGCGACCTCGTGGCCTGGTGCCGGCAGGAGGGCATCCCGACGGTCTTCTGGAACAAGGAGGACCCGCCGAACTTCGACTTCTTCATCGACACGGCCAAGCTGTTCGACTACGTGTTCACCTGCGACGGTGACATGCTGCCGAAATATCGCGAAATTTTGGGCCACGACCGGGTGGACGTGCTCCAGTTCGCCGCCCAGCCCCGCGTCCACAACCCGATCCAGCAGCCCAAGGGCCGCCTGCACGACGTGGTCTTCGCCGGGATGTACTTCCGCGACAAGCACCCCGAGCGTCGCGAGCAGATGGAGACCGTGCTCGACCCGGTCAGGGAGCTGGGCCTGCACATCTTCGCGCGCAACGGCGAGGTGGACGACAAGTACGCCTGGCCGGAGAAGTACCGGCCGCACATCGTGGGCGAGCTGCCCTACGACCAGATGCTGGCCGCGTACCGGATGTACAAGGTCTTCCTGAACGTCAACTCGGTGCTCGACTCGCCGACCATGTGCGCCCGCCGCGTCTTCGAGCTGTCGGCCTGCTCGACCCCCGTCGTGTCGGGGTGGTCACGGGCGATCGAGGAGACGTTCGGCGACCTGCTGCCCATCGCGCGGGAGCCGATCGAGTCGTACAACCAGGTCCTGCACCTGATCAACAGCCCCGAGCTGCGCGCCAGGATGGGGCATCTGGCGATGCGCGAGGTCTTCGACAAGCACCTGTTCTCGCACCGCGTGGACCAGATCCTCCAGGACCTGGGACACCAGGTGCAGCCGAGGTCGCGCTCGATCTCGGTCGTGCTGCCCACCAACCGCGCCTCCCAGATCGAGCACGCGATCTCCTCGGTGGCCAGGCAGCGCCACCGCCCGCTCCAGCTCGTCATGGTGCTGCACGGCCTGGACATCGACCCGGTGGTGGTGGCCGACAAGGCTCGCATGGCGGGCATCTCCGACGTCGTCGTCCTGCCCGCCGCCGCGGAGCTCTCGCTCGGCGCCTGCATGAACCTGGGCATCGCGGCCTCGGAGGGCGACCTGATCGCCAAGATGGACGACGACAACCTCTACGGCGAGCACTACCTGTCGGACCTGGTCCGCGCGTTCGACTACTCGGACGCCGAGCTGGTCGGCAAGGGCGCGCACTACGCCTACTTCGAGGGCAGCAACACGACCATGCTGCGCCTGCCCGGCCTGGAGCACCGCTACTCCTTCCTGGTCCAGGGCGGCACGTTCCTCGGCAAGGCGGACATGTTCCGCGCGTACGGCTTCGCGGACATCACCCGCGGCGAGGACACCCACCTCGTCCGGCGGCTGAAGGAGGACTCCGTCAAGATCTACTCGGCGGACCGCTTCAACTTCGTCTACTGGCGCAGCGCCGACGCCTCCATGCACACCTGGCAGGCGGACCACATCAAGCTGACCCGCAACGCCCAGTTCTCCTTCGTCGGCCGCCCGGACGCGCACGTGCTCATCTGACGGCCCCGGTGAGCCTGTTCGCCTCCTGAGCTCCCCGGACGAGACTCCCAGGAAGGCGAACGCTATCTGGTGACCCGCGCCAGGTTCTGGTCGGCGAGGCGGGCGAGCTCGAAGAGCCCCTGCTGCTTCACCCGCTGCCCGACCACGAGCATGCTCATGATCAGGGTGCCGCGCCTGATCATGACGGAGCCGATCTGGGCGTTCTTCTCGCCGCCCGCCGCCGTGGTGAGGTAGGCGCGCGACTGGTCGCCCTTGGCGGGCATGTCCAGGGCCTTGGTCTTGTAGGTGACCCGCGTGCCGGACACCTCCGCGGTGTAGGAGGCGCACTGCTTCGGCAGCGTCTGCGGGAAGGTCTCCGCCGGCATCGCCACCACGGCCTGCGTGATCGAGCCGCGGGCGGCGGAGAAGGCGATCACGGCCGCGGGCGCCGCGGCGACGTCGGGCTGGGCTGCGTCGAGCTGAGCGGCCCCCGCGCACTCAGGTCGCTGGAGCTTGGCCTGGCGGATGGCGGCCAGGCCCTGCTGGATGGACTTGAGCGAGCCGAACGCGCCCAGCTCGGGGCCGTAGGCGATGCTCATGCCCTTCGGCACCGGCAGCAGGGCGGCCCGCAGCCGCGCGGACTCGGCGGACTGGGACGACTGCGCGGACGGGGACGGCGGGGACGCGGCGGGCCCGCCGGCCTCCTCGCCGGACGAGCATCCGGCAAGGACCATCATGCTCAGGGATATGCCAGAAATGGCCTTAAGCATGGACTCCTCAATTCACTCAGGCGGCATTATCCAAAACGCTAGAGGAAGTGAAGAGTGGGGAGCCGAGTAACGTCGCTATTCGCGGGATTCAGTGGCTTTACGAATGATTTCCGATTCGGCGCCATTCGGCGTTCCGGCAGCTCCGCCGTTCAGCAGGGCCCTGGCGAGACCGAGTCCCGCGCCGCCCAGTGTGAGCGCTTTGGCGAGCATTTCCTCCACACCCTGCGCGCCGTTCAGCACCACCATGTGGTCGACGTTTCCGAACGCCTTCGCGCCCGCCTCCACGATCTCGGGCCAGTGCTCGGCGAGCTGCTGGGCGACGACCGCCTCCTGGTTGCTCGCCAGCGCCTCCGCGCGGGCCTTGATGGCCTCGGCCTGGGCCAGGCCCCTGGCCCGCGCCGCGTCCGCCTCCGCCATGCCGCGCAGCCTGGTCGCCTCCGCCTCGGCCTCACCGCGCAGCCTGATGCCCTCGGCCTCGGCCTGCGCCTGGGCGACCGCCGCGCGCCGCGCCGCCTCCGCCAGCGTGACCTGCTCGTACGCCCGGGCGTCCGCGGGCCTGCGCACCTCGCCTTCGAGCCGCTTCTCCGCGAGCTGCGCCTCCCGCTCGGCGGCGGAGGTCTGCTGGACCACGACCTCCTGGCGGGCGGTGGCCTCCGACAGCGGGCCGGCCTGCTTGGCCAGGGCCCCGGCCCGGTCGATCTCGGCCTGGTACCCGGCCTGCTGGATGCGGGCCTCGCGGACGGCCGCGGCCTTCTTGATGCTGGCCTCCTGCTCGGCGGCGGTGGCCTCCTGGTCGCGCTGCGCCTCCGCGATCCTGGCCAGCGAGGCCACGGCGGCGGCGTGCGGGCGGCCCAGGTTGGCGATGTAGCCGGTGGCGTCGTCGATCTCCTGGATCTGCAGCGAGTCCACGTTCAGGCCGAGCTTGCTCATCTCGTCGGCCGACGACGTGCGGATCTCGTTGGTGAGCGCGTCGCGGTTGACGATCAGGTCCTCGACCGTGAGGTTGCCGATGATCGAGCGCAGGTGGCCGGAGAAGAGCTGGTGCGTCTTGTCGTCCACGGTCTTCTGCTGGTCGAGGAAGCGCCGCGCGGCGTTGGCGATGGAGACGAAGTCGTCGCCCACCTTGTAGATCACCACGCCGCGCACGTGCACCGGGATGCCCTGCTTGGTCACGCACTTGACCTCCAGCTGGGAGACCCGGCTGTCGAGCGACATGCGGCGCGCGGTCTGGAACCCGGGGAGGACCAGCGCGCCCTTCCCCGTGACGATCTTGAAGCCGAGCGTCTCCCTGCCGCGCGCGCCGAGGCCGGAGATGAGGATCGCCTCGTTCGGCTCGGCGACCCGCCAGATCAGCTTGAACACGACCACGCAGACCAGGGCGATGGCGGCGATGATTCCTGCCAGCAGTAAGTCCATGGCCAACTCCCGGGGACGTCGTCGTATGAATCGCCGACCAGACTTCCCGGCTCGCCCTGAATTCGACGGTACGCCGCTTCAGGGCGTCTTGCCAGACACCTCCGGTTCAGCGCCATTAGAGGTGACTTCCGGGTTGGGGGTGACGCCGTTGAGCAGCGCCCTGGCCAGGCCGAGCCCGGTGCCGCCGAGCGTGAGCGCCTTCGCCAGCAGCTCCTCGACGCCCTGCGCGCCGTTCAGCACCACCATGTGGTCCACGTTCCCGAACGCCTTCGCGCCCGCCTCGACGACCTCGGGCCAGCGCTCGGCGAGTTGCTGGGCGATGACCGCCTCCTGGTTCTCCTTCAGCGCCTGCGCCCGCGCGCTGATGGCCTTGGCCTCCGCCAGGCCCTTGGCCTGCGACGCCTCGGCCTCCGCCAGGCCCAGCGCCTTGGCCGCCTCCGCGCCGGCCAGACCCCGCGCCCTGGCCGCCTCGGCCTCGGCCGCACCCGCGATCTTCGTGGCCGCGCCCGCCGCCTCGCCGCGCAGCCGTACGGACTCGGCCTCGGCCGCGGCGGCCAGCTTGACCTGGCTGGCCTGCGCGGCGGCGCGCAGCTCGGTCTCCCTGGCCTCGGCCTCCGCCTGCGCGATGCGGGCGTCCCGCTCGGCCTGGGAGAGCGTCACGGTCTCGTACGCCTTGGCGTCGGCGGGCTTGCGCACCTGCGACTGGAGCCGCTGCTCGGCGAGCTGGGCCTCCAGCTCGGCGGCCCTGGTCTCCTGGACGACCACCTCCTGGCGGGCGGTCGCCTCCGACAGCGGCCCCGCCTGGCGGGTCGTGGCCTGGGCCCGGTCGATCTCGGCCTGGTAGGCGGCCTGCTTGATCTGCGCGTCGCGCCAGGCCGCGGCCTTGTTGGCGGCGGCGATCTGCTCGGCCTCGGTGGCCTCCTGGTCGCGCTGTGCCTGCGCGATGCGGGCGGTGGCGGCGACCCTGGCGGCGTGCGGCTTGCCGAGGTTGGTGATGTAGCCGGTCTCGTCCTCGATCTCCTGGATCTGCAGCGAGTCCACGATCAGGCCCAGCTTGCTCATCTCGTCGGCGGCCGAGGCCCTGGTCTCGCTGGTCAGGCGCTCGCGGTTGAGTATCAGATCCTCGATCGTGAGGTTGCCGATGATCGAGCGCAGGTGCCCGGTGAACAGCTCGTGGATCGCGCTGGTCATGAAGTCCTGCTGGTCGAGGAAGCGGCGGGCGGCGTTCGCGATCGAGGACAGGTCGTCGCCGACCTTGTAGATCACCACCCCGCGGATCTGCACGGGTATGCCCTGCTGGGTGACGCAGGCGACCTGCAGATTGGCCGCCCGGGTGTCCAGCCGCAGGCGCCTGGCCGCCTGGAACCCGGGCAGCACCGCCGTGCCCTTGCCCGTGATGATCTTGAAGCCGAGACTGTCGGGGCCCTCGCCGCGGCGGCGGCCGGCGCCCAGGCCGGAGATGATCAGGGCCTCGTTGGGCTCCGCGACCCGCCACACGGCCTTGAACAGCAGGATGAGAACGACGGCCGCGGCGATGACGCCACCGGCGGCGAGGTAGAGCTCAGGGGACATCCGGGGCCTCCCTAGACGAGTGCTCTTGCCACGTACACGGTTCTCGGGGGGAAGTAGTCCACGACCACCACGATGGAGCCCGTGGCGATCTCCTCGTCGGGCACGCTGGGATGTGCGTAGAACGCCTCGACGCCGCCCCTGATCGGGATCATGACCTCGCCGACGAGCCCTGGGCCGATCTTCCCCGTGACCCTGCCCTGCTTGCCGACCACCGGACTCCCCCCGTCGCCAGATGTTCCGGACGCTACTCCAAACGGGCATTCGCGGTAATAGGCCGCGCAAAATGTTGCCCGAAGTCCTGCGCGCCCCTCAGCCGCTTTCCGCCGCGCTCCTGATGATCGCGCCATGAGCCTGTCTTCATGCGACCTAGGGATGAACCGGCCTATTTCCCGCCGCGACTTCTTCGACGGCATCGCCGTGGGCGCTTTGGGAAGCACGGTCGTGCTGGGCACCGCAGAAAAGGCTGAGGCGCCGCAGGGCGCCGCGTTCAGACCTGAGCCGAGTGTCTGGCGGGGCGACACCGCTCAAGCGCTCAGCGTGCCGCACGCGCTGCGGGACGGACGCTTCTGGAAACTGGCGGGCACTCCCGAGCCCACCGGGGAGAGCTACGACCTCGTGGTGGTCGGCGGCGGCCCGAGCGGCACGAGCGCGGCCCGCCAGTGGCTGCGGCGCCATCCCGGCGCCCGCGTGCTCGTCTTCGACAACCACGACGAGCTCGGCGGGCGGGCCCGCAGGGAGGCGTTCTGCACGGGCCGGCCGGACGGCGTGATGTGCGACGCGGAGACCTTCGGGGCCGACACCCTGGTCAGGATGACCTCCGACTGGATCGCGCGGCTGCCGATCGCCTGGCGGGCCCGGCGCGACCTGCGCATGCTGCACGAGGATCCGCCCGACTGGTTCCCCGGGCTCGGCCCGCGGGCCAAGCAGGAGCGGCTGGCGGAGCTGACCTACTCGCGGTTCCTGCTGGAGGTGTGCGGGGTGCACCCCGACGCCGAGCGGTTCTGCCGGACGATGTCCAGCGGCGCGTGGGCCTACGACACCAGGGCGTTCGGCGCGATCGACGCGTGGGCCGGCGGCTATCCCGGGTTCGGCGGCCTGGGGCTCGACCGGTCGGAGCCGTCCAGGTACAACTCGCCCACGGTGAAGCGGGCCTGGTCCGCCGCCGCCGGTCGCCCGTCCGGCGACGGCCCCGTGGTCCCGATGCGGCTGGGCAGCCCGGTGGTGTCCGTACGCGACGGGGCCGAGTCGGCCACGGTGGGCTACTTCGACGGCGACCGCGTCATGACCGTGGAGGCCGGAGCGGTGATCCTGGCCTGCTGGAGCGCGGTCATCCCGCACCTGGTGCCGGACCTGCCCGCGGCGCAGCGGCAGGCGCTGAGCCAGGCCGTCAGGGTGCCGGTGCTGCACGCCACCGTACGGCTGCGCGACGGTGACGCCTGGCGGCGGGCCGGGGTGCGCAGGGTCCGGTGGACGGGGGCGTACTGGTGCCTGACCTGCGTCGAGCCCTCGGGCGATGTCCGCATGCTGGCCACCCCGTGCCGGTCGGAGCTGGGGCCGGAGCCGGGGTCGGTGGCGGGCCGGCGCAAGCTGGCCAGGACGCCGTACGGCCATCTGGAGCGCACCGTGCGCGACCAGCTCGCCCGGCTGCTCGGGCCGGTCGGCTTCGACCCGGCGAGGGACGTCGAGGCGATCACGATCGACCGGTGGGGGCACGCGAACGCGATCGAGTACTGCCGGCCGTGGCACCCGTTCTACCCGGACGGCCCGTTCCCGGCGGACGTCGCCCGCAGGCGCTTCGGCAGGATCGCGATCGCCGGCTCCGACTCGGTGCCCGCCGCCCGCGGCGACGCCGCCGTGACCGCCGCCTCGCTGGCCGTGGCGGACCTGGCCGGAGAGCCGGCGCGATGAGGCCGTGGCTGCGGATCTTCCTGATCGGGTTCGCCCTGTGGCTGGCCACCGTCCTCGTCACGGCCTCGACGGGCAACTCGAACCTGGTGCCGACCGTGGTGCTGTTCGGCAGCTTCCTGGTGCCGGTGACATTCGTCGTCTGGGCGCACGGGCGCGACCACTCGCCCCGGGTCACGGTCGAGCTGCTGTTCATGGCGTTCGTGGTGGGCGGCGTGCTCGGCGTGCTCGGCGCCTCGCTGCTGGAGAGCTGGCTCATCAGGCCGTCGGTCGCGATGTACGTGCTCGTCGGCCTCATCGAGGAGGGCGTGAAGCTGGCCGCCCTCATGTTCGTCACCAGGCGGATGGCCGTGCGCTCGGCCATGGACGGGGTCGTGCTGGGTGCGACCGTCGGCTTCGGCTTCGCCGCCTTCGAGAGCGCCGGCTACGCCTTCAACGCGCTCTTCGCCGCCGACGGCCTGTCGCTGTCCCAGCTCGTCGAGACGGAGGTGCTGCGCGGCATCCTGACGCCCGTCGGGCACGGCCTGTGGACGGCCATCGCCGGTGGCGCGCTGTTCGCCGCCGGCGGGCGGCTGACGGGCCCCGTCCTGCTGACCTATCTCGGCGTCTCGCTGCTGCACGCGCTGTGGGACTCGATGTCGGCCATCGCGATCGCGATCACGCTGGTGCTGACCGGGCGGCCGTGGCAGTTCGAGCTGCTGCGGATCGGCCGGGTGCCGCACGTGAGCGCGTGGCAGGTGCATGTGTACACGCTGCTGAACTGGGCGGGACTCATCGTGATCTCGCTGGTCGCGCTCGCCTGGCTGTGGACCATCACCAGTTCCGCCCACCGCGACGACGAGATCTTGTCCCAATAATCACGGTAATGAACGTCTTCCTCCCACTGCGCCGGAAGCATAAACGGTGCTAGTCTCCTGTGCGATCTTCCGGAGGTGTATTTACACAAGGTGTGGAAATGCCCCCGACTCGAGGTTGGGACATGGGCTCGCGAAACCGGTCAATTCGGTTCAAGATCTTCTTATTGCTGCTGCTACCCCTTCTGTCTCTGAGCGCGCTCTGGGGTTTCGTCCTCAACCTCACCATGGGCGACGCCCAGTCGTTACTCCGCGCGAACACCCTCTATCGGACTCTCGGTGTCACCTCCACCGACCTGGGATTACAGCTGCAGGCCGAACGGGTGCGTTCCGCGGAAGCGCTCACTACGCGTGAACTCGACGAAGTGCTCGGCGGACAGCGCGCCCGCACGGACCAGTCGGTCAGCCAGTTCAAGCGGGCCGTCGGGGAGGCCGGCAGCGCCGCCGAAGGCGCACTGAGCGGCCCTCTCAGCACCCTGACCGCCGGGCTTGACCGGCTCGGCTCGATCAGGGCCGACATCGACGGCGGCCTCAGCTCCCGCCTGTCCGGGCTGAACGAGTACAACCGCATCCTCGACTCGATCTTCATGCTCTACGACCACCTGGTGTCGGTCTCCGACCTGACGATCTTCCAGCAGGCGGCCTCGCTCCAGGCCATGGGCATGGCCAGGGAGTACATCGCCAGGGAGCACGCCCTCATCATCGGGGCCATGGCCGACCAGCAGCTCACCGGCCCGGAGGCGGCGGCCTTCACCGAGTACGCGGCCTCCAGGAAGTTCCTGCACTCGCGCGGGCTCGCCGGTCTCGACGTGGCGTTGCGCCGGCCGTACGAGCAGGTCTTCGCGACCGAGCCGTTCCTGACCTTCGCCACCATGGAAGGGCGGATCATCAAGACCGGCGCGCCCCCGGTCGTCGCCGACGGCTGGAACGAGTCGGTCGACAAGCTCACCTCCCAGCTCGACAAGCTCGGCTTCGCCTCCTCCGAGGTCCTGGCCGCGCGGACGTCCGAGGCGGCCACCGCCACCGTGGTCAAGATCGCCATCGCGGGCGGCCTCGGCTTGATCGCCGTGCTCGCGTCGATCATCATCTCTGTACGCTTCGGTCGTCGCCTGGCCGCGGAGCTGGCCGGGCTGCGCTCCGCCGCGGTCGAGCTGTCGCAGAGACGACTGCCCGACATCGTCGAGCGGCTACGCAGAGGCGAGGACGTCGACGTGCGGAAGGAGGCCAAGGCGATCAAGGTGAGCGGTTCCGCCGAGATCATCGACGTGGCCAGGGCCTTCGGCTCCGTGCAGCGCACCGCCGTGACGGCCGCGGTCGGCCAGGCCGCGCTGCGCCATGGCGTCGGCCAGGTCTTCCTCAATCTCGCCCGCCGCAAGCAGGGCCTGCTGCACCGCCAGCTCGCGCTGCTGGACACCATGCAGCGGCGTACGCACGACCCAGACCGGCTGGAGGAGCTCTTCCGCCTGGACCACCTGACCACGCGCATGCGGCGGCACGCGGAGAGCCTGATGATCCTGTCCGGCTCCGCGCCGGGCCGGGCCTGGCGCAAGCCGGTGCCGGTGATCGACATCGTGCGGGCCGCGGTCGCCGAGGTCGAGGACTTCACCAGGGTCGCGGTCGAGACGATGCCGGTCAGCGCGTTCGACGGGACCGCCGCGGCCGACCTCACCCACCTGGTCGCCGAGCTGGTCGAGAACGCCACCATCTACTCGCCGCCGGACACCATGGTCCAGGTGCGCGGCGACCTGGTGAGCAACGGCTACGCCATCGAGGTGGAGGACAGAGGGCTCGGCCTGACGGCCGGCGAGTACGCCGCCTACAACGCCCTGCTGGCCGCGCCACCCGAGTTCGACCTGGCCGACAGCGACAGGCTGGGCCTGTTCGTGGTGGCCAGGCTGGCCGAGCGGCACGGTGTCAAGGTGCTGCTGCGGCGCTCGCCCTTCGGCGGCACGGCGGCCATCGTGCTCGTGCCGCGCACGATCGTGGCCGAGCAGAGCGCGCTGGAGGCCGGCGACGACGACAAGGCGGCGCTGCCGAGCCGTACGCGGAAGAAGGCGCTCGCGGTGGTCAGCTCGGGCACCCACGCGGGGCTGCCCAGGCGAGTACGCCAGTCCCATCTGGCGCCGCAGCTCAAAGAAGCGCCGCCCGAGCCGGAGCAGCAGGCCGAACGCTCTCCCGAAGAGGTACGCGACCTGTTCTCCGCTTTCCAGCGGGGAACCCAACGCGCCCGTGAAGAAGCCTCTGAGGAGGGGCCATGAGTAAGGGGGATGCATGACTGTGCCGACCACCAACACCGGTGAGCTGAACTGGCTGCTGGACGACCTGGCCACCCGGGTCGCCGCGGTGCGCCAGGCGGTCATCCTGTCCACCGACGGCCTTGCGGTCGGCTATTCCAAGGGCTTGACCCGGGAGGACGCCGAGCACCTGTCGGCGGTGGCGGCCGGGTTCCAGAGCCTGGCCCGCGGCACCGGACGCCATTTCGGCGGCGGCGACGTGCGCCAGACCATCGTGGAGATGGAGTCGGCGTTCCTGTTCGTCACCGCGGCCGGGCAGGGCACCTGCCTGGCCGTGATCGCCGACGCGAACGTGGACGTCGGCCACATCGCCTACGAGATGGCGATGCTGGTCAAGCGGGTGGGCCAGCACATCACCACGAACCCGCGCGCTGGAGCGTCATGAGCGAAGGCCCGCAGTGGTTCGATGAGGAGGCGGGACCGGTCGTCCGGCCTTATGCTCTCATCCGCGGTCGCACGCATTCCTCCGGGGACGCGTTCGATCTCGTGGCAACCGTGCGCGCGATCGGCGACCCGCCGGGCGAGCTCGGTCCAGAACAGCAGCTCATCCTGCGGGCGGCTCGAAGCCCGATCTCGGTGGCCGACCTGGCCGTCGAGCTCGACCTGCCCGTCGGCGTCATCCGGGTCTTACTCGGCGACATGCGTGACCACGGCCTCATCTCGGTGACGTCGCCCTCCGCCGGAGGGTCGCGGTCGAATGAGCGCATTCTCAAGGAAGTGATCAATGGACTCCGTGCTCTCTGAGGACCCCGTCGCGCTGAAGATTCTCATCGCCGGGGGGTTCGGTGTCGGCAAGACCACACTGGTCGGGTCGGTCAGCGAGATCAAGCCGCTGCGCACGGAGGAGGTGCTCTCCGATCGCGGGGTCGGCGTCGACGACATCGACGGCGTGGAGGCCAAGACCACCACGACCGTGGCGATGGACTTCGGCCGCATCACGATCCGCGACGGGCTGGTCGTGTACCTGTTCGGGACGCCCGGGCAGGAGCGGTTCTGGTTCATGTGGGACGAGCTGTCCTACGGCGCGCTGGGCGCGGTCGTGATCGCCGACACCAGGCGGCTGACCGACTGCTTCCCGTCCGTGGACTACTTCGAGCAGCGCGGCACGCCGTTCGTGGTGGCCGTCAACTGCTTCGAAGGCGCGGACCGGCACAGCGTGGACGACGTGCGCATCGCACTTGACCTGGACGACGACGTCCCGGTGCTGCTGTGCGACGTGCGCCGGCGGACCTCGGCCAAGGAGGTCATGATCGCGCTGGTCGAGCACTCGCTGCGCACGCTGACCTCCGCCAACTAGCGCCCCCGTCGGGAGACGCCCCCTGGAGGGCGTCCAGCGGCACGCAGAGGGCCTCTGGAGGGCCTTTCCAGGCCCTTGGGGGCCCGGATCGCCGTCGGCGCCTCTAGAGGGCCCGAAGGCCGTTGATCACTTCCCGGAGGAGGCTCTCCGACGGCGAGGCGGTCTTGTCCCGTGGCGGGCGCACCGTGACCAGGCCGTGCTCCAGCAGGTCCCCCAGGAGCACCCTGATCACGCCGACCGGCAGGCCCAGCTCCGAGGCGACCTCGACGACCGGCCTGGCCTGTCCCGCCACGCTGCTCAGCAGGCGCCGGTGCGGCACGCTCAGCTCGGCCTTGGCCGGGGCGGGCAGGCCGGTGGAGACGACGGTCGCCAGCAGGTCGACCGCGGCTGAGGTCGGCTGGGTACGCCCGCGGGCGACCGCATAGGGCCGCACGACTGGCCCCGCCTCCTCATCGACCCACTCGTGCTCGCGGCTCACGATTCAGATCCCCCATCCTGGTCGCTGTCCTGCCGCCCGCGTTGCCAGCCGGACTGGAGCGAGGAGAGCAGCGCCCTGGCCTCTTCGGGCGAGCGCTCCTCGGCCGGTGGTACGGGGGGCGGCGCCTGCTTCAGCCGCTGCGGCAGGCCGGCCTGCCGTTCACGCTGGGGCAGGCCGGTGGTCCGCTCGCGCTGCGGGAGACCTCGTTCGCGCTGCGGGAGCTCCGTCGGCCGCTCGCGCTGCGGCAGCTCCCGTTCGCGTTGCTGGAGCTCCACCGGCCGCTCGCGCTGGGAGAGCTCCACGGGCCGCTCGTGGCGGGCCGGCGCGGACTCCTGCTGGGGCAGTGCGGAAGCGGGGGCGGAGGCCGGAGCGGAGGTGGCGGCGCGCTTGCTCGTACGGATGCGGCGCGGCAGCTCGCCGGGCCCCGTGGGGTCCTCGCGGACGACCGACACGGAGACGGACTCGAACTCCAGCTGCTGCACCGGGGTGACCATGGGTTCGACCAGGGACCCGGGCACGAGCACGATGGCGGTGGTGCCGCCGTACGGGGAAAGCTTGAGCGTGACCTTGACGCCGTGCCTGGCCGCGAGCATGCCGACCACCGCGAACCCGAGCCGTTCCGTCTGGGAGGGGTCGAACTCCGGCGGGCTGGACAGCCGCTCGTTGATGACCCGGCGGGTCTGCTCGTCCATGCCCAGGCCGCGGTCCTCGATCTCGACGGCGAAGCCTCTGCCGACCATCTCGCCGCGCACGGAGACCTCGTTGCTGGGCGAGGAGAAGGAGGTGGCGTTCTCGATCAGCTCGGCGAACAGGTGCATGAGGTCGGCCACCGCCCCGCCGGAGACGCCGCACTCCTGCATGGGGTAGACGCGGACCCGGGTGTACTCCTCGACCTGGGCCGCCGCGCCGCTCAGCACGTCCTCGATCGGGATGACGCCGCGCCACCTGCGGCCGGCCGCGCCACCCGAGAGCAGCACCAGGCCCTCGGCGTGCCGGCGCATGCGGGTGGTCAGGTGGTCGAGCTTGAACAGGCGCTCGAGCGCCTCGGGCTCCTCCGTCTGGCGCTGCATCTCGTCGAGCAGCCTGAGCTGGCGCTGCAGCAGCGACTGGCTGCGCCTGGCCAGGTTACGCAGCGCCTCGGACACGCCCTCGCGCAGCCTGGCCTGCTCGACGGCCGCGTCCACGGCGGTGCTCTGCACGCTGTCGAACGCCGAGGCCAGGTCGCTGACCTCGCTGGTCGCGTTGTCGCCCACCCTGATGGGCGGCGCCTCCGTCTCGATGTCGACGCTCTCGCCCTTGCGCAGCTTCGAGACGACGTCGGGCAGCCGGATCTCGGCCAGGTCCAGCGCCGTACGGCGCAGCGTCGCCATCTCCCTGGTGATCCGGCGGCCGAACCGGATCGAGATGAAGATGGAGAACACGACCGCGATCAGCCCGAGCGCGCCGGCGACGGCGGCCCGGACGATGATGGCCACGCCCGCGGGCTCCATCCTGGCCAGCAGCTTGTCGCCGGTGCGCCAGACGGCCTGGGCGTATTCCTTCTGCACCTGCTCGCCGATGCCCCGCCAGAGGTCGATGTCCACCGGCTGGCCGTTGACGTAGCCCTCCAGCAGGTTCTCCATCGTGACGTACCGCGGGGAGAAGTACATCTTCTCGAACGGCGTGCGCAGCTCGGTGTCGAGGTTGGCCAGCGCCTTGGGGAACAGGTGCGTCCTGGTGCCGTCGATGGCCGCCAGCATGTGGACGTCGTGCATGCTCGCCCGGCCGTTCGAGGCGATGATCAGGGCGTGCTCCCTGCTCAGCAGCTCGCGCGTCTCGTCGGCGGCGATCAGGCCCTGCGCCTGGAGCGCGAGCTCCAGGTCGGTGCTGACCGTCAGCCTGGAGTACAGCAGGTGGACCTCGTCGGAGATCTTCGCGAACTCGGTGACGAGGCCGCCGGGGGTGAGCTTGCGCTCATCCACCTTCCGCCTGATGTCCGGCAGCCGGTCGGACACCTCGAACACGGTCTGGAGCTGGGACTTCATGTCCTGGGTCAGCGCCGACTGCGTGTCTTCGGACAGGCCGCGCTGCCGCAGCACCTTCCGGTTGTTGTCGACCTTCGCCCGCGCCTTGGACAGGGCGTCCGGGTCCTTGACCGTGCCCGCGAGCAGCTCGGCGGAGGCAAGTCGTTCGGTCTGCAGGTTGGAGACCAGGCCGTCGGCGTTGTTGATGACACCGGTCCAGATGCTCTCGACCTTCAGCAGGTTGAGCGCCTCCCCCGACGTGGTGCTCGCGGCGAAGCCCCAGAGCGCGATCAGGGAGATCAAGGGGATGACGAGCAGCGTCGAGATCTTGAATCTGATGGATCTGCCCGATGCCATGACACCCGCTCCCGGATAGAAGATCGCGGGAGAGAATAGCATCGAAACAGATGGTTTTAAGATCGACTAGCGATAAATCTGTGATATGTCGGGAAATTTGCGGCTTCGACCGCGCGGCGCCGCCACGCCAGCCGGACCAGCCAACCGGCCAGCACTGCCAGCAGTGCCACCTCGGCGCCCAGCAGCAGCCGTTCGACCAGTCCGATCAGCACCCGGTCGCCCGGCAGGGCCACGTACGTGATCGCCAGCAGCCCGAACCCGCCGGCCAGCGTCACCCACTCCACCGCCCGCGCCACGGGCTTCCAGTCGGGGTCCGCGTTCAGCCTGGGGACCATCAGCAGCCCGGCGGCCGGGAGGCTCACGAACGCGGCCACGGACACGTACCGGTGGATCTGGGCCGCCAGGTCGAGGTCGTGACCGATGGGTGTGGTCGGGATGATCGCCGCCACGATCAGCGCCCCCGACCACACCATCAGCAACCGCTCGGGCATCCCCCGCACGGGCGCCCCCGCAGACCGCAGCCCCGCCAGCAGCGCCAGCGACCCGATGCCGAGCACCGCCATCGCGACCTCCGTGACGCCCCCGCGGTCGGACACGGCGTATTCGCTGACGGTGATGTTCATGGGGTCGAGGTACGGGTCCGGGACGATCTGCCCGACCACGACGGCCACCACCGCGAACATGATCGAGCCACAGGCGATCAGGGGGTAGAGCCTCTTTGCTGCGGTCATGGCACTACTGTCCCGCCCAGCGCCCTTACCCGGCATCCGGCGCCACCCCCTACCCATCCCTGATCCGACCCCGAGACGAGCCTCCGTCCTCCACGGCCGCGCACGGTGGGCACCGGCGCCGGTGACCCGCCTCGCGAAGGCCCGCTCACCGGCCTCATCCCTGACCCTGGCACCCTCGTCCCTTCCGCCCCGGCCCGCTCTTCCGGGCTCGACGGCGTGCAACTCCCCCGTTCTGCCGCCGGCATGCGCGAACCCCCTGAGGAAAGTGGATCTCCTCAGGGGGTTCGGCAGGCGGGCCGGTGGGGGGTCAGTCGAGGATGTGGGCCGTCGCCCGGGCGTAGCGCTCGCGGATCGCCGGGATCGCCTCCCCCTCGTACGTCTCCGTGTCCTCGGAACGCCAGTCGGGGTCGGTGACCAGCGTGGCGGCCTGGTGGGCGGCGCCGTCGGCGACGTACTCGGCCGGCGGGGGCACCGTGATCGGGACCCCGAAGACGGTCGGGGCGATGCGCCGGACCGCCTCGGAGCGGGCCGCGCCGCCGATCAGCAGCACGCGCTCGGGACGCATGCTCAGCGCGTCCAGGGCGTCGGCGAGGCCGCAGAGCATGCCTTCGACGGACGCGCGGGCCAGGTGTGCGGGGGTCGAGGTGGCCAGGGTCAGCCCGTGGATCGAGCCCGTCGCGGTCGGGCGGTTGGGGGTGCGCTCGCCCTCCAGGTACGGCACCAGCGTGAGCCCGTCCGCCCCGGGAGGCGCCTGGAGCGCGAGGTCGCTCAGCGCGTCGAGGCCGACGCCGGCGATGCGGGCGGCGGCGTCCAGGACCCGCGCGGCGTTGAGCGTGCACACCAGCGGCAGGAAGCGTCCCGTGGCGTCGGCGAACCCGGCGACCGCTCCCGACGGGTCGGCGCTGGGCGACTCCGTGACCGCGAACACCGTGCCCGACGTCCCGAGCGACACCACCACGTCACCGGACCGCGCGCCCACGCCGAGCGCCGCGGCCATGTTGTCGCCCGTCCCCGGCGCGATCAGCATCCGGCCGGCGGTGACCTGCTCCGCCGGGCCCAGGACGCGGGGCAGCAGGGGCACCGCGCCGAAGGCGGCCTTCAGCAGGTCCGTACGGTAGGCCCCGGCCGCGGGTGACCAGTAACCCGTGCCCGAGGCGTCGCCCCGGTCGGTCGTGAGCCGGTCGAGGGCGGGCGGCGGCGCGTCCTGCCAGGCCGCCGCGTCGAAGCCCCCGGCGCCGAGCGCGCCGGCCAGCCGCCAGGTGAGCCAGTCGTGCGGCAGGCACACCGCGGCCGTGCGCCGCGCGTTGTCGGGCTCGTGCTCGGCCAGCCAGCGCAGCTTGGTCACCGTGAACGAGGCGACGGGCACCGAGCCCACCGCGTCCGCCCACGCCTGCGGCCCGCCCAGCTCGGCCACCAGGTCGACGGCGGCCTGGGCGGAGCGGGTGTCGTTCCAGAGGAGGGCGTCGCGCACGACGTTTCCGGACTCGTCCAGGCAGACCATGCCGTGCTGCTGCCCCGCGACGCTGACGGCCGCCACGTCGTCCAGCCCGCCGGCCTCCTCGATGGCCTGCAGTAACGCGGCCCACCAGTGCGAGGGGTGCACCTCGGTGCCGCCCGGGTGCGCGGCGCGGCCCTGGCGCACCAGCGCTCCGGTCTCCGCGTCCCTAATGACGACCTTGCAGCTCTGCGTCGAGGAATCAACCCCAGCGACCAGCGTCACCCACGAACTCCTAACAGATGCTCCAGCGCAAGCTGGTTGAGATGGGTGAAATGGTAGCCCCGCCGGGCCGCCACCTCAGGATCGAAGTCGTCGCCGGCCAGATCGGCCAGGGTCTCGCCCCGGTTGAGCGTGGGCAGGCCGAGCTCGTCGACGCGGGAGGCCCGCAGCGCCTCCCGTACGTCTGGATCGGCCCTGAAATTTCGGGCCTTATGGCGAAGTATCAGGTATGTCCGCATATTTGCGGCTGCTGACTCCCACACATCCGCCGGATCCTCCGTGCGCGACGGCTTGTAGTCGAAGTGCCGCGGACCGTCGTAGCCGCCGTGCTCCAGCAGGTCGACGAGGAAGAAGGCGCTCATAACGTCGCCGTGCCCGAAGACCAGGTCCTGGTCGAACCTGGGCCCGTGCTGCCCGTTCAGGTCGATGTGGAACAGCTTGCCGTGCCACAGCGCCTGCGCGACGCCGTGCACGAAGTTGAGTCCGGCCATCTGCTCGTGCCCCACCTCGGGGTTGAGCCCGACCATCTCCGGATGCTCCAGCTCGCCGATGAACGCCAGCGCGTGCCCGATCGTCGGCAGCAGGATGTCGCCGCGCGGCTCGTTGGGCTTGGGCTCGATCGCGAAGCGGAGGTCGTAGCCGCGCTCGCGCACGTAGCCGCAGAGCAGGTCGATGGCCTCCTTGTAGCGGCCGAGCGCCGAGCGCACGTCCTTGGCCGCGTCGGACTCCGCCCCCTCCCTGCCGCCCCAGCACACGTAGGTGGTGGCGCCGAGTGAGGCGGCGAGGTCGAGGTTGCGCGTCACCTTGCGCAGCGCGTACCGCCGGACGTCGCGGTCGTTGCTGGTGAACGCGCCGTCGCGGAAGACGGGGTGCGTGAACAGGTTGGTGGTGGCCATGGGCACTTTCAGCCCGGTCTCGGCGAGCGCTTTCCGGAAGGCCGCGATCGCCCGGTCCCGATCGCGTTCGACGGCGAGCAGGTCGTCGTCGTGGAAGGTGACGCCGTAGGCCCCCAGCTCGGCCAGCCGATGCACGCTCTCGACGGGGTCGAGGGGCGCCCGAGCGGCGTCCCCGAACGGATCGCGCGCCTGCCAGCCGACCGTCCACAGACCGAAGGTGAATCGATCATCAGGGGTTGGCTCGTACATGGTTCGATGCTGCCCCTGTGATCAGTTGTTCACAAGCCCGAGGGATCACGCCCGACGCTGATCTCCTCGGCGATCTTGCGGATCTCCGTCACCTCGAGGCCGGGAGCCTTGGGGAGGTGGCGCAGCAACGCGTCCATCACCACGGGCACGGGCTGGCCCGCGAAACGGCCCGCGATCCCGTGGACCGCCCTGAACAGCGCCTCTTCGGTGTCGTGCATCGGCCTCTCCTCGTTCGGGTACCCGGAGAACGGTACGGCCTGGGGGCGACAGTTCGCGCGCTACCCCTCCAGCGTGTTCCGGACCGCGGAGCAAATCTCGTCGAGCCGGCGCACCTGCTCGGGGGTGAGCGCGTCGAACAGGCTCCGCCGTACCTCCTCGACGTGGCCGGGCGCGGCGGTGGCGAGCGTGGCGAATCCGTCGTCCGTGAGCACGGCGAAGTTGCCGCGGCGGTCGGCGGGGCAGCGCTCGCGGCGGACCCACCCGCGCTCCTCCAGGCGGGCGACCGCGTGGGACAGACGGCTCTGCGAGCTCCGGGCCCGGGCGGCGAGCTCGCTCATCCGCATCGACCGCTCCGGGGCCTCCGAGAGCGCCACCAGGATCATGTAGTACGCGTGCGGCATGCCCGCGTCCCGCTGCAGCTGGCGGTCGAGCGCCTCGTCGATGAGCTGGGTCGCGGCCAGGAAGTTCCGCCAGGTGCGTTGTTCGTCCTCATCTAGCCATCTGGTCACTCTCCCAATTTAGTTGAACGCTCATATACTTGGGCCCGGACTCTGCTGAAAGGGGCACACCATGCCGGTCCAGCGGCTCAACCACGCGGTCCTCTACGTCCGCGACGTCGAACGCAGCGTCGCGTTCTATCGCGAGGCCCTCGGCTTCGAGGTCGTCATGGGCATGCGGGGGGCCGCCTTCCTCCAGGCTCCCGGCTCCTCTAACGATCACGACCTGGGCCTGTTCGAGATCGGCGCGAACGCGACGTCCTCACCGGCCGGGCGCACCTCGGTCGGCCTCTACCACCTGGCGTGGGAGGTCGACACCCTCGACGAGCTGGAGCGCGTCTCGGCCACGCTGAGCGATCTCGGCGCGCTGGTCGGGGCCTCCGACCACGGCACGACCAAGGCGCTGTACGCGAAGGACCCGGACGGGCTGGAGTTCGAGGTGTCGTGGCTGGTGCCGGCCTCGCTGCTCACCGACGAGATCCTGGCCGCACGGTCGAGCATCCGCCCGCTCGACCTCGCCGCCGACAAGGAACGGTTCGGCGCACAGACTCGCGGCGGCGTGGGCGTGTCCATCCCGGTCTGAAGTACCGTGGGAGGTATCCGGCTCTTTCACCCGTGGACCACCCCGCGGGCCGACTTCCACGGAGAGCGGTCATGCCAAGCGATCCTGATCACGTGCTCGACGCCATCGACGGCATCGTCGACGAGTGGGAGACGCTGAGCGCCGACGCCATGCGCTGGGCGCCTCCCGAGGACAAGAGTTCCGATTTCATGACCGAGGTGACCGAGATCTTCGGTCCGCTCGCCAATGCGTTCACCCAGGCGCTGCGTCCCGTCAGCGACGCGTTCGAGCGCGTCATGCAGGTGCTGGACGGGGAGGACCGCGGCGCGGGACCGGTCTGGGAGGACGGGTCCGTCTGGCTCGACGAGGACGAGGACCCAGGCGAGGGTCGAGGCCAGGACCAGGACCAGGACCAGGGCGAGGGCGGCGGGCCCGGGTCCCGCGCGCCCTGACGACCGCGGCCGGTCCGCTCGGCCGGTTCGCTCGGCCGGTCGGTGCCTCCTGACGGGCCCCACCTCTCCACGACGGCTGTCCGGCGTCCGGACGTCCGGGGTCAGCTGGTGCGGCGGCGGCGGGTCCGGCGGGGGTAGGCCTTGGCCGTCTCGGCCAGTCGCGCGGCGTGCTCGGCCTGCTTGCGCCAGTGCCCGTAGGCGTCGCCGCGCTGCGCCAGCCTGTCGAGCTCGCTCATCGTCTCGAGCGGGATGAACGCCGGCTCGGCGTCCCGCCACGGCGTGCCGGGCAGCGGCATGAACGTGTGGGTGTGGATCCGGGCGCCGAGGTCCGCCAGATCGCCCGCCAGCCTGAGCGAGGCCGCCTGGTCCGTCTCGTCCTCGCCCGGCATGCCGAAGATGAAGTCGACGTTGGGCCGGAAGCCGTGCTCGACCGCGATCCTGACGGCGTCGCGTACCGGTGAGGTGTCGTGCCCGCGCCCCGACGCGGCCAGCACCCGGTCGGAGCCCGACTGGGCGCCGATGATCAGGTTGTCGTTGGCGACGTAGCGCCTGAGCAGCCGCATCGCCTCCGGCGTGACATGCTCGGGGCGCACCTCGGAGGGGAAGCTCCCGAAGAACACCCGGCCGTGCGGCGGCAGCTCCTCCTTGACCCCGGCCAGCAGCTCCTCCACCGCGCCGAGGTCCGGCTCCGGGCCTGGGGAGCCGTACGAGAGCGAGGTCGGCGTGATGAACCGCACGTCGCGCAGCCCTCTTGCGACCATGCCGCGCACGTGCTCGCGCACGCTGGCGACCGAGCGGTGGCGGAACTGGCCGCCGAACATGAACGGCGTCTGGCAGAAGCGGCAGGTGTAGCGGCAGCCGCGGGTGATCTCGATCGGCCCGTTCCTGCCGACGAAGGAGGGGAACGCGTCCAGCGGCAGCTGCGGCGCCGGCCTGGTGCGCAGGGCCACGCCGTCGCCGTCCTTGACCGCCAGCCCCGGGACCGAGGTGAGCGGCTCGCCCTCCTGCAGTGCCCTGACCAGGGAGATGATCGTGGTCTCGCCCTCGCCGATCGCCGCCAGGTCCCAGCCGGCGTCGATGACCTGCTGCGGCTCGGCCGTGGCGTGCACCCCGCCCGCGACGTGCAGCCCGCGATCGCCGCTCAGCGACCTGACCACGGCCAGCTCGGCCGCCATGGCCTCGGCGTCGGGCGAGTAGAACGACCACAGGACGAGCACCCGGTCAGCCGCGCTGCCGGCGATGTGACCGGCGGTCTCCTCCGGCGTGGTGCCGAGTCGCAGCTCGTGCTCCACCTCCGCGGTCTCCAGGGCGGCGAGCAGGGCGTGCACGCCGTACGTCACCGCCTTGCGATAACGGACCACCACACTCACTGCCAGCGCCACGTCCGGCAGCGTAGCTCAGGCCCCCGACAGCCGCATGGGACGCAGCGCCCCGGTGAGCTTGGCCAGCTCGGCGAGCATGGCGTCGGCGGCGGCGTCCATCACGTCGTTCGCCCGCACCTCGCCGGACTCGTCCAGGAGCTGTGGCAGGAACGGGATGATGACCCCCTCCAGCACCGGCACCATCTTCAGCGTGCTGACGACCTGGCGCAGGCTGTTCACGGCGCGCGTGCCGCCGGACACCCCGCCGTAGCTGACGAACCCGGCCGCCTTGTGCTGCCACTCGTGGTGCAGGTAGTCCAGCGCGTTCTTCAGCACGGCGTTGAAGCTGTGGTTGTACTCGGGCGTCACGAACACGAAGGCGTCGCCCCGCTCCACGGTGGCGCTCCACTCCTTGGTGTGCGCGTTCACGTACTGCCTGAGCCTGGGGTGGTGCGGCTCGTCGAGGAACGGCAGCTCGACTTCGGCCAGATCGACCAGCTCCACCGCGAAGGTGCCGGCGGCCACGGCCTTGCCGTGGAACCAGTCGGCCACGGCCCGGCCCGACCGGCCCGGACGGGTGCTGGCGACGACGATCTGCAGAACGGGCTTGTCCATGACTGCTCCTCAGCTGGGAAGATAGATACTCCACATTATTGAGTAACTACACATTACAGAGCAAATGCTAGGATCAGGCCCGTGAGCGTCTCTTCCGTCTGTGTCCGCTTTCACACCGCTTTGGAGCTCATCGGCGCCCGGTGGTCAGGAGCCGTGATCCACATGATCTTCAAGGGCGCCCATCGCTACGCCGACCTCAAGGCGGCCATCCCCGGCATCAACGACACGATGCTGGCCCGCCGCCTGCGCGAGCTGGAGTCCGCCGGGCTCATCGAGCGCCGCGTGCTGCCCACCTCGCCGGTGCGGGTCGAATACCACCTGACCGAGATGGGCCAGGAGCTGCGTCCCGTGCTGGACGAGCTGGTGACCTGGGCGCACAAGTGGATCCCGCTGCCCGAGGCGCGCTCCGCGTAGCCCTACATTGGTTCCCGTGACCGGACTGGGGACGCTGCTACGCCACGTCCACGAGCTGATGGACGGCGCCATCGCGGACGCCTACGCCGGCACGTACGCGGAGCTGGGCCTGCCCGACTACCGCCCGCGCTACGCCCCCATCGTGCGCACGCTCGTCGCGCACGGCCCGCTGGCCATCCGCGACCTCGCCAGGGCGATCGGCGTGACCCACTCGGCGGCCAGCCAGACCGTGATCCAGATGCGCCGGCACGGCTGGGTCACCATGGAGAAGGGCGCCGACGCCCGCCACCGCATCGTCCACCTCACCGGCGCGGCCCGCGCGGCGCTGCCGGTGATCGAGGCCGAGTGGGCGGCGGTGGAGCAAGCCGTGCGCGAGCTGGACGCCGAGCTGCCCGTGCCCCTGGCCGACGTGCTGCGGGCCACGCTGGCGGCCCTCGAACGCCGGCCGTTCCGCGAGCGCATCGAGGCGCACGGAAAACCCGGTGAGAGCCTCGCGCGCGGCGACTAGAATGCGCGGCATGACCTGGCGACATTGATGCATAACCAGGGGCCGGCGCGGGACGCGCGGGCCTCCGAGGCGGCAAGCACTCGGAGTCCTGCTCATCCCCCGGAAGGCCTCACATGCTTGTCAAAAAGCTGTACGTTTACGCATTTCTCGGCGAATTCATACTGCTCTATCCGGTTTATACGCTGCTGTTTACCGACGCCGGGTTATCCGTCGCGGAGACCTCGTCCCTGTTCGTCATCTGGTCGGTGACGGGCATGGTGCTGGAGGTCCCGTCGGGTGCCTGGGCCGACACGGTCTCCAGGCGGCTGATCCTGTGCCTGGGGCCCCTTCTGGCCGGTCTGGGCTTCGCGCTGTGGATCCTGTTCCCGTCCTACTGGGCGTTCGCCTTGGGGTTCGTGCTCTGGGGCGCCGAGGGGGCACTGGTCTCCGGCGCGTACGAGGCCCTCGCGTACGAGGAGCTGGAGCGGCACGGCCAGGCGGGCCGCTACGCCACCGTCATGGGGCGGGCCACCTCCATCAGCCTCGTGGCCGACGCGGCGGCGATCGGGCTGGCCGTGCCGGTCTTCGCGGCCGGCGGCTACCTGGCCGTGGGCGCGGCGAGCGTACTGGCCTGCGTCCTGTGCGCGGCCTTCGCGCTGACGCTGCCCGAGCACAGGCCGGCGGGCGCCGGCGCCGGCGGCGGCTACCTGGCGACCCTGCGCGCCGGAGTCGCGCTGGCCCGCACCGATCGCCGGGTCCTGCACGCGTTGCTGCTGGTCACGGCCGTGACGGCGATCTGGGGAGCGCTGGAGGAGTACGTCCCGTTCCTGGGTGCGGAGGCGGGCGTGGCCAAGACCACCATCCCGCTGCTGGTCCTGCTGGTCTGGATCGGCGCCACGGCGGGCGGCCTGCTGTCGGGCGTCGCCGAGCGGATGCCCGCCCGCCTGTACGCCCTCACCGTCGCGCTGGCGGCGCTCGCCATGGCGGCGGGTGCGCTCAGCGGCCATCCGGCCGGGTTCCTGCTGATCGCCCTGGCCTTCGGGGCGTTCCAGCTGGCCGGCGTGGTGGCCGGCGCCCGGCTCCAGGAGCGGATCAGCGGCCCGGCCCGGGCCACCGTGACCTCCGTCGCCGGCCTGGGCACGAACCTGGTCACGCTCGCCGTCTACACCGCCTACGCGGCGGCCTCCGGGTACGCCTCGCACGGGGCGACGTTCGCGCTCCTGGTGCTGCCGTACGCGCTCATCGCCCTCGTGATCGCCCGCCCCTCGCCCCGCACCAGGACGGAACGAGCACGAGAGCTGGATCAGTAGCGGGACGGGATGCGCTCGGGGAATCCGTATCGGGACGGGAGGGCAGCGGGGATCAGTAGCGGGACGGGATGCGCTTGGGGAGCGGCGGCGGGGCGGGATCCGCCGCCGCCTCCTCGGCAACCTCCTCCTCGGCCGGGGGCGGCGGCGCGGACCGCGCCGGCCGAGCCCGCCATCGCGACGGGAAGACCGAGGCGACGAGCAGCACGAGCCCGATCACGAGAGTCCACCTGTACAGGAACGGCTCGTAGTACAGCAGGTAGTCGGGCGGCACCAGCTCCCGCCACAACCTGGGGTCGTTGTACATGACCATGCTCACCCCCACCGCTCCACCGAGCCCGGCGAAGACCAGCCCCGGCAGCAGCGAGGCCACGGGCGACACTCTCGACCCGGCCAGAACGCCGATCAGCATCAGGGCTCCTGCGTACGCGGCCATCGCGATCCAGTCGACGCTGACCTGCGGCGCCGGGTAGAAGCGCTCGATGTCGCCGACGGCCAGCCCGGTCCCGATCAACGGAACCGCCAGCACCCCGACTCCGGCGCCGATCATATGACGAACACCATTACGCACAGAGAACACCTCCAGCAACGGGACCTTACCGGCCTACCCTGGCGTTCACCTTTAAGGCATGAAATTTCATATTCGGCCCGCAGCCAAAAAGCGGCCATAACACCGAAATACGGGCTCTTTGGTATCTAACAGGATTCGTACCAGCCGTTAACTTGACAGCACCCCCACCCGAGGAGTGCACATGTTGAGTAAACGCTGTGCGCTGACAGGCGCCGTCATCCTCGCCGCCTGCCTGGCCACCCCCCTCAGCCCAGCAGCAGCTGACCCGGCACCTCAATCAGCCTCCCCCGCCCCACCCGCCATGATCGACGCCCTCGAACGCGACCTCGGCCTGTCCGAGTCGCAGGTCGTCACCAGGCTGGCCAACGAGGAACGCGCCGCAGCCGTGGAGACCTCGCTGACCGCCCAGCTCGGCACGTCGTTCGGCGGCGCCTGGCTGAACGACGACGCCTCCAAGCTCATGGTCGCCACCACCGACCCGGCGGCCACGGCCGCCATCGAGGCGCAGGGCGCGCAGCCCGTCGTCGTCACGCGCTCGCTCACCCAGCTCAACTCGATCATGCAACGGCTCGACCAGGCCCCGAGGCGGGCCAGGGCCGCGGCCGCCCTCTGGTTCGTGGACGTCACGACCAACAGCGTCGCCGTCCAGGCGCCCACGCTGGCCGCCGCCGAAGCCCTCGCCGCCGCCGCGGGCGTGGACAGGAGCGCGGTGAGCGTCTCCGCCACGGCCGAGCGGCCGACGACGTTCATCAACATCATCGGCGGCGCCGCCTTCTACATCGGCTCCAGCCGGTGCAGCGTGGGCTTCTCCGTCACCAGAGGCAGCACGCCCGGCTTCGTCACCGCCGGGCACTGCGGCCGGGCCGGCTCCAGGACCACCAACCCGACGGGCACCTTCCAGGGCTCGTCCTTCCCCGGCAACGACTACGCCTGGGTCGCCGCTCCAGGCAACACCGTCACCCCCTACGTGCGCGGCTCCGGCGGCGCGAACGTGACCGTCCGCGGCTCCACCCAGGCCGCGGTCGGCGCTTCGATCTGCCGCTCCGGTTCGACCACCGGTTGGCGCTGCGGCCTCATCAGGCAGCACAACGCCAGTGTCACGTACCCGCAGGGCACCGTCTCCGGCCTGACCCGCACCAGCGCGTGCGCCGAGCCCGGCGACTCCGGCGGCTCGTTCATCTCGGGCAGCCAGGCCCAGGGCACGACCTCCGGCGGCTCGGGCAACTGCTCGATCGGCGGTACGACGTACCACCAGCCGGTCAATGAGGCCCTGAGCGTCTACGGCCTCACGCTCACCACCGGCTGACCAGGCTCTTCCCAGCCAGCGCAGCGTGCCCACCGGCCGGGCACGCTGCGCGCCTTTTCGGGGTTCATCCAGGTTTCTGGCACCTTTCGCGGCGGCGGCGATGAGTTTCGCGCCGCCGCCGAGTCTGTCGTCTTGAAAGCACGCCGAGACCCTGATGCCATCAACGGCTCGGCGACTTCGACACTCGACCTCGACTCGACGACTGAGGAGCTCGCGATGAAGCGACCCGTCCTGGGCAGCCTGCTACTGGCCAGCACCGACCCCGAACGCCTGCGCGACTGGTACGCCGCCACCCTCGACCCCGAGGAGAGCGCCGACGTCAACGGCTACCGGGTGCTCAAGTTCGGCGACTTCTACCTGTTCATCGACACGCGGGCGGACGTGACAGGCAGGAATCCGGAGCCCGGCAGGACGATACTGAACTTCGACGTCCCCGACGCCCGTGACGTGGCGGCCCGCATGGAGAGCGCGGGCGTCTCATGGCTGGCGGAGATCGAGGACCGTGACGGCAGCCTGTTCGCCACGGCGATCGACCCGGACGGCAACTACGTACAGATCATCCAGCTCAGCGACGCCCACCGCCAGGCCATGTGAGATCGGGGAACCATGTTCAGCGAGACGAAGGCGTTCAGCGGTTTCTCGGTCGACGACATCGAGGCCGCGAAGCGGTTCTACGGCGAGACCCTGGGGCTCCGGGTCACCGAGGAGCACGGCCTGCTCACGCTCCACATAGCGGGCGGCACCACGATCCTGGTCTACCCGAAGGACAACCACACCCCGGCCACGTTCACCGTGCTCAACTTCCCTGTCGAGGACATCGAGAAGACGGTGGACGCGCT
Source organism: Nonomuraea zeae (assembly GCF_005889725.1). GTDB lineage: Bacteria > Actinomycetota > Actinomycetes > Streptosporangiales > Streptosporangiaceae > Nonomuraea > Nonomuraea zeae. The sequence goes on from NZ_VCKX01000044.1 coordinate 54,432, forward strand.
GGCGGGGCGCGGGGTGCGGTTCGAGCGGTACGAGGGCATGGCGGCGGACGAGCGGGGCATCTTCCGCGGCGGCGGCCCGCTGATCGCCTGGTTCACGGACCCTGCGGGAAACGTCCTGTCGGTCCTGCAGCAGTAACCCGGAACCGCGGAGACGCACGGACGTCGAAGCCCTCGGAAAATCGCGATCAGGGACTGTCTCGCCGCCACGTGTCGAACGGGAGGGCAGGCGAGTCCAGGGATTTGCTGAGCTCCTTCGCCCTGTCCACGCAGTCGGGGCAAACGTGCTCCGCTACCGCCCTGGCGGCGGCTTCCGAGGTCGGCTCGCGGAAGTTACCCGACACCGTCATGCCCAGCGGAATATTGGTCTCGGGGTCCATCATGACCGTCATGACACTCGCCGGGGTGAAGCTGAAAGTGCGCTTGCAGAGATAGCATCTGCCGATTGTCGTGATCTGCTCGTCTGCCATAAGGCCTCCGCCCTCCTCCATCGCACCGTACAACTCGCGGCCGGCCAGTGAGCCACCTCGTACGCCGAGATGAAGTACGGTCTTGGCCGGCCGTACGACGGCCGGCCGCGCGACGGAGAGATCGGCGGCCGGCGGCTCTGTGCTCAGGGTGATTCCGGCTCGTGGCGGCGCTCGCCGGTGACCTTCGACGCCGGCAGGCGGCCCGCCCTGGAGATTCCCGCCAGGGTGTCGCCGTCGATCGTCACGGCGAAGTCCAGGTTCAGCCGCATGGGCTTGGTGATGGCCTGCTTCCACGTGAGCCGGTCGCCGTCGAGTGCGACGTTGTCGAGCGGTACTTCTTCCCCGGCCCCACGGGCGGTCCCGATGAGGGCGCCGTTCTCGCGCCGGAACTCGGCCACGGCCTTGATCCTGCCGATCGGGGTGGACATGGACAGGTCCCAGGTGCCTTCGACGGACATGCTGCTGTACTTCCTGACTGATGAGGAGGGGTCAGAATCGGGCGGGCTCGGGGCCCACGTTCCGCCAGACGGTGCCGCGGCGCTCGTAGGCGAACAGCTCTTCGACGGCGTGCGCGATCCGCGGGCCCACCTCGCGCTCCAGCAGGTACAGGCTCAGATCGAGCCCGGAGGTGACTCCGGCGCCCGTGACGAGGTCACCGTCGTCGACGACGCGGGCAGGCACCGCGTGTACGCCGGTGGCGTCGAGCAGGTCCAGGCCCAGGTGGTGGGTGGTGGCATGGCGTCCCTCCAGCAGGCCGGCCATGGCCAGGACGAGCGAGCCGCCGCACACGGCGCTGACCGTCACCTCGGGATTGTCCATCGCGGCCTTGAGCAACACCGGCAACTCGGTCGCCAGCGTACGGCCCAGCAGCACGGGGATGGAATCGTCCGGCTGACCCGGCTCGTCCCCCGCGTCGTGGTCAGGGGTCTCGCCGGGTTCCCCGATGCGTCCCGCCGCACCGGGGACCAGGACCAGCCCGGCACGCCCGGGGTCGAGCGCGGCCGTGGCCCGCAGTGCCAGCCCGCCGGTGCCGCTGACCACCTCGCGCGGCCCTTCGGCGGAGACCAGCTCCACGGTCACCGCCCCCGGCGACGCGGTGCCGCCGGCGGACAGCACCTCGAAGGGCGCGACGGCATCGAGCGGATCGAAGCCGTCGAACAAAACGATCTGGGCGTGCATGAAAGGAGTCCTTCGCGTGTCGGAAGCCCGGTCCGCTCGAACGTAACGGGCTGCCGTCCCGCCCTCCCAGTGGCAAAAACGACACCTTACAACGGGATAATGCCAACCCTGGGAAAAGGCGGCTGACCGGCGGCAGCTGCGGATTCGGCCCAGATCCGCCGTCCGGCGAGGCGATATCTTCTGGCCATGCACACCGTCGCCGTCCTCGCGCTGGACCAGGTCATTCCCTTCGACCTGTCCACGCCGATCGAGGTCTTCACCCGCACCCGGCTCCCCGGCGGCCACCCGGGCTACCGGATCCGCGTGTGCGCCGAACAGCCGGAGATCGACGCCGGCGCCTTCACCCTGCGCGCGCCCTGGGGCCTCGACGGACTCACGGACGCGGACACGATCATCGTGCCCGGCACCGCCGCGCTGGTCCCGCTCGCGCCGGACGTCCGCGACGCGCTGCGCGCCGCCGCCCGCAACGGCACCCGCATCGCCTCCATCTGCTCGGGCACCTTCCCGCTGGCCGCCACCGGCCTCCTGGACGGCCTGCGAGCCACCACCCACTGGGCCGCCGCCGGCCTCCTGGCCGCCATGTACCCGCAGATCGAAGTGGACGCGGACGTCCTGTACGTGGACAACGGGCAGATCCTCACCTCGGCCGGCGCCGCCGCGGGCCTGGACCTGTGCCTGCACCTGATCCGCCGCGACTACGGCTCAGCCGTCGCCGCCGACGCCGCGCGCCTGTCCGTCATGCCGCTCGAACGCGAAGGCGGTCAGGCCCAGTTCATCGTCCCCGACC
>NZ_VCKX01000450.1 GCF_005889725.1 Nonomuraea zeae
GGCTATCGGGGGGCCGGCGGCGGGCGCGCCAGAGGGATTCGGGTGAAACGCGGCGGTTGCCCATCGGCACGACGGGTCGGTGGCATACCATCGTCGTGTTCCGGCAGTCATCGGTCTCGATCTTTTGACAAGAAACGTTCTTGGTCGGCGCGCCGGGGCAGGCTCCTCAGTACGCAAAACCCTTGTAAATACGACCCGATTGATGCCGTTTAGCCTGGTAGATGCCTAAATGTCCAGCTGTGATGTGCGTTACAGAAGGCCCTTGGAGCGGAATCTTTCCTACAGGTTTCTTCGTTCCGCGTCATAGCTCAGGACGAAGTCCGTCAGAGCAGTGAAAGCCCCGAAGAGGGGACCTACGACGAAAAGGTTTGGCTGACGATGAACAGCACCACCGTCTCCGCCGAGCTTGGCCTTCGGCTAGTGGTCCCCGACCGTACTACCGTCCCCCTGCTCGCCGGACTGAGTTACACAGCCGACGATCCTTATGCCATCCGCATGGCCTTCCACGTAGGGAACGACGAACCGGTCGAGTGGATCTTTGCTCGCGAACTGCTGACAGTAGGCATCGTGAGGCGTGTCGGCGACGGCGACGTGCAGGTTTGGCCCGCACGCGCCGACGGCGAACGCACGCTGCACATCAGCCTCACGTCGCCGTTCGGGCAGGCGCTCTTCGAAGTACCGCTGGCCCCGCTCACCGAGTTCCTGCACCGCACCTACGAGAAGGTGCCCGCGGGCCGGGAGACCGATTTCATGGATCTGGACGCCGAGCTGACCAACATGCTCTGGCCGTCCTGACCCCCGGTCCCCCTTCCTCGCGGCTCCACCCGGCGGGTGCCGGCGGGCCGTCTCGGCCTGTACGGCACCCGATCCCCTGACAGTCGCGCGCGCTCACGCCGGGAGCGACTCCAGGGTCTGGCGCATGCGGGCGATCTCGATGCTCTGCCCCGAGTACACATCCTTGGCCAGCAGCCGCATGCGCTGGTCGCGGCCGGTCGCCAGCTCCTCCCCCGCCATCCGCACCGCACCCTCGTGATGTCTCGTCATGAGCTGCAGGAACAGGCGGTCGAAGACGGTTCCCTCGGCCGCGCGCAGCGCGTTCAGCTGCTGCTCGGTCGCCATGCCGTACCCTTCCGCCCCGCCGTGGTCGTGCTGGGCGGGGGCGCTGCGGCCCAGCTCGGCGAGCCAGCCGGTCATGGCCTTGATCTCCGGGGTCTGGGCGGCGGTGATCGAGCGGGCGAACGAGCGGATGGACGCCGTGGTGGTGCGGTCCTCGACCAGCGAGGTCATCTCCAGCGCCTGGCGGTGGTGGGGGATCATGGCCTCCGCGAAACGTACGTCCGAGGCCACCGTCGGCGCGGGCGTCTGCCCGACCCGCTCCCCCGGTGAGGCCGTACGACCCCCCGCACCAGGGCTGCCCGGCACGATGACGGGCGCCTCCGTGCCGATGGCCGAAGGACCCGACGGCTCGCTGCGCTCCGGCGAGCAGGCGGCGAGGGCAATTGTGGTCACAACTGTGATGAAGACCGTACGCAGCGGCGAACCTCCTGACATAGCTTCCATAGTGAGCTACGAGACAAAGGGGATGGGCGTTGATCTCTGCCAAGTTGCGCGGAGCGGTGTTGTGTACGGTGCTGTTGTTGACCTCCGCGTGCGCGTCGGGCCAGCAGCCGGCCGGTGCTCCAGCGCCCGCCACCACGACGCAGCAGACCAGCGCGCCGGCCGGCACGACCGCCGCGTCGCCCTCGGGTGAGGTGATGACGAGCGACAACGTCAAGCACGTCGCGCACGTGCCGAGGACCGCCCCGTTCAACGGCGAGGGCGACTTCAACACCGACCTGGCCTTCCAGGGCGACTACGCGTACGTGGGGAACTTCGGCGGGTTCTCGATCTACGACATCAGCGACCCGGCCAAGCCCGCGATCGTCAGCCAGGTGGCCTGCCCGGCGCAGCAGAACGACGTCACGATCCACGGCGACCTGCTCGTCCTGTCGATCGACGAGCCGCGCGGCGGCCCGGAGTGCGACTCCGGCGAGGGCCAGGAATGGGAAGGGCTGCGGATCTTCGACGTCAGCGACAAGAAGAGCCCGAAGTACGTCAGCGCCGTCCAGACCGACTGCGGCTCGCACACGCACACGATGGTGCCGGCCGGCGAAACGCTGTACGTGTACGTCTCCTCCCCCGGCCCCGAGCCCGAGTCGAAGACGTGCCCGCCGCCCCACGAGCTCATCCAGATCGTGGAGATCCCGACAAAGTCCCCTCAGTCCGCAAAAATCGTGGCGAAGCCGGATATCTTCCCTGAGCGCCACCACTCCGAGTTCGCCTCCGGCTGCCACGACATCACCGCCTACCCGGAGAAGAAGCTGGCCGCGGCCGCCTGCTTCGGCGACGGCGTGCTGCTCGACATCTCCGACCCGGTCAAGCCGAAGGTGCTCCAGCAGATCACCGACACCGAGAACTTCCAGATCTGGCACTCGGCGACGTTCAACAACGACGCCACCAAGGTCCTGTTCAGCGACGAGCTGGGCGGCGGCGGCCAGGCCACGTGCGACGGCAACACGCCCGTCACCAAGGGCGCCGACGCCGTCTACGACCTCGTGAACAACAAGCTGGAGCGGCGCGGCTACTTCAAGATCCCGAGGGAGCAGCAGGCCGAGGAGAACTGCGTGGCCCACAACGGCTCGCTGATCCCGGTGCCGGGCAAGGACATCATGGTCCAGTCCTGGTACCAGGGCGGCGTGTCGATCTGGGACTTCACGGACTCGGCCCACCCCAAGGAGATCGGCTACTTCGAACGCCCGCCGTTCCCCGGGGGCGGCATCGCGGGCTCGTGGTCGGCCTACTACTACAACGGCTACATCTACTCCAGCGACATAAGAGAAGGACTGGACGTGCTGCAGATCAACGATCCGCTCACCGATCCGGCCAAGCAGGTCAAGATGGACGACTTCAACGTCCAGACCCAGAAGTCGTACTGATCTCCCTGAGGACCTCCGGCCGCGCCCCCGTTACCGGGGGGCGCGGCCGTTCGCGTTCAGCCGGGCCGCGTGATCTGCTCGTCGCGCCAGTTCCTGAACGTCGTGGTGAACGTGGAGGAGAGCTCGGTGCCCTCGATCGCGACCCACCAGGCCAGCTCGAAGGACATGGGACGGTTGCGCTTGTCGAGTTCGAGCCGCCAGGTGACGCGGGTGCCCTTGAGCCGCTCGGCCCCGCCGCCGCTCATGTCCCCCAGGCGCTCCTTGATCGCGGTCGGCAGGCCGCCGGCTTCGAGGCCGCCCGAGTAGCGGCGGCCCGAGCGGTTGACCTGCCCGGCCTGCCCCACCAGTTCGAGGATGACGCCGATCCCGGCCATCACGACGAGCATGTCGATGTAGGCCTGCTTGGCGCCGTCCGGGTCCTTCCAGGTGCGGTGTCCGTTGAGGTAGGTGTCGCGGGTGCCACCGGTGTTGAGCACCGTGATGTTCAGCGTGCCCTCGTCGGAGGCCATCCGCACGGCGAAGTCGCAGCTCCCGACGCTGTAGCTGCCGTCGGCGTCGTAGCGGACCCGGCCGCGGCCCGTCCCGTGGAAGGAGCTCTGCGTCAGGCCGCCCTCGAACGTCAGATCGGCCAGCGGCGCGACGGCGATCGCGCCCTGCATGGCGATCGCCAGGCTCATCCCCCTCGCGGGCGGGGCGCTGACTGGCGCCTCCACGGCCTCCGTGGAGGTGCCGGTCACCTCCGGAGCGCCGCTCGGAATGACTCCCGGGGTGCTACTCACGCTCGGAGTGCCGCTCACGCCTGGGGTTCCGGTCACGCCCCGGGTGCCGCTCACGCCTAAGGTGGCCGAGCCGGCAGTCTGGGACGGCCCGCCGCGTGGCAGGCGCCACCACAGCACCCCGCCGGTCACCGCCGCGGCGCTCACGACCGCGCCCGCCCCCAGCAGCACCGCCCGGCGCGACACCCGCCCCGGCTCCGGCCGCACCCCGGCCGCGGCCACGGCGCCCCTGCTGAGCACCGCCACGTCCCCGTCCCCCGAAGCGGCCCCAGGCCCGGCGGCGGGCCTGAGGTCCATGCCGGGCTCAGGAGCCGTGTCAGGCTCCCCCAGGAGCTCCAGCAGCACCGTACGGGCGCTGGGCCGCCGCGCGGGGTCCTTGGCCAGGCAGCGCGCCACGATCCCGCGCAGCGGCTCGGGTAAGCCGCCCAGGTCCGGCTCCTCGTGCAGGATCCGGTACGCCACCGCCGCGAACGTGTCCCGCCCGAACGGCGGCGCCCCCGTGCCCGCGAACGTCATCGTCGAGCCCCACGCGAACATGTCGCACGCGGGCCCCACGGGCTGCCCGGACAGCTGTTCGGGTGCCATGTACGGCGGCGTCCCCGAAGAGGACCCCCGCGTCGAGGTGGCGTCGGCCAGCCGGGCGATGCCGAAGTCGATCACCCGCGGCCCGTCGGGGCCCAGCAGCACGTTGCCCGGTTTGAAGTCCCTGTGCACCACCCCGGCCCGGTGGATGGCGGCCAGGGCGGTGACGGTCCCGAGCGCCAGCCGGGTCAGCGCCGACCCGCTCAGCGGCCCCGCCGTCGCCAGGGCGGGGCCGTCGATGTACTCGGCCGCCACGTACGGCGGATCGTGGTCGAGGTCGGCGACGATCACGCGGGCCGTGCAGAACTCGTCGACCTTCCGCGCGGCGGCCAGCTCCCTGGCGAAGGTGCGGTCGATGCCGCCGGTCATCACCTTGACCGCCGCCTGCCCCGCACCGGGCGACTCGGCCAGATAGACGATGCCCTGGCCGCCCTGGCCGAGCCGGCCCACGATGCGGAACTCTCCCACCGCCGCAGGATCTCCCGGGCGAAGCGGACCGACTGCCACGTATGCCTCGCAAGTTCAGTTGTGAGGCACGAGACTAGCTCACGGGTTCAGGTCGGCGGCAGAGCGCTCGGCGAAGATCCGCATGGCCTTCGTGGTGATCGGCCCCGGCGCGGCGGGCAGCACCGTGTCGTCGACGAGCTTGATCGGCTGGACGTCGCGCGTGGTGGAGGTGAGGAACGCCTCCTCGGCGTCGTACAGGGCCTGCAGCGGCACGTCGATCTCCTCGCCGCCGCACCACTCCAGCACCAGCGCCCGGGTGACCCCGGCCAGGCAGCCGGACTCCAGGGTGGGGGTGAGCAGGCGTCCGTCGCGCACGACGAAGATGTTGGAGCCGGTGCCCTCGCACAGGTTGCCGGCCAGGTTGCCGAAGATCGCCTCGCCGCCGCCGCGCCTCTTGGCGTACAGCAGGGCCTTGGCGTTGTCGCCGTAGGAGGTGCTCTTGACGCCGGACAGGGCCCCGCGCTCGTTGCGCGGCCAGGGGACGACGGTGACGTCGGCGGTGGCGGGGAACGACTTCTGCTCGTCCACGATGACCACGGAGGTGGTGCCCTGGTCGCCGCGGTCGGAGCCGAGGGGGCCCCGGCCGCTGGTGTAGGTGACGCGGATGCGGCCGAGCGTCCAGGCGGGCGCGGCCTCCAGGCACCTGGCGATGCCGTCGGCGATCGCGTCGACGTCCGGCTCGGGCAGGTCCATGCGCTGGGCCGAGAGCGTGAGCCGGTCGAGGTGCCTGGTGAGCGCGAACGACTTGCCGTTCACGATCTTGATGGTCTCGAACACGCCGTCGCCGACCATCAGTCCGTGGTCGAAAACCGAGACGGTGGCCTGCGCGGGGTCGATCAGTTCCCCGTTGACCCAGACAGGGATGTTCATTCAGATTCCTCCTGTGGATGCCAGTGCGATGAGCCTGGCTGCCTTGAGCTCGGTTTCGAGCCATTCGCGCCCGGGGTCGCTGCCCCAGGTGATGCCCGCTCCCGTGCCGAACCGGATCTCGCCTGCCGAGATCCAGAATGTTCTGATGCCCACGGCCAGCGCCGCCCTGCCTCGGTCGGCGTCAACCCAGCCCACGGCCCCACAGTACGGCCCGCGGGGTGCTGGTTCGAGCTCATTGATGATCCGCAGAGCCGACGATTTGGGCGCGCCCGTGACAGAGCCGGGCGGGAAAGTGGCCGCGAACAGCTCCGGCCAGCCCGCCCCCGGCGCCAGCCTGGCGCGCACGGTGGAGACGAGATGGACGAGCCCGGGGTGCTCCTCGACCGCGCACAGCGACGGCACCTCGACCGAGCCGACGGCCGCGATCCTGCCGAGGTCGTTGCGGACCAGGTCGACGATCATGATGTTCTCGGCGTAGTCCTTCTCCAGCAGGTCGGCCGCGGTCACGCCGGTGCCCTTGATGGGCCTGGACTCCACGACGTCGCCGTCACGGGACAGGTAGAGCTCCGGGGAGGCCGACACCACGCTCAGCCCCGGCACCTGGATCACGGCCGCGTGCGGTGCGGGATTGCCCTCGGCGAGCCGGGCGGCCAGGGCGAGCGGCTCGGCATCGGCCGGGAGCGGGGCGGTCAGGACGCGGCAGAGGTTCGCCTGGTAGACCTCGCCGCGCTCGATGTGGTCGCGGATCGCGCGCACGCCGGCCTCGTAGGCCGGCCGGTCGAGCGAGCTGTGCCACTGGACGGGGCCCGGCCCGTGCCAGGGGCCCGCGGGTGCGGGCAGGGGCGCCTCCCGCACCCGGTCGAACCGGGCGCAGGTCACCTTGCCCTCATAGTCGACGACGACGGCCCACCAGCCCTCGCCGTCGAGCGCCGACAGGTCGGTCGTCACGTCACGTAGCCCGGTCGCGAGCAGACCTGGGCTTAAGTGGGCGAAACCGTCGTACACACCTTCCATTCTCCCAGCATTTCGACGAGCTCCAGCGCGGCGGGCAGTGGCGTTCCGGGTAGGGCCGCGTACACCTTCCGCGCGGGGGCCATTCCGCGCAGCGGCCGGAGCACCAGATCCCCCGGTACGGCCCGCGCCGCCAGCTCGGGAACGAGCGTCACCCCCAGCCCGGCGGCGACGAACCCGAACTTGCCCGACCATTCGGCCACCCGCATCCCGCTGCGCGGCGTGAACCCGGCCGCCGCGCACGCGGTCACCAGCAGCGTCGGCTGCCCGCGCGGCGCGGCCTCGATCCACGTCTCCTCGGCCAGGTCCCGCAGGTCCACGTCCTCGTACGCGGCCAGCCGGTGGCCGCGGGGCAGCGCGACGAGCAGCCGATCCTCGCGCAGCAGCACCGTACGCGCGCCCTCGGCGGGCAGCCCCGCCGGGTAGTCGCTGATCACGGCCACGTCCAGCGCGCCCGCGGCCAGCCGGTCCATCAGCCGCGAGGTGAGCCCTTCGACCAGCCGCAGCTCGACGCCCGGCCGCCGCTCGGCGAAGCGCTTGAGCGTGCCGGGCACCAGATCGACGTTGGCGGTGGCGAACGACCCCACCCGCAGCGTCCCGC
>NZ_VCKX01000451.1 GCF_005889725.1 Nonomuraea zeae
CCCGACTGGCCAGCCGATGCAACCCAGGGTCGCCGAGGCCATCGTGTTGGCGGTGCCCGTGTTGGGGGCGATCTTGCGCAGGTGGTCGGTGGCGGCGGTCAGCTCCTTGAGGGAGTTGTAGCGCGGCCAGTCGGTGCATTCCGTTACGCCTGTGGCTTGGTCGGGGTAGCGGCCGCCGCGTGCGGGCACGAAGCCGGAGGCGTCGCCCTTGGCTGCCTTGCGGATCGCCTGCGCCAGCGTGGGCCAGCCCGGGGTGCCCTGCCGGGCCATGGCCAGGGCGAAGGACTGCAGGTCGCGGGCCTTGTAGGCCACGTTGGCCGTGGTGGTGGGGATCGGCGTGCGGTCGGCCTGGGCGATCAGCTTGCGCCAGAGGCTGGGCACGTCCTTGCAGTCGTTGGTGGCGCACCAGGTGAAGAAGCGCTGCATGAACTGCTCGTTGGACTTGGCCATCGCCGCCAGCTCGCTGGGCCAGTCGGCGGCGCTGTGGCTCCACGTGCCGTCGAGGACCATCGTGCGGATCTGGCCGGGGAAGAGGCGAGCATAGTCTTGGCCGTAGAAGCCGGCGTAGGAGGCGCCGTAGTAGTTGAGCTTGTCGCCGCCCAATGCCTTCCTGATCGCCTCCATGTCTCTGGCCTGGTCTGCCGAGGTCATGTTGGCGAACAGCTCGGGATCTTTGAGGCGGCAGGCCTCGGCGTAGCCGCGGTTGGCGTCGGAGAGGCGGCCGAGGTCGGCGTCGTCCTTCGGGACGTCGGGGATCGGGACGCGGGTCCAGGAGCACTGGAGGCCGGTGCTTAGGCCCCGGAACTGCTCGCCGTAGCCGCGGGTGTCCCACGTGACGATGTCCATGCGTTTACGGAGACTGCTCCACCAGTCGGGGGCGGACTGCGTGATGGCGATGCCGGGACCGCCAGGGCCGCCGTAGGCCACCAGGACCGAGCCTTCAGAGGTGCTGCCGGTGGCCTTCAGCCGGCCCAGCTTCAGGGTGATCTTGCGGCCCTCGGGCTTTTTCCAGTCGACGGGCACCTGGAGGTCGGTGCACTCCATGCCGATCTTGTCGCCGGGGCAGGGTTGCCAGTCTTGCTCGTCGGTGGTGTTGGTGTTGGTGCTGGTGTTGGCGGTAGTTGGGGTGGTCTTCGCGGCCGCTGGTGGTGGTGAGGTGGAGGGGCCGGCGCCGCCTACGGACAGGAGCAGGGTTGCCGTCAGGGTGGTGGCTGTGGTGATGAGGGGGTTCGGCATGGCGTCAGGATTTCGGAGGGGAGGGCTGGATCGCGTCGGACCAGGGTTTGGTCTTTGAGGGGTGGGAGTCCTACCAGGGGTTGTCAGACCGAGATCGTTTCCAGGTGTCTGGGCAGGTCCCTGGGCTCTTGAGGGTCCCTGGGCTCTTTATGGTCCGTGGGCTCTTCGTGGTCCGTCCCGTGGGCTCTTGTGGTCTATCCGCTCTTGAACTTCCGCTGGGCTCTTGAAGGTCTCTGGGCTTCTGAGGTTCGGGCACTTTGGGGTTCGGGGACTCCGGGTTTGGGGGTTCGGGACTCGTGGGTCTATGGAGCTGCAGGTGGTGATCTGTGGAGGCTGTGTCCTCCTTGGGTTGTGCGGTCCCGGGTTGGGTTGGGCTCGGTGGGTTCCGGTTGCTTTGGTCGGGGGTTCGGCGGTTCCGGTTGCGTCGACGTGTGGGACCGAGGGGCGGCGGGGCCGATTTCGTGGGGTCCGCGTTCTGTGGGTTCGGGCTGCGTGGGGTGGTCCGCGTTCCGGGGGCCTGCCGGGTTGAGGTGCGGGGTTAGGTCAGTGGGGGTGTTGGGGCCGGGGCTGGGCTCGGTGGTCGGCCTGTGCCGTGCCTGCGGGCCGGGAAATGGGTCTTGTGGCCGTGGTGCTGGATCGGCAGCATTGACGACGTGACCAAGTGGCAGTGGGCATGGGAGGGTGCGCTCGGCGTCATCGCTGTGCTGGCCGTCGGTACGGTCCTCGTCACCGCACCTGTCCAGCACCTGGTCAACATCCTGGCCCTGGCCGCGCCCGTCGGCCTGGCCGCCGTGGCGTTGTCCCTGTCGTTGCGCACCGGCACGCCCAACCTCGCGGTGGGCGCGGCCTCCGCCCTGTCCGGTGCGCTCATGGCCTGGGCGGCGGTCGAGCTCGAATTACCGCTGGCCACCGGGGTGCTGCTCGTGCTGGTGCTCGCCGCGTTCGCCGGGCTGGTTCTGGGGGCGTTCACGGTGCTGCTGGGCGCGCCCTCATGGGCGGTGACGCTCGCCGCCGCGGTGGTCTTCGAGGCGCTCCTGGTCATGCTCACAGGAGGCAGCGTGATCGTCCTGCCCAGCGTGCCGTCGTACCCGCCTGGTGCGGTCTTCGCGGTGTTCGCCGTCCTGTCGGTGGCGGGCGGGGCGTTGTGGCTGAACCGGAATGTTCGCGAACGGCTGAGCAAGGGGTGGGCGGGCGGTCTCGTCGGGTTGGCCGGGTCGAGCGCGGTCGCCGCCTTGGCCGGGTTCGCCCTCTTGGTGCGCTTAGGGGCGGCGCAGCCGGGTGGTCAGGGGTTGTCCACGGTCGTGTTCGCACTCGCCGCCGTGGTGCTCGGAGGCACCAGTCTGAACGGCGAGCGCGGGGCGGTGACGGGCACCCTGCTCAGCGTGCTGATCCTGGCCGTCGTGCAGGGGCAGCTCGCCCTCATGAACTTCCCGTCGTGGGTCTACACGCTGGTGCTGGGGGCCGTCGTCGCGCTGGGGCTGACCGTGTCGCGGCTCCTCGACGCCTTGCGTGCATAACGGCGATCAGCCCCGCGCGTGCGTACGGTGATCGGCCCGCTGCGTGCTTACGGCGATCAGTCGCGCAGCATGTGCACGCTGATCAGCCGTAAGGCGTGCGGGTGGTCAGCCGCACAACGTGTGTACGGTGACCACCCCGGCGCGTGCGTACCGTGGTCAGGCCAGTGCGCGCTTCAGGAAGTCCACCTGGAGCAGCAGCAGGTTCTCCGCCACGACCTCCTGCGGCGTCATGTGGGTCACGCCCGAGAGCGGCAGCACGTTGTGCTGGCGCCCGGCCGCGAGCAGGGCCGACGACAGCCGCAGCGTGTGTGCGGCCACCACGTTGTCGTCCGCGAGCCCATGAATCAGCAGCAGCGGCCGTTCGAGCTTGGGCGCGTCGGCGAACAACGAGGAGTTCTCGTACACCTCGGGCTGCTCGTCCGGATGGCCCAGGTATCGCTCGGTGTAGCACGTGTCGTACAGCCGCCAGTCCGTCACCGGCGCCCCCGCCACCGCGGCGTGGAACACGTCCGGCCGCCGCAGCACCGCGAGCGCGGCCAGGAACCCGCCAAACGACCAGCCGCGAATGGCCACCTTCGTCAGGTCCAGATCGTCCGGATACTGCTCGGCCACCCCCTGCAGGGCGTCGATCTGGTCCTCCAGCGCCGGGGTCGCCAGGTCGTTGAGCACGGCCCGCTCGAAGTCGGTGCCCCGCCCGGGGGTGCCGCGTCCGTCGGCCACGATCACCGCGAACCCCTGCTCGGCGAACCACTGGCTCTCCAGGAACGCGCCGCGCCGGTTGAGCACGCGCTGCGCGTGCGGGCCGCCGTACGGGTCCATGAGGACGGGCAGCTTGCGCGAGCCCGGCTCGTGCCACGAGGGCAGCACCACGGCGGTGGCCAGCTCGCGGTGGCCCGAACGGCCGATCGAGACCCGCAGGTCGAGGCCGGGCCGCTCGGCGAACGACGGGATCGGCACCGCCATGCCGTCGCGCCGCACGACCGTGGTGGACACGCCCTCGGCGTCGATGCTCTGCTCGGTCAGTACGCCGACACCTCCCGACATCCGCCCCGAGAACACCCCGGAACGGGTCGAGACCGGCAGCAGCGAATGCCCGTCCCATGTCCACAAATGAATTTCGGTCGGGTCGCCGCTGGCGCTGAACAGCACGCTGTCGTGATCGACGTCGAGCACCGCCCGCACCTGCAGCGTGGGCGGGGTGACCGCGCGGTCGCCCACGAACAGCCGGTGGCCCCCGTCCGCGTTGGCCACCCAGACCAGCGATCCGTCGTCGAGGTGCGCGGGAACGCCGCCCACGATGTCCACCCAGGCGGGATCGGTGTCCTCGCGCACGAGCGTGGCCGCGCCGGTCGCCGGGTCGACGGTGAACAGCCGCATCGTCTTCTGGTCGCGGGTCAGCGTCACGATCGACAGCGCGTGGGAGTCCCAGGCCGCCGTCGCGAGGTATTCCTCCACGTACGGCACCGCGACCCGCGACCCGTCCAGCCCCAGCACGAACAGCTCGGTGATCGCGTTGGGCGTGCCCGCGGCCGGGTAGCGCTGAGCCGTGGCCGGCCGGTCGGGATTGGCCGGGTCGGCGATGTGCCAGACGCGCACCGGCGCCTCGTCCGCGCGCTCGACCAGCAGGGCGTCGCTCGACGGCGCCCACCAGTAGCCGCGCATCCGGTCCATCTCCTCCGCGGCGATGAACTCGGCCAGCCCGTACGTCACCGTCTCCGACTCCGGCGTGGCCAGCGCGCGGTCATCGCCGGTGACGAGGTCGTGCACCCGCAGGGCGCCGCCGGTGACGTAGGCGACATGTCGCCCGTCGGGGGAGATGCGGGGATCGATGACCGCGCCAGGCGTGTCGAGGCGCTGGGTCTGGCCGCTCGCCAGGTCCACGACGTACAGGCCGCCGGACAGCGCGAAACAGGCCCTGGCCAGGGTGGAGTCGGGCGCGTACGCGACCACGCCCCCCGCCGACTCGCGGCTGCGCTCGCGCCTGGCCCGCTCCTCGGGCGGCAGGTTCTCGTCGTCGGCCAGCAGCTCGTGCGGATCGACGACCAGGCGTTCGACGTGGGTCTCCGTGTCGAGCTCCCACAGACAGGTGACCGGATCAGTGCCCGACTTCGTGCGCAGGAAGACCACCCGGCCGCCGTCCGGGGAGATCGTGAAGCCCCTGGGCACCCCGAGGGTGAACCGGCGGGTCCTTGCCGACAGTCGAGGGAAGCTCTCACTCATAGGGCCAATCCTGCCAGGAACGAGCCATTGTTACGCTCATGGCTATGACTGATCGCCGGCTCCTGCTCGTACACGCCCACCCGGACGACGAGACGATCGGCACCGGTGCGACCATGGCCAAATATGTCGCCGAGGGAGCCCACGTCACGCTGGTGACGTGCACGCTGGGGGAGGAGGGGGAGATCATCCCCCAGGACCTCGCCCACCTGGCCGCCGACCAGGACGACGCGCTCGGCCCGTACCGGATCGGCGAGCTCGACGCCGCCTGCGACGCGCTCGGCGTCGAGGATCACCGCTTCCTGGGCTCCCCGGGCCGCTGGCGCGACTCCGGGATGATGGGCGTCGCCTCCAACGACCACCCCCGCGCGTTCTGGCGCGCCGACCTCGACGAGGCGGCGGGCGAGCTGGTCAAGGTCATCCGGGAGGTACGCCCCCAGGTGCTCGTCACGTACGACGACAACGGCTTCTACGGCCATCCCGATCACATCCAGGCGCACCGGGTTTCGCGCAGAGCGTTCGAGCTGGCCGCGAAACCGGGCTTCGGCGAGGGCGAGCCCTGGCAGATCGCGAAGTTCTACCACACGGCCATCCCCAGGTCCGGCATGCGCCGCACGGCGGAGGCCCTGCGCGAGGCCGGCACCGGTTTCCTGATCGAGGACGTGGACGACATGCCGTTCGGCAGCCTCGACGAGGACATCACCACCGAGATCGACGCGCGCCCGTGGATCGGCAACAAGACCGAGGCCATGCGCGCGCACGCGACGCAGATCATCGTGGACGGCCCGTGGTTCGCCCTGTCCAACACCATCGGGCAGGAGGTGCTGGGCATCGAGCACTACACCCTGGCCATCGGGGTGCCAGGCCCGCCGGTGCCGGGTCCGCCGGTCGAGCTGGGCGGTCTGGGCGAGCCGTACGACCGCGAGAACGATCTCTTCGCGGGCATCCACTAACCTCGTTCGACATGGAACATCGCAGCCAGGCCGAGTCGGCGCTGGGCGGGGCGGCGTACGGCATGCTGTTCGTGCTCGGGGTCGTCATGGGCGTCGTGGGCGGGTTCACGCATCCCGCGTGGCAGATCGGGCCGATCCCGGCTGCGGCGATCGCGTGGGTGGTGGCGCTGTTCGCGGTGTGCCTGGGGGCGGGCAAACTGATGCACGGCCGGCTCGGGGTGACCGTGACGGCGATCGGGTGGCTGCTGGTGACGATGCCGTTCACGCTGCAGCTGGGGTCCGGGGATCTCGTGATCGCGGAGGGCGCCCCTGGATACACCTACTTGTACGGGGGGCTGGGGGCTCTTGTGGCGGCCTATGCGCTCGCGCCCGCGTCGAGCTCGGGGTCATGGCTTTTGCGTGGGTACGCTCCAAAGAACCCGACTTAGAGGCATAAAGTAACTTCGTGCATTCGATAGAGCGGCATGTGGACCCGGGAAACTACCGTAAGGTCGTCGGCCGCTTCGCCACCGGAGTCGCGATCGTCACGACCAGGCTGGGCGACGTCGATCACGCGATGACGGTCAACTCCTTCACCTCGGTCTCGCTCGATCCGCTGCTCGTGCTGTTCTGCGCGGAGAAGGTGGCCCGCTTCCACGACGCGGTGCTGGAATCGGGGCTGTGGGGGGTCTCGGTGCTGCCTGCCACGATGGAGGACGCCTCGCGGTTCTTCGCGCACCGGGGGCGGCCGCTGAACGGGCAGCTCGCCCGGTGGCCGCATCATCGGGGGGAGTCGGGGATGGCGTTGTTCGACGACGCGATCGCCACCGTGGAGTGCGCCACCACGGCCGTGCACGACGGCGGGGACCACTCGATCGTGGTGGGCGAGGTCACCGGGCTGGACACGCCGTCGGAGGGCGTGCCGCTCGTCTACCACGAGGGCCGCTACAAGACGCTCTAGTTTCTCCCCGGCTGCGAGCTCTCTCCCCGCTGCGAGGTTTCTCCCTGCTTCGGGCGGAGTGAGCCGGGCCACTGCTCGGGTGGTGCTCGGTGTGATCGGGCATGAGCCGGGCCGGGCGCTCGGTGGCGCCCGGCCCGGTCATCGATGTGCTCCCGACGCTGTTACTGGGCGGGAACGCTCGTGGTTTCCGACGGCGTGGTGCTCGGGACGCTGGTGTCGGTCGGCGTCGCCGTGTCGGTCGGGGTGTCGGTCGGGACGTCCGTGGGGACCTCGGTGGGCGTCTCCGACGGTGGCGGACAGGTCGGGATCTCGGTGGGAGTCACCGTCGGCGACACAGTGTCAGTCGGCGTGTCAGTCGGCACGTCTGTCGGTGTGTCGGTCGGGGTGACCGTGGGGG
>NZ_VCKX01000452.1 GCF_005889725.1 Nonomuraea zeae
CCCCAGGGGCCACCCCAGCCGCCCCACCAGCGACGACGGCGATGGCAGCGACGGCGACGCCAGCGGCGGCGCCGGCAACCTCCTCCTTCCAGGAAGTCCTGTCCAGCCATCATTCCTCCCCTCGTCGATTGCTCTCTCAAAAACGACGTTACCGCCTAAAACATGACAAATTAGGATATATCCGCAATTTCGCAGAGCCTTGACGGCGAATTCACTACGTAAAGGCCACCTACATCCAGCGGACCAGGAAGGTGCGACACCTCGGGTGAAGGGGGCGCGTCGCGCTCCTCGGCGCGCCGGGCCGCGCCCGGGCCGCGTCCGGTCCCCGGACGCGAAAAGGCCCGAACCGTTGCCGGTCCGGGCCGTTGTCGCAGGTCGGGTCCTACACGTCGTAGTAGAGCTCGAACTCGTGCGGATGCGGCCGCAGCCGGATCGGGTCGACCTCGTTCTCGCGCTTGTACGCGATCCACGTCTCGATCAGGTCGGGCGTGAACACGCCGCCCTCAAGCAGGTAGTCGTGGTCCTCCTCCAGCGCGTTGAGCACGTCGGTGAGGGAGCCGGGCACCTGCGGGATGTTGCGGGCCTCCTCCGGCGGGAGCTCGTAGAGGTCCTTGTCGACCGGCTCCGGCGGCTCGATCTTGTTGCGGATGCCGTCGATGCCGGCCATCAGCATCGCCGCGAACGCGAAGTACGGGTTGCACGACGGGTCGGGCACGCGGAACTCGATGCGCTTGGCCTTCGGGTTGGAGCCCGTGATCGGGATGCGCACGCAGGCCGAGCGGTTGCGCTGGGAGTAGACCAGGTTGACCGGGGCCTCGTAGCCGGGGACCAGGCGGTGGTAGGAGTTGACCGTCGGGTTGGTGAAGGCCAGCAGCGACGGGGCGTGCTTGAGCAGGCCGCCGATGTAGTAGCGGGCCGTGTCGGACAGGCCCGCGTAGCCGACCTCGTCGTAGAAGAGCGGCGAGCCGTCCTTCCAGAGCGACTGGTGGCAGTGCATGCCGGAGCCGTTGTCACCGAAGATCGGCTTGGGCATGAACGTGACCGTGTGGCCGTATTCGAGCGCCGTGCTCTTGATGACGTACTTGTAGAGCATCAGCTGGTCGGCGGTCTTGAGCAGGGTGCCGAACTTGAAGTCGATCTCCGCCTGACCGGCCGTGCCGACCTCGTGGTGCTGCATCTCGACGTCGATGCCGCACTCGATGAGGTTGCGCACCATCTCCGAGCGCAGGTCGGTGAAGTGGTCCATCGGCGGGACCGGGAAGTAGCCGCCCTTGTAGCGCGGCTTGTAGCCCAGGTTGCCGCCCTCGGTGGACTTGCCGGTGTTCCAGGCGCCCTCGATGGAGTCGATGTAGTAGTAGCCGGCGTTCTGCTTCGTCTCGAAGCGCACATCGTCGAAGATGTAGAACTCGGCCTCAGGGCCGAAGTAGACCGTGTCGGCGATGCCGGTGCCCCTGAGGAACTCCTCCGCCTTGCGGGCGACGTTGCGCGGGTCGCGGCTGTAGGCCTCGCCGGTCAGCGGGTCGTGCACGAAGAAGTTCAGGTTGAGCGTCTTGTGCTGGCGGAACGGGTCCACCACGGCGCTGGTCGGGTCGGGCAACAGGAGCATGTCGGACTCGTGGATCGCCTGGAAACCGCGAATGGACGAGCCGTCGAACATGAGTCCGTCGGTGAAGACGCTCGCGCTGAAGTTCTCTACCGGGAAGGTGAAGTGGTGCGTCGTCCCCGGCAGGTCGGTGAACCTGACATCGACGAATTGCACCCCTTCGTCACTGATGAACTTCAGGACGTCGTCGGCGGAGTTGAACACTCTCGAACCTCCCTGGGGACTGGCCATCATGCCGACGCTAGGGCGTGGCCGTTTCCGTATGGTGTCTCGATTGTTTCGCACGTGTTACGCAGGGTCAGCCTCGCACATGATCGCCAGGAAGGGCGCTCACGCCCGCTTCGCGGCGCGGCAATCGTGGTGTTGCGGCTGGTCGAGGTCGTACGGGTCGATGGGCGTGCCGGTCGGGTGTTCTCCGTCGCGCACCACGTCGGGGTACTGCGGGTGGACGAACCCGTCCTTGTTCGTCTTGCATCCGGACGGCGTCACGCTCCCGCCCCACTTCTCGACCCAGGTGACCGCGCCCCGCGTGTCGCGGTACAGGAGCACGGTCCCGTAATGGTGGCGGATCAGCCGTATGGTGCTCTCGGGCCGCCCCGGCCGGTGGATCGCGTACACGATCAGGTAGTTGGTCGTGAGCTTGGCGCCGGTGCGCCCGCCCTTCTTGAACGCCGCCAGCTTCGACCGCCCGTGCACCTTGATCACGTCGGTGGCCGGCTCGGCCGTCTTCGGGGCGAAGCTCACCACCCACGACCTGGTGTTGCGCTTGCCCTTGCGGTCGAGGTTCGCGCGGAACCACGACCGCTCGTCGGGATGGAGCAGCTTCATGAACGGCGCGGGCTTGCCGCCCATGAGCGTCCTGCGGTCGAGGTGCGCCGCCGCCAGCAGGTCGCGCGCCCGCTTCAGCCCCTTGGCCACGTCCTTCTTCGACAACCCGCCGAGCGCCTTGGCCTTGGGCATGACGAAGCCGCCCGCGCCTTCGGCGTACTGCTCAGCGGGCGATCCCGCGAACGGCCCCGCCGGCGGCCGGCTCTGCTCGGGCTCGGGCGCTCCGTTCTCCGAGGGCTCGGTCTCCACGGGCCCGGTCTCCACGGGCTCCGTCACTGCGGGGCGGGCCTCCACGGGCGCGTTCGCCGCCGCGACCGGTCCCGTTTCCTCCTCCATGACCACGCCGGAAGGGGTGAGCAGGTCCGGGCGGACGGTTACGACGGCCCCCGCCGCGACGAGCACCGCCGTGATCGCGGCCATCGCGAGCCATCCCCGCCCGATCCGGCGCGGCGGCGGGCCGTACTCCGGCGCGGACGCCCCGGCCCGCCCGCGAGCCCGGCTCGATAAGCGGTCGGTACGCCCCGCTGTCCTGGCCGCTTTGGCCTCTCTGGCGGCCGAGGCGCGCATCTTGCGCTGCTCCTCGGCGTCGATCTGCGCGACCAGCTCGTTGAAGCGCGCATCAAGGTCATCCCCGTTCGGCATGGCGTACATCATGGCCGCCGCGTGACGCGGTTGGGTCACAATCCGGACCGGCCTCCCGGGCGGCTACCGTTGGGTGCATGAGCAGCAAGGAGCCTCGCTGGACGCAGACCTGGCTGGGCGGGCTACGCGCCGCCGGGGTGGACCTCGGTTACCCGGGTGAGCGCCTGGGGCTGCCCGAGGAGGGCAGCGGGTCGATCGCCGGATGGGGCCGCAGGATCGCCGCCCTGGTCATCGACTGGATGATCTGCACCTGGGTCGTCGTGCAGCTGCTGCTCGGGATGAACCCGGCAGAGTCGCCGTGGGCGCCCGTCGCCGTCTTCGCCCTGCAGTACCTGATCCTGGTCGGGCTCATGGGCCAGACGTTCGGCCACCGGCTGGCCGGCATCAGGGTCGCCGCGATGGACGGCGGCAACCCGCGGCTGCTGCCCGTGCTGGTGCGCACCGTGCTGCTGTGCCTGGCGGTGCCCGCGCTGATCTGGGACCGCGACCACCGGGGCGTGCACGACCGCGTGTCCAACACGATGGTCGTCCGGATGTGACCTCGCGCTAGAAAAACCATACCGGGTTCAAAAATGTACCCGGTATGGTCTAGGCTGTCCGCATGATGGGGCTCAGGGAGCAGAAGAAGGAGCAGACCCGGCGGCGGATCGCCGAGGTCGCGCTGCGGCTGTTCGACGAGCGCGGCTACGACGCCGTGACCGTCAACGAGATCGCCGAGGCCGCCGGGGTCGCCAAGGTCACGCTGTTCAACTACTTTCCGACCAAGGAATGCCTCGTCACCGACGGGGTGGAAGAGGACATGGCCGCCGTCGTCGTGGCCGGGCGCGCGGAGGGGCGCTCGCCGATCGAGGCGCTGCGCGAGCGCTACCGGGCGATGGCCGCGCAGGGCGCGGGCGAGGTGGACGTCCAGGCGCTGATGGCCAGGATCCGCGTCATCGGGTCGAGTCCCGCGCTGCTGGGCGCGATCCACGGGGCGCACATGGGGCAGCGCTACGAGCTGGCCGCCGTCCTGGCGGACGGGCGGGAGGGGGATCTGACGGCCCACCTGATGGCCGCGCAGATCACCGCGGCCGTCACCACGCTGCAGGAGACGTTCTTCCACCGGCTCGCCGCGGGCGTGCCGCTGGAGGAGGCGGGGCGGCAGCTCGCGGCCGACGTCGAGCTGGCCTTCGACCTGCTGGCGTACGGCTTTTCATCCACAGAAGGGGAAAAATCGTGAAAAAGGGGATCAACTACGACGTGGGATTCCTGCCGGGGGACGGCAACTCCCGGAAGACGTTCGACGCCGCCACCGTCGCCCGCGACATGCGGGTGATCGCCGACGACCTGCACTGCCAGGTCGTCCGGATCTCCGGGATCGACCCCGAGCGCCTCACCGTCGCGGCCGAGCGGGCCGCCGCGGCGGGCCTGGAGGTCTGGCTCACGCCGTTCCCCGTGGACCTCACCCAGGAGCAGATGCTCGACGTCTTCGCCGACGCGGCCGAGCGCGCCGAGTCCGTCCGCCGTGCGGGGGCGGAGATCGTGCTGGCCACCGGCTGCGAGCTCACCGCCTTCGGCCACGGCTTCATCGAGGGCGACGGCTACCGCGACCGTCTCGACGCGATGATGTCCGGCGACATGGCCTGGTGGACGTCCCTCATGCAGGTCATGCCGCGCTTCAACACCTACCTGGCGACGGTGGCCGAGACCGTGCGGCCGCTGTTCGGGGGCCGGCTGAGCTACGCCAGCGGGCCGTGGGAGCCGGTCGACTGGACGCCGTTCGACGTGGCCGGCGTCGACGCCTACCGGGCCTCCTACAACGCCCACGACTTCGCCGACGAGCTGCGCGCCCAGTTCAAGCAGGGCAAGCCGGTGGCGGTGACGGAGTTCGGCACCTGCCCGTACACGGGGGCGGGCGAGCGGGGCGGCTCGGCGTGGGTGGTGCCCGACGGCGCGGTGCGCGACGAGGAGGAGCAGGTCCGCTACTTCACCGAGCTGATGGACATCTTCGAGCGGGAGGGCGTGGAGACCGCCCTGTGGTTCACCTACGCCGCCTTCAACCGCCTCGGCGACGCAGACCTCGGCTCGTACGGCGTGGTCACGATGCTCGACGACACCCGGTGGGAGCCCAGAAAGGTCTTCCACGCCATGGCCGCTAGATATTCGCGCAGCTGAAGATGGCCGTGCCCGGGATGTGGCGGCCGCGCAACGGGCTCCAGCCGCCCCACACCCGCTCGTGCCCCTCCGGCCACTCGGGCTCCAGCAGCCCGGTGACGCTCAGCCCGGAGGCCACCACCAGGTTCACCCAGTCGGCCATCGTGCGGTGGTGCTCGGCGTAGGTCACCGCGCCGCTCTCGTCCCGTTCCAGATAGGGGGAGCGGTCGAAGTAGGACCGGTCGGACGTCAGCCCGCGCGGCCCCGGATCGTCGGGGAAGGCCCACCGCACCGGGTGGCTCACCGAGAACACGAACCGGCCGCCCGGCCTGAGCACCCTGCGCACCTCGCGGAGCACGGCCAGCGGGTCGGCCACGAAGGGCAGCGCCCCGAACGCCGAGCAGGCCAGGTCGAAGGAGCCCCCGGCGAACGGCAGCGACTCGGCGTCGGCCTGTGCCACCGGGACGCGTACCCCGGTCTCCAGGTCGATGCGCTGCGAGTGGCGCAGCTGGCGGTGCGAGATGTCGAACGCCGCCACCTGCGCCCCCTGCGTCACCAGCCACCGCGCGCACTGCGCGGCGCCGCAGCCGATCTCCAGGACACGCCGGCCGCGCACCTCGCCGAGGAGGTGCGCGTCGGCCTCGTCCATGCCTTCGGGGCACCACACGAACCCGCTGTCACGCAGGAACTCGCCGTGCTCGACCTGGTATTCGTCGGCGTTGCCGTCCCACCAGCCGAGATTGGCCCGGGAGGAGACGGAGATCACTAGCGCATCTTGGGGCCGCGCGGCATGCGGGCGCCCTTGGGCATCGGGCCCTTGGGCATCGGCATGTTCTTCGGCAGCGAGCGCAGGCGATCCTTGACCTCGTTGACCGAGGGCTTCTTCAGGTTGCGCGGCAGCTTCATGATGTGGCGCTGCAGCTTGCCGAGCGGCACCTGCCCCTCGCCGTCACCGCACTGGATGTCGTAGATCTCGACGCCCAGCACCACCCGCGCGACCCGCTTCTTCTCGGCCGAGAGCATCTTCGCCACCCGGTTGCCCGGCCCCTCGGACACGAGCACCACGCCGGGATAGCCGACCACGAGGTGGATCAGGTCCTGGTCACGGTTGACCGCGATGGCCGGCGTCACCTGCCAGTTGCCGCGCATGCCCTGCAGGACGGCCGCGGCGGCGCCGGTCTGGCCGTGCAGGATCGAGTATTGGGCCTTCTGCGCGAGCTGCCCGAACACCACCAGGCCGACCGTGAACGCGGCCAGGACACCGATGAACACCGAATACCACAGGTAGTCCGTGACCAGGCCGATCACGACGACCACAGCCAGCGTGCCGACCGCCGAAAGGAAGACGATCGGCATCCCCTTGGGATTGGCCTGCTTGATGATCTGCGCGATCATGCGGAGCTGCTTGATGCGCCCCGGCTTCTCTGGATCCTCGGACTTTGCCATGCTCAGAAGGATACAAACCAACTGGTGCGGTAAGGAAAACGCGCTCAGCTCTTTTTGGTAGCGGCTAGATCTTCACGGTGACCGACAGTCTCGGGTCGGTCACGTGATGTGCCGCCTCGACAGTGTATTCGCCCTCGGCCGTCCGCCACCCGTCCGACCACGTCTGGAAGGCCCGCTCGGGCAGGAAGACGGTGGTGAGCACCGTCTCTCCGGGATCGGCCTCGACCACGTCGAAGCCGCCGAGCCGGCGGTCCGAGCCGTCGGAGACATAGATCTGCACGACCTCGCGGCCCGGGCGTGGCCCCGTGTTGGTCAGCGCGACGGTCACGGTCGTGCCCTCGGCCGCGATCGAGTCGTACGACCAGGTCGTGTAGCCCAGCCCGTGCCCGAACCAGAACGCGGGCGTCCGCCCCGACCGCTCCCACGCCCGGTAGCCGATGAAGACGCCCTCGTCGTACGCCACGACCCCGTCCACGGGCGCCGTGTCCGGCACCGGCGCGTCCGCCAGCCGGCGCGGCCAGGTCGTGGGCAGCCGCCCGCCCGGCTCGGCGTCCCCGAACAGCACCTGTCTCTTATA
>NZ_VCKX01000453.1 GCF_005889725.1 Nonomuraea zeae
CGGCCGTCATTAGGGGGGACGAACAGCTGCTGGCCTGTGTTGTTTTTTTTCAAGCAGAAGACGGCATACGAGTTGTCTTAGGGGCTCGTGGGCTCGGAGATGTGTATGAGAGACAGCCGTGGACCTGGCCGGTGGCGGGGCGCGGGAGTTCGCGGGACCCAAGGATCTTGCGGGTGCCGGCGGCGGAGAGGACGCGGGGAGGCACGTGGACGAAGCGCACGGAGCGGGTGGAGCGCACGGAACGGGTGGAGCGCACGGAACGGGTGGAGCGCACGGAGCGGACGAGGAGGTGACGGAGCACGCGGCGCTGCGCATGGCCGAGGAGGCCGTGACGGTCGTCGGCGCGCTGCTCCGGCACGAGTCGCCGGCCACGCTCCCGGAGTGCAGGGAGGCGATCGACCGGGTGGATGCCGCGTTGGCCACGCTGCTGGAGCGCCGGGCCGCGCTGGCGGGCACCGTGCAGCGGCTCAAGCCGGTCGGCGGTTTCGCCGGGCGCGACATGGACCGGGAGCGCGCACTCGTGGCGAGGATGGCGTCGCGGGCGCCCTCACTCGGGGAGGCTCGGCTCGCGCCCATCATGAACGCCGTCATCGAGGCGGGCCTGCACCTGGCAGAGGAACGGGCCGAGCGGTAGGCCCACGCTGAGCGAAGCCGGGCGAGGCCGAGCAGGCCAGGCGACGGCGAGGGTGAGGCCGGGCGAGGTCACCGGCTGCCGATCACCGCCTGCGGACGGCTGCAAGGTGCCCGGCCCGCCCGTGAGGCGGATCCCTCCATTACCCGGGCTGTCCGTTCAGGCGCCGGGTGGTCGTGGCCGGTCAGGTCACGGGGTGGCGAGCTGGAAGTTGTTCATGGGCCGGCCCGGGCCGGCGGCGATCTGCTTGGTGATGAGGTCGGCGAAGCGCCGGTAGCCCTCGCCCGTCGGGTGGTAGCTGCGCGCGTCGACCTTGAGCTCCTCCATGTCCACGTGCAGCCCGTTCAGGTAGGGCTGCGGCCGTCCCACCTCGTGCCCGGTGAAGGCCTCGTACGCGTCCACGTACTCCACGCTCCCCGGCCCCCCGAACGCCGCGATCGCCCGGTCGAACTCGGCCGCCACCGACCCCACCACGTCGTTGAGCCGCCGCGTCACCCCGTTGAGCCAGCGCTGGTCCTCCGCCGTGAGGTTGTCGACGTCCTCCACGGGCTCCTTGGGGAAGGGCCGGGGATAGCCGAGGACGATGATGCGCGCGTTCGGCGCACGGGCGCGCAGCTCGCCGAGGACCTGGAGCATGCTGGGCCGCAGCTGCTCGATGCGCCGGGCGACCGCCGCGTCCTGGTCCACGCAGGCCGCCGACCAGGGCAGCTTGACGATGCAGCCCGTGAGCACCTTGGTGAATCCGGCGTCGTTGCCGCCGATGCTCAGCGTGACCAGGCTGGCGTCCGGGCCGACGCGGCTGATCTGCGGCTGCTGGCCGTACTGGCCGGAGAGCAGCTGGCGCGAGGTGGCTCCGCTGCAGGCGTAGAAGGCGGTGCCGCCGCCGAAGCGGTAGGCCTGGGCCACCAGCGGCACGTACGAGCCCGTCGCCCGGTGGCACCGGTCGGCCCCGTCGTTGACCGGCTCCTTGTCCAGGAAGTAGACGCCCTCGCCCGAGGAGTAGGAGTCGCCGAGCGCGACGTACGAGCCGCTCTGCGCGACCTCGACGGCCGTCAGCCGGGTGACCTGCGGGAGCCGCCCGCGCGGCTCCCCGTCCGCCGGGCAGCCCGCGTCCAGGACGGCGCAGGCCAGTTTGGGATAGACGCCCAAGGGCAGGCAGAGCAGGGCAAGCGCCACGCCGATGGCGGCGGCCGCCGAGGTCTGGATGATCCTCCGTCTCGCACCGTCCAGCGCGACCTCCCCCGAGCGGCGACTCCATGATGCGGCATCGAGCCTACCCAGCCGGTGATCGATCTGGGCGCGGCCGGCATCCGGATCTCACCCCGAGGACGGCAGGCCACCTCCGGTGCGGGGGTCTGCGGGCGTGGCGCCGATGCGCGTTCAGGACTCGGCCGGGGACGGGGCGGCGGGTCCGGCCGGGGACGGGGCGCGACGGCGCTTGACGATCGTCCAGCCCAGCGCGATGGCCCCGGCCAGGGCCGGGATGAGGAGGAAGGCGACGAGCTGATCGCGGTCGGCGAACGGCATCAGCAGCACCACGAGCAGCAGGAAGGCGAGCGTCAGCCAGTTGGTGTAGGGCGAGCCGGGCATGGGGAACGCCGAGCGGTGGCCCGACTTGCGCAGCCGCAGCTGGCAGTAGACGAGCACGCCCCACGTGGTGATCACGCCGAGCGAGGCGACGGCGGTGGCGATGTTGAAGGCGCGCTCGGGCAGGAAGTAGAACAGCGCCACCCCGCCCAGGAACATGATCGCTGTGAAGAGGATGCCGCCCATCGGCACGAAGCGGGAGCTCAGGTTGCCGGCGAAGCGCGGGGCCTCCCGCTTCACGGCCATCGAGCGCAGGATGCGGCCCGTGGCGTACAGGCCGGAGTTGCAGGAGGAGAGCGCGGCGGTGATCACCACCAGGTTCATGGCGTCGGCGGCCCACGGGATGCCGAGTCCGGCGAAGACCGTCACGAACGGCGAGGTGCCCGCGCGGTAGGCGGTCCACGGCAGGACCATGGCGAGCAGCGCCACCGAGCCCACGTAGAAGATCGCGATGCGCCACACGACGCCGTTGATGGCCTTCGGCATGACCTCGTGCGGCCTGGCGGTCTCGCCCGCCGTGATGCCGACCAGCTCGATCGACGCGTACGCGAACACCACCGACTGCAGGCTCATCAGCACCAGCGGCGCCCCGGTCGGGAAGAAGCCGCCGTGCGAGGTGAGGTTGTGCGGCCCGGCCTCGCCCACCGCGAACACCACCAGCACCAGCCCCACGACCAGGAAGACCGTGATCGCCAGGACCTTCAGCATCGCGAACCAGAACTCCAGCTCGCCGAACAGCCGCACCGACAGCAGGTTGACCGCCACCACGAACCCGAGCGCGATGAGCGCCGTGAGCCACTGGGGGAAGGCGGGAGCCCAGTAGTGGACGTAGAGGGCGATCGCCGTCAGCTCGGCGATGCCGGTGAACGCCCAGTTGATCCAGTACATCCAGCCGCTGGCGAACGCCGCCCACGGGCCGATGAACTCCCCGGCGTACTCGACGAACGACCCCGAGGCCGGGCGGTAGAGCACGAGCTCGCCGAGCGCCCGCATGACGAAGAACGCGGCCAGCCCTGCGGCGGCGTAGGAGAGCACGAGCGCGGGACCCGCGGCGGCCAGCCGCCCGCCGGCGCCGAGGAACAGGCCGACCCCGATCGCTCCGCCGATGGCGATCATCTGCACCTGGCGGTTGCCGAGCGCGTGCGAGTATCCCTCGTCTGACTGCGTGCGCACCGAGTGTCTCCTCAACTACTGGCGGTGACCATCACGATATCGGTGCCGGTGATCGCGGAGGTCCCGGCGCGCCGGTCCGGGCGAGGGCCGATCCGGCGGGGCGGAGGCCGGTCCGGAAGAGGGCGAGACAGGGCGGAAGACGGGGGCGGTGCGGCTCCGGGATGTCGGCCGGGACCACTAGAGTCAGATCGCACACCACATCGAGACCAGGAGGCGCCGCTCCATGTCGTCCAGCGACTCGTTCGTCCATCTGCACGTCCATACCGAATACTCGATGCTGGACGGGGCCGCCCGGCTCAAGCAGATGTTCAAACAGGTCGGCGACCTGGGCATGCCCGCGATCGCGATCACCGACCACGGCAACATGCACGGCGCGTACGACTTCTACAAGCAGGCCACGGGCGCCGGCATCAAGCCGATCATCGGCATCGAGGCCTACGTCGCGCCGGAGCTGCGCCACAACAAGAAGCCGGTGCTGTGGGGCGAGCCGCACCAGAAGCGCGACGACGTCTCCGCGGGTGGCTACTACACCCACATGACGATCTGGGCGCGCAACAAGACGGGCCTGCACAACCTGATGCGGCTGTCCTCGCGTGCCTACACCGAGGGGTTCGTCCGCAAGTGGGCGCGGATGGACGCCGAGATCCTCGCCGAGCACTCCGACGGCCTCATGGCCACCACCGGGTGCCCCTCAGGTGAGGTGCAGACGCGGCTGCGGCTGGGCCAGTACGACCAGGCGCTCCAGGCCGCCGCGAAATATCAGGAAATCTTCGGCAAGGACAATTTCTTCCTGGAGATCATGGACCACGGGCTCGACATCGAGCTCCGCGTCCGCGACGGGCTGACCAGGATCAGCCAGGAGCTGAACATCCCGCCGCTGGTCACCAACGACTCGCACTACACCTACGAGTCCGACTCCGCCTCCCACGACGCCCTCCTGTGCATCCAGACCGGCAAGCAGCTCTCCGACCCCGACCGCTTCCGCTTCGACGGCAGCGGCTACTACATCAAGACCGCCGACGAGATGCGCGCGGTCGACTCCTCGGCCCTGTGGGCCGAGGGCTGCCGCAACACGCTGCTGGTGGCGGAGAAGGTCGATCCGACCGGGTTCTTCGAGTTCAAGAACCTCATGCCGACCTATCCGATCCCCGACGGCATGACCGAGGAGCAGTTCTTCCGGCAGGAGACCTGGAAGGGTCTTGAGCGGCGCTTCCCGGAGGGCGTGGACGACGAGCACCGCGCCTGGGCCGAGAAGGAACTGAGCGTCATCGTCCAGATGGGCTTCCCGAGCTACTTCCTCGTGGTCGCCGACTTCATCATGTGGGCGAAGAACAACGGCATCCGCGTCGGCCCCGGCCGTGGCTCGGCGGCCGGGTCGCTGGTGGCGTACGCGCTGGGCATCACCGACCTCGACCCCATCCCGCACGGCCTGATCTTCGAGCGCTTCCTCAACCCCGAGCGCGTGTCCATGCCCGACGTCGACATCGACTTCGACGAGCGTAGGCGCGGTGACGTGATCCGCTACGTGACCGAGAAGTGGGGCGCCGACAAGGTCGCCATGATCGCCACGTTCGGCACCATCAAGGCGAAGGCTGCCATCAAGGACGCCGGCCGCGTCCTCGGCTACCCCTACGCGCTCGGCGACAAGGTGTCCAAGGCGTTCCCGCCGGCCGTCATGGGCAAGGACATCCCGCTCGCGGGCATCTTCGACAAGGACCACCCGCGCTACGCCGAGGCGGGTGAGCTGCGCCGCCTCTACGAGGAAGACGTCGACGTCAAGGCGACGATGGACCTCGGCAAGGGCCTGGAGGGCCTGATCAGGCAGACCGGCGTGCACGCCGCGGGCGTGATCATGTCGGCCGAGGTGCTGACCGACTACATCCCGATCATGCGCCGCGACTCCGACGGCGCGATCATCACGCAGTTCGACTATCCGACCTGCGAGACGCTCGGCCTGCTCAAGATGGACTTCCTGGGCCTGCGCAACCTCACGATCATCGACGACTGCCTGAAGATGATCGAGTCCACCACGGGCGAGCAGATCGACCTGCTGAAGCTGCCGCTGGACGACCGCAAGGCCTACGAGCTGCTGGCCAGGGGCGACACGCTGGGCATCTTCCAGCTCGACGGCGGCGGCATGCGCTCGCTGCTGCGCCTCATGCGCCCCGACAACTTCGAGGACATCTCCGCCGCCCTCGCGCTCTACCGCCCCGGTCCGATGGGCGCCAACTCGCACACCAACTACGCGCTCCGCAAGAACGGCCAGCAGGAGATCACCCCGATCCACCCCGAGCTGCTGGAGCCGCTGAAGGAGATCCTCGACACGACCTACGGCCTGATCGTCTATCAGGAGCAGGTCATGGCCATCGCCCAGAAGGTCGCCGGCTACTCTCTCGGCGGCGCCGACCTGCTGCGCCGCGCGATGGGCAAGAAGAAGAAGTCCGAGCTGGACAAGCAGTTCGAGTTCTTCGAGAAGGGCATGCAGGACAACGGCTTCTCGGCCGCGGCCATCAAGGCGCTGTGGGACATCCTGCTGCCGTTCTCCGACTACGCCTTCAACAAGGCCCACACCGCCGGCTACGGCCTGGTCTCCTACTGGACCGCCTACCTCAAGGCCAACCACCCGGCCGCCTACATGGCCGCCCTGCTGTCCTCGGTGAAGGACGACAAGGACAAGTCGGCCCTCTATCTCAACGAGTGCCGGCGCATGGGCATCAAGGTGTTCCCGCCGGACGTCAACGACTCCGACTTCGACTTCACCCCGCGCGGCACCGACATCCGCTTCGGCCTGTCGGCCGTCCGCAACGTGGGCGGCAACGTGGTCGACGGCATCATCTCCGCGCGCAAGGAGAAGGGCCGCTTCGCCGAGTTCAAGGACTTCCTGCGCAAGGTGCCCGCTCTGGTCTGCAACAAGCGCGTGATCGAGTCGCTGGTCAAGGCGGGGGCGTTCGACTCGCTGGGGCACGTGCGCAAGGGCCTGGTCATGGTGCACGAGCAGGCCGTCGACGCGATCATCGACATCAAGAAGAACGAGGCCATCGGCCAGGACTCCCTCTTCGGCGCGATCGACGGCGGCGAGGACCAGACGTTCGACGTGCAGATCCCGGTGGGGGAGTGGGACAAGAACACCCTCCTGCAGTTCGAGCGGGAGATGCTCGGCCTCTACGTGTCCGACCACCCGCTGTTCGGGGTGGAGCACATCCTGTCCGCGGGGGCCGACTGCTCGATCGCGGCCGTGCAGGACGAGAGCCGGGCCGACGGGCACGTGGTGACGGTGGGCGGCATCCTGAGCGGGGTCCAGCGCAAGGTCACCAAGAAGGGCGACACCTGGGTGCTGACCCAGCTGGAGGACCTCGAAGGGTCGATCGAGGTGATGATCTTCCCGTCGGCCTACCAGCTGTGCTCGACGATCCTGGCCGAGGACGCGATCGTGTTCGTCAAGGGGCGGATCGACAAGCGCGAGGACGTGGCGAAGATCATCGCCATGGAGGTGACGGCGCCCGACCTGACGCAGGAGGCGGGCGGGCCGCTGCTGGTGAGCCTGCCGCTGACCCGGTGCACGCCGCCGGTGGTGGGGCGGCTCAAGGAGATCCTCACGACGCACCCGGGCACGTCGGAGGTGCATCTGCAGGTGCACAACGGGCCCAAGACGACGGTCCTGAGGGTGGACGACCGGCTGCGCGTGACGCAGTCGCCGGCGCTGATGGGCGACCTCAAACAGCTCCTCGGCCCGGCGTGCCTGGGGGCGTGAGCTTTCTCTCGTACGGCCGCGGACGTGAGGGCCGGCCCGCGGGGGTGGGGTC
>NZ_VCKX01000454.1 GCF_005889725.1 Nonomuraea zeae
CAACCAACCCCCAACCCGACACAACCACAAACACCATCCCCAACCCCGCATAACGCCAGGGGCGAGTAAGTCATCAGGATTTCTCGCCACGCCCCTTCTGTGTAATCGAGACTTCGTTCGAGGAGCGAGCATGAGTGATTCACGCACATACAAAGTCGCCGGAGTCCGAGGACTCAACATGGTTCGAGAATGGCCCAACGACCAAACGCGCTATGTGGCCATCCTGATCCACGGCTACGGCGAGCACATGGGCCGCTACGAGCATGTGGCCGACCGGCTCGTTCGGCATGGCGCCGCTGTTTACGGCGTGGACCACGTCGGTCACGGCAAGTCAGAGGGTGACCGTGCGCTGGTCGTGGACTTCGAGGACGTGGTCACCGACGTGCACGCGCTCGAGGAACGTGCCCGGGCGGATCATCCCGGCGTTCCCGTGGTAGCGATCGGCCACTCCATGGGCGGCATGATCGCCGCTCGCTACGCCCAGCGTTACGGCACCGGCCTGACCGCGCTCGTGCTGTCTGGGCCTGTGATCGGCCGCTGGGATCTCGTGTCCACACTGCTCTCCTTCGATGAGATTCCCGATATGCCCCTCGACCCGGCCATGCTGTCTCGCGATCCGTCGGTGGGAGCGGCGGCCGCCGCCGACCCGCTGGTGTGGCAGGGGCCGTTCAAGCGGGCCACGCTGGAGGCATTCGCCGAGATGCTGACCACGATCGCCAAGGGCGGTACGTTCGGGGCGCTGCCGACGTTGTGGCTGCACGGGGAAGACGACCAGTTGGTGCCGCCCGGTCCCAGCCGGGACGGGATTGACGCCGTGCGGGGGAGCGACCTGACGGAGCGGATCTACTCCGGCGGCAGGCACGAGGTGTTCAACGAGACCAACAAAGAGGAGGTCTTGGATGACGTCACTTCTTTCCTCGACCGCGCCCTGACCGTGCGCAACCCGTAGCATCCTCTCGCCGCCCCGGAAGTACTCAGCGCGCTCCCGCCCGCCGAACCGTCCGCCCGGTGTCCGAGCATGGCACCGTCCGGCCGGTCGGCGTCAGCGCTGTGGATCGCTTAAGTGTCAGCGTGCGAGGAGTGAAGCCTGCCTGAGGCCGCGTTTCGAGAAGGCGAATCTGATGCCCGCGCCTGGCCGGGCCGTTGCCGGTTCGACCCACCATGCTGTTCCGGGCCGCATGCCAGTTTGATCGGTGTGCCGTCCGGGAGCGCGGCTTTGAACCTGCAGTGGCCCCTCGCCGACCATCCCCCGCACAATCTCGACGTCCCTTCCTATGGGTCATCGTCTGACCACCTGGGGGGAAGAATGCTCACCGTGCGCAACAGCAGTGAGCCGGGCTGCTGTACGTCTTCTGGCATCCATGACCGGCTGCGCACTTGTTAGCAGGTGGGCGACCACGTGCGCGGAGGGATTTCCGCTCAGAGGAAGCTGTGCAACGAGATGGCTGCCCGGTGGCAGTCAATCTGCTTCGGCAGCTCAATGGGGCGCGTTTGCTTTCGAACCTTCATCCGTGAGGGGTAAATCACGGGAGTGGCGCGGTCGTCATCTGCTTGAAGCCTGAGTCGTGTTGGTCTGGTGGAACCAGGTGCTGGGCGAAAAGCTGAAGAGGGGATTTGCAGTGAGTCGTCACGGTCGCGCGGACGCGGTCGCCCCGGCGCACGGGTCGTCGGGTGAATTTGCTGTCCACGTCGGTTCAATGTTCGACGGGTTCACGATGTCGGGGCCGGCGACGGCGCATGTGTGGGGAGGCCGCATCACGGCCGTGGACCGGACGGGTTCACGGCCGTCCGACAGGCGTGTGGTCGACCTGGGTGCCGATGCTTGCCTTCTGCCAGGTCATCGACACCCACACGCATCTGGCCTTCGATGCCGGGGAGAACCCGGTGGAGTCGTTCGTCGCGGCGGACGACGAGCAGATGCTGACGGGCATGCGGGCAGCGGCACGCACGGCACTGCTTGCGGGGATCGCCACGGTCCGAGACCTCGGCGGCCGGGACTTTCTCGCGCTGACAATGGCGGAGGAGACTCTCAAGATGCCGGAGGCTGGGCCTGAGATCCTTGCCGCCGGGCCACCGATCACCACGTTTGGCGGGCACTGCCACTTCATGAACGGCGAGGCGGAGGGTCGCGACCAGCTCATCGACGCAGTTCGCGAACGGCACGCCCGCGGCTGCGCGGTGGTCAAGATCATGGCGAGCGGCGGCCAGATGACCCGGGGTTCGCACTCGTACGTCTCGCAGTACGGCCAGGAGGACCTGCGGACCGTCGTCGACGAGGCCCACCGTTTAGGCCTGCCGGTGGCCGCTCACGCCCATGGCAACGAGGCGATTGCGGATGCCCTCGCCGCCGGGGTGGACACGTTGGAACATGTAAGTTTTTCGGGCGAGAACGGGATCGATGAGGACGCTGCGTTGGTGGAGCGTCTGGCCGGTAGCGGCACCTTCCTGAGCCTGACGTTGGGCTTACGTGGGACGCTGCCGCTCGAGGTGCAACAACACCGCAAGCCCCCGACTCGACAGCATGCGGAGAGTACATCGCGCACTGGTGAGGTTGGGCGGCCGGGTGGTCGTTGGCACGGACGCCGGCATCTTTCCGTCGAAGCCGCACGACGTCCTGCCGTACAGTGTCGAGGATTTGAGGAACCTGGGCTTGTCTCCGGTGGCGTCGTTGGCCGCGATGACCAGCCAGGCAGCGATCGCCTGCGGTGTCGAGGGCCGCAAGGGCCGCATCCGTGCCGGCGCCGATGCCGATCTCCTCGTCATCGGCGGCGACCCCATCCAGGACCCCGCCTCCCTATGCGATGTTCGCGCGGTCTTTCGCGCCGGCTCTCGGGTGCGGTGACAGCCACCTTCGCTTGGACTGTTGAGCCTTCGGGGGTCCAGGGGATGGACGCTCGCAGGCGACCGTCGTCGGCAGGCCGGGCACCAACCTATAGCCGCGCGGACGTTTCGCCGACCTTGCGGCGTTCGGCGTCACCCGGGACCGACGGCGCAACCCAGTGCCACTCGGGTGCGGCACCAGATGAGCCGCGAGGCGACAGCAGCACGTTGCGGTTCCAGGTCCTCGGCGCGCGCGCGCCCACAGCTCGGCGAGCACCTGGCCGATCCCGGCGTCGGCCGCTGCGGCGTTGATCTACGCGGAGCGATCAACTAGCTCGCGGCGGCTGCCTGCACTTTACTTCTTCGCAAGGCTCACGCCGACGAGCTTGATGAGGAACCGGTCGACCTGGTCCTCCAAGGGCGGTAGCGTCAGGCCCGGTTCGTTCACCCGCATCGACACCGCGCCGTGCACTGCTGCGCGCAGGTCGAGCGCGACCGCGGCGGCCGCGCCGGCAGGTGCGAGCCCTGCGTCCATGCACCGCTGAACAGCAGCCGTGGTGCGCGTTCCCAGCTCCTCCTTGAACGCCAGATGCTTGCGCCGGTTGAGCGTGCTCTCATGCAGCACCTTGTACAGGCCCGCGTGATCGCCGACCCAGGTCCCCAGAAACAACATGCGCGCTCGTAGCCGCGCCACCGGGTCGCCTGCCGCCGACTCGGCCTGATCCAGGGCGCGCATGAGGTCTCGGGTGCACTGCTCCAGCGCGGCGAAGACCAGCGCGTCGCGGTCGGCGAAGTGAATGTAGACCGAGGTCGCCGCGATGCCCACCGTACGAGCGACGGCGCGCAGGGACAGCGCCTCATCGTCCCCCAGCTCATCCAGCATCCGCAGGGTGGCGTCGACGATGTCGCGGCGTAGCCGTTCCCCCTGACCACGCGGATTGCGGCCCCGCGTGGGGGAAGCCGGCG
Source organism: Nonomuraea zeae (assembly GCF_005889725.1). Classification (GTDB taxonomy): domain Bacteria; phylum Actinomycetota; class Actinomycetes; order Streptosporangiales; family Streptosporangiaceae; genus Nonomuraea; species Nonomuraea zeae. The sequence continues at coordinate 3,787 of NZ_VCKX01000454.1, forward strand.
GGGACGAGGGCGAAGATGCGGCGTCCATGATCCATATTGTATTGCAACAATCGTTGCCCTACAGTCGTAGCGCTACGGTTGTTCACTTATGGGAGACGACATGGATCCGAAGCTCGAAATCAACAAGCAGACCGTCTTGGCCTTCTACGAGGTGGGCCTGAACCAGAAGGACTTCGCCGCCGCATCCAAGCTCATCGGCGACCGGTACGTGCAGCACAACCCCCGGATCGCGGACGGGATAGAGGGCTTCGACGCCTTCCTCGGCCAGTTGCGCAGGGACTTTCCCGCGCTGCGCGCCGAGGTCAAGAACATCTTCGCCGAAGGCGACTTCGTCATCGCGCACGTGCACGGCGTGCGCGTGCCAGGACAACTCGGCACGGCCATCGTCGACATCTTCCGGCTCGACGCGAACGCAAAGATCGTCGAGCACTGGGACGTCATGCAGCCAATCCCCGAGACCGCCGTCAACCACAACGGAATGTTCTAGCCATGACCACCACAACCGGCTCCACCCGGCATCCCACCGACGCAGCCTCGCCCGACCCTCGGCGCTGGTGGGCGCTGGCCACGGTCGCGACGGCCCAGCTGATGATCGGCATCGATATGACGATCATGAATATCGCGCTGCCGTCCGTGCAGAGATCGCTGGAACTGTCGGATCCAGCCCGCCAGTGGGTGATCACGATCTTCGCCCTGGGCTACGGCGGCCCGCTACTCCTGGGCGGCCGGCTGTCGGATCTCATCGGCCGCAGGCACAGCCTGATGATCGGGCTGACCGGGTTCGCCCTGGCCTCCGCGCTTGGCGGCGCGGCGACCGGCCCGGCGATGCTGCTCACCTCCCGGGCCCTGCAGGGCATCTTCGGGGCGTTGCTGACCCCGTCAGTGTTGGCGACCCTCGCCGCCACCTTCCCCGCGCCCGCCGAGCGCGGCAAGGCGTTCGGGATCTACGGCACTGTCATGGGCAGCTCCTCCGGCCTGGGCGTCGTGCTCGGCGGGGTGCTCAACAACTACCTCGACTGGCGCTGGTGCCTGTACGTGCACCTGCCCATCGCCCTCGTCGCCGGAGTTGGGGTGCTCTATGCCGTCCGTCCCGCGCCACGCGCGACTGGGGTACGGGTCGACATCGCCGGGGTACTGCTGGTCACCACCGGCTTGATGGCCCTGGTCTTCGGCTTCGCCCGAGCCGAATCCGACAGCTGGGGCGCGGCGAGCACTGTCGGGTCGCTGACCGTCGGCGTCCTGGCGCTGGCCGCGTTCGTCTGGGTGCAACGTCGGGTCGCCGGGCCGCTGCTGCCGCTGCGGGTGGTCCTGGACCGGCGTCGGGGCGGTTCCTATCTAGCGGTGTTGAGCTTGGCGATGGGCATGTTCGCCGCGCTGTTCTTCCTCACTTTCTATCTGCAGAACGTGCTCGGCTATTCGCCGGTCAGAGCGGGCCTGGCCTTCTTGCCCCTCACCGCTGGGCTCATGGTGGGTGTACGGGTGGTGAGCCGGCTGCTGATGCGCGTGCCGGTGCGATTGCTTCTCAGCCCCGGGCTGCTGACGATCGCGGCCGGTCTCGTGCTGCTCGGGCTCCTGCGGGTCGACAGCGGCTACTGGCTGCACGTGCTCCCAGTCTTCGTACTGGTCGGCCTCGGGGCCGGGTGGGTACTGGTCACCGCCAACAGCACCGCGACCTTCGGTGCCGGAGCCGACACCGCCGTAGCCGGCGCCACGGTCATGACTTCTCAGCAGATCGGCGCCTCCCTCGGCACCGCCCTGCTCAGCACGATCGCCGGGACGGCCGCCGCCGGCCATCTCCACGCGCATCCCACCTCAGCCGCCCAGGCGGCCGTTCACGGCTTCAACGTGGCCAGTTTCGGAGCGGCGGCCTTCCTCTGCGTGGCCGCACTCGCGGTCTTCCTCATCACGGGCTCGAAGAACGCCCAGCGTTGACGGATAGTGGACGCGGACTTCTCCAACCGGCACCTGCCGACAGGGCCGGACCGCGCTCGCAGAGATCGACGATAAAACGGTGCGCTGACACGGCTGCTGCCATTTCAGCAAGGAGAACCCTGATGACCACGCTCTCTCCGTCTGTCGAGCAGCTCACCTGCGCTGGCCGCGGCCGGTCGCACCCACTTACCCCGCCTCGGCACCGACATCCCCGACTCCAGACGGGGCCTTCAGCCAGCCTATGCAGACTGTCGGAGTGTGGTCACGGTTTGAGGGCCACACCGCCGTGCGCGTCGATGAACGGCGCTTTCTCCTCGCCCTCCGGCCGCCAATGCGTGATCGGCGCCAGCCCCGGCTCCACCAGGTTCAGCCCGTCGAAGCACTCGGCCAGTTCCTCCAGCGAGCGCAGATAGTACGGGACCGCTCCGCTCTCGGCCAGTTTGTCGCTGCCCTCGGCAACCGCCTCCCCCGTCGCCGTACCGTCCCACAGCACCATGGCGCTGCCGGATGGCACTGCCTGCACGACCTGGTCGATGATCGAGCGCATCACCTGCAGATCTTCCACGTAGCCGAGAACGCCCATGAACATCACGGCGATCGGTCTGGTGAAGTCGAGGACCTTGCGGGCCTCCGAGATGATCAGCTCGGGTGCGTGGTAATCGCCGTCGATGTAGGCGGTCACGCCCTCGGGCGAGGTGCTCTTGAGCAGCGCGCGGGCGTGTACGAGCACCAGTGGGTCGTTGTCGACGTAAACGATGCGTGCGGTGGGGTCGAGGGCCTGGGCGACCTCGTGGGTGTTCTGCATCGTCGGCAGGCCCGTGCCGATGTCGAGGAACTGGGAGATCCCGGCCTCGGCTGCGAGGTAACGCACCGCCCGGATGAGAAACCGGCGCGACTGCACTGCCATCTGGACGATCTCTGGGTAGACCTTCGCCACAGCATCACCCGCGGCACGGTCGGCCGCAAAGTTGTCCTTGCCGCCCATCCAGTAGTTCCAAATACGGGCGGCGTGCGGGACCTCTGGCTGAATCTTCGCGGCAATGTCGGAGCGATCGTGGCTCATCAATGGGCTTTCTGTCGGAGAGGCGATGCAGCTTCGCGCGAGAAGATCATACTTGCTCAGCACGCGACGTACCGGGCCATCGTGACTTTCAGCCGAATCTGGCGTGGAACCCCGGGCGTTACGCGCGGGAGGAAACGGCAGCGCGGGAGGGTCTGCAGGCATGGGCGGTGCTGTGACGGCTGGTGTGCGTGAGCGGCTCAGCCTGGTCGTTTCTGGTTATCGATGTAGTCTTTGGTGATCGACAAGGGTGCGCCGCCGCAGGGGGCGGCGAAGTAGCTGGGTGACCAGAGATGCCCGCCCCGGAGATAGCGGCGGACATGAGCGGTGTACTCCTTGCGCAGCAGCCGAGCGGAGACGCCTTTGAGCGAGTTGACCAGCGTCGAGAGTGTGACGGGCGGGTGGGGAACCAG
>NZ_VCKX01000455.1 GCF_005889725.1 Nonomuraea zeae
GGGTCGTATCACGCTGCCCGCCCCCCAGCCTTCACGGGAAGGAAGCCCGCACATGAACGGCGCCCCCACCTCTCCGAAGAGCCGCGGACGCGCTCGCATCAGGCTGCTCGCCGGCCGTGCCTGCGCCATGGCCGCCGCGCTGATCCTGGCGCTGGCGATGCCGCCCGGCATCGCCCACGCGGCCATCACGACGAACCAGACCGGCACCAACAACGGCTACTTCTACTCGTTCTGGACCGACAGCTCCGGCACGGTCTCCATGGAACTGGGATCCGGCGGCAACTACAGCACCTCATGGCGCAACACCGGCAACTTCGTCGCCGGCAAGGGGTGGAGCACCGGCGGCCGCAGGACCGTGAACTACTCGGGCAGCTTCAACCCGTCCGGCAACGCGTATCTGACCCTCTACGGGTGGACGAGAAACCCGCTCGTCGAGTACTACATCGTGGACAACTGGGGCACCTACCGGCCCACAGGGACGTACAAGGGCACCGTCACCAGCGACGGCGGCACGTACGACATCTACCAGACGACGCGCTACAACGCCCCCTCCATCGAGGGCAACAAGACCTTCAACCAGTACTGGAGCGTCCGCCAGTCGAAGAAGACCGGCGGCACCATCACCTCCGGCAACCACTTCGACGCCTGGGCCCGCAACGGAATGAGCCTGGGCAGCCACGACTACATGATCCTCGCGACGGAGGGATACCAGAGCAGCGGCAGCTCCAACGTGACGGTGGACGGCACCACCAACCCCGGCAATCCCGGCAACCCGGGCGGCGGCTGCACCGCGACGCTGTCCGCGGGCCAGCAGTGGAGCGACCGCTACAACCTCAACGTCTCGGTCAGCGGGTCGAGCAACTGGACCGTGACGATGAACGTGCCCTCCCCCGCGAAGATCCTGTCCACCTGGAACATCAGCGCCAGCTACCCCAGCAGCCAGGTGCTGACCGCCAGGCCCAACGGCAGCGGCAACAACTGGGGCGTGACGATCCAGCACAACGGCAACTACACCTGGCCGTCGGTCTCCTGCAGCGCGAGCTGACCGCCAGGCCCGAAGCCGGGTGCCCGGCGACGCCCGAGCAGGGGCGTCGCCGGGCAGCCGGCCGTGCCGGATCAGTTGATCGTGACGATCGTGCCCCTGCCGTTGGGGTACTCGACGTAGCCGGTGTTCGTCCGCTGCGTCGCCCCCGTCCAGGAGGCGGTCAGCGAGAACGGCGTGCCCACGCTCACCTTCGGCCTGGCCGGCGTCACGGTCAGCGCGCCGCGCGCGTGCTCCGCGCCCACGACGTTCACCTGCGTGGTGAAGGCGGTGGACGTGGTCCCCGGCAGGTCGCCGAGGGTGAGCACGACCAGGGTGTGCCGGCCGGGCCGCGGGTTGGCCAGCACGGCACGGTGGTCGCCGTCCTCGCTGTACACCCACGACTCGAACTCGCGCGTGCCGTTCTCCTCGTAGAAGAGCAGCCCGCCCATCTGGGCCGCGGGGTCCACCGCGCCGATCCTGACGGCGACGGCCTTGGCGCCCTCGGGCACCGTGACCGGGACGTCCCTGCCCCACACCTCGCTCTCGCTGACGGTGCCGGGCACGTTCTCCGCCGACACCGGGCCGTACGGGGTGATCGAGAACTTCTTCAGCCCGGGGGTCACCTCGAAGGCGACCGTGCCGTCCGCGCCGCCGCCCTTCACCTCGGCGGGCGCCCGCGCGCTCAGCGCGGTGGCCACGATCGCGCTGCGCACGCTCGTGCCCGCGCCGGTCCAGGTGAGCTTCCCGGTGACGGTGGCCGCGGTGGCCTCGGGGAGCAGCTCCAGGGTGACGGTGAACTTCCTGGTCTCGCCCGCCTTCTTGAAGACCAGCGTGGACGGCTTGACCTTGGTCCTGAGGCCGGGCACCTCGATGGCGGAGTGGTAGACGCCCGGCCTGACGGCGGTGACCTCACGGGTGATCGTACGGGAGCCGAACAGCTCGCCCATGGAGATCGTCGGGTAGTTCAGGTCGGTGGCGGCCAGCGGCGCGGCGCCGGTGCCGGTCTTGACGCCGAGGCCCTCCAGGTAGCCGTACCAGTCCTCGGCGCCGGCGTCGTAGACGAGGCCGGGCGAGAGCATGCGGGCCGGGTCGACGTGCCCGGAGCCCTGGGCGAAGACGTCCGGGGTCCTGGTGTCATAGGCGGTGGTCATCATGGCCGACTTGACCGCCATCGGGGACATGGTCGGGTGCTTGCCCAGGTAGAGGGCGGCCAGGCCGGCGATGTGCGGGGTCGCCATCGAGGTGCCCGAGTAGAAGTCGAAGTCCCTGCCGTCGTTGCCCGGAGGCGCCACGGCGGCCAGGATCGCCGCGCCGGGCGCGGTGATGTCCGGCTTGAGCAGGTCACCCTTGGCGGAGATCGCGGGGCCGCGCGAGGAGAAGCCGGCGACCTCCGGGTACTGCACGCCGTCCGTGTTCTCAGAAGGGGCGGCCGGGAGCAGGGTCGCGGTGGCGCCCTCGGTGGCCGCGTACGCCGCGATCTTGTCCGAGTCGGGGGTATTGACGTGCACGGTCGGCACGGCGTGCAGGTCGGCGTCGGTGTCCTGGTCGCTCGGGTTGCCGAGGATCATGCCGGCACCCCCGGCTCGCCTGACCTCGGCCGACTTCTCCACCCGGGCGTTGGTGCCGCGGACGCAGTAGATGATCTTCCCGGCGGCCTTGGCCGGGTCGAGCGAGCCGGCCGCGCAGATCTGCGCGTCGGACTCGGCGGCCGCCTCGGCCTTCACCGACACGGATGTGGCCAGCGGCTTGGGGCCGAGCTGCGCGACGACCGTGGTGCTCGTGCCGCGGTAGCTGGTGCCGTCGCCGAGCCGGATCTCACCCCGGTAGGGCGCGATGGTGCCGGCCGCGACCGTCGTCGTCCACGGCGCGGTGTTGTCGAGCGAGGACGGGGTGGGCCCCGAGTTGCCGCCCGCGGTCGAGACGAACACGCCGGCCTGGGCGGCGGCCAGGAAGGCGAGCTGGATCGGGTCGTCGATGCCCGACTCCCCCAGGGTGCTGCCGATCGAGTAGTTGATCACATCGACGCCGTCGGCGACCGCCTGGTCGATGGCCGCGACCAGGTCGGAGGTGTAGCCGCCGGTCACGCCGCCGTTCTTGCCCTGCCAGAGCGCCTTGTAGACGGCGATGGCCGCGCCGGGCGCGACGCCGGAGATCGCGCCGTAGTCGATCCCGTTCGCGGTGGCCGGGACGGCGTGGTTGCCCGCCGCCGTGCCGGCGGTGTGCGAGCCGTGCCCCTGGGCGTCGCGCGGCGAGACATAGTCGGCACGCTGGTCGGGCGGGTTGCCCTGCATCCACTGCTCGCCGAAGTAGCGGGCGCTGATGAGCTTCTGGTTGCACAGGTTCGCGGCGAACTGCTCGCCGGTCTGGCACAGGCCGGTGAAGGTGGACCCGTCGGCCTTCTGCATGACCGTGGCCCCGTCGCGGACATAGGGCCGGTACGGGTCGGCGGACGCGGGCGGCTCCGTGCCGAGGGCCGGTCCGGCGAAGGAGGGGTTCTCCGGCCAGATGCCGGTGTCGATGACGCCGACGACGACGCCCTTGCCCGCCTTGCCGGTGCCGCCCAGTTCGGCCCACAGGCCGCGCTCGCCGGACAGGCGCAGGAAGTCGGTGGAGTTCCGGTCGTCGAGTGCCTGGTGCAGGGTGTCCTGGACGACGGAGACCACGCCCTCGGTCGCGTGCAGCCGCAGCGCCTGGGCCGGGGTGAGCTCGGCGGTGAAGCTGTTGGAGGCGACCGCGTGGTGGCCGGTGGCCGCCGCGCCGACGCCCTGGGCGACCTCGTCCTGGCGCTTGGTCAGGCGCTCGCGGTAGCGCTTGGCGTGGGTGCTGGTGGTGTCGACCTTCTTGCCCTTGGCGCCCTTGGTGGGCGCGATGCCCGCCACGCCGCCGTCGTAGGTGGCCAGCGGCGGCTCGGCCAGGGTGACGACGTACGAGGAGGCGGGGCCGGTTGCGGGGGGTGCCGACGCTGCGGCGGAACGGGTGATCGCCATCGTGGCGGTGGTGACCGCCAGTGCGGCGGCCAGAGCCAGCGCGCGATGAACGCGGGTGTTACGGGACATTGCGCCTCAAGGGGGATGAACCTTGTCACCCGTCCGGGGAGGATCACCGGAGGGCCGCTACGGAGTCAAACGCCCAGTGGAGATCTCTGTCGAGATATAGTGCTGACATTTTCGGCCACATGACCAAAAACGACATTTTCGGCAGGTGCTTCGTGGGGGATCCGTCCGTGCTCGGCGCCGTGGGCATCACGGGCTTCGACGAACGGGCGTACCGGATGCTGCTGCGCCGGCCCGGGCTGAGCACCGCGGAGCTGGCGGCCGCGCTCGGCGTCGGCCCGGCCAGGGTGCGCCCCGCGCTGGCCCGGCTGGCCGACGCCGGTCTGCTGCGCCGGATCGGGCCGGGCCGGTACGAGGTGGTGCCCCCGGAGGCGGCGATCGAGTGGCTGGTGGACCGGCGGCGCCTGGAGAGCGAGGCCCGGCTGACCGCGATCAGGACCGTCGTCCCCGACTTCGCGCAGCTCTACCGCTCCGGCCGGATGGCGGCCGCGCCGGCCGGGGTCGTGGAGGTGCTGGCCGGCGAGGAGGCCGTCAAGCGGGTCATCACCGAGTCGCAGCGGACGGCCAGCGTCGAGCTGCTCGGCTTCGACCGCCCGCCGTACGTGGGCCGCCCGGACGACTCGCACGACACCAACGAGTCGGAGCTGGAGGGCACCCGGCGGCTGCTGGCGCGCGGGGTGGACATCCGCGTGGTCTACTGCCCCGAGTCCCTCGACCGCCCGGGCCGCCTGGAGACCCTGATCCGGCTGGCCGAAGAGGGCGAGCGCTCCCGGTTCGTCGCGCACCTGCCCTTCAAGCTGCGCATCGTGGACCGCAAGCTCGGGCTGTTCCCGCTGGTGGACGGGATCTACGACAACATCGCGCTGCTGCACCCCTCCCGGCTGCTGGACGCGCTCGTGGAGCTGTTCGACGTCTACTGGGAGCGCGGCCGGCCGCTGGCGGGGCTGCCGCAGGCGGCGAAGGAGCGGCCGGACGAGGACGACGTTCTCGTGCTGCGGCTGCTGAACGCCGGGCTCAAGGACGAGGCCATCGGCCGCCACCTCGGCGTCAGCGCCAGGACGGCCACCAGGAAGATCGCCGCCGTCGTGGAGCGGCTCGGCGTGACCACCCGCTTCCAGGCCGGCGCGGAAGCCGCCGCCCGCGGCTGGCTCTGACGGCCGGCGCACCTCTTCTCCGGCGAGACCGGCGACGAGACCGGCGACGGGGCCGGCGACGGCGGCCCGGCCGGTGCGGCGACCGCTCCGGCCGGGCGCCGGTCGTCAGCTGGTGACGCGGAACGTCGCGTCCTGCCGGTCCGTGGCGCTGGAGCTGGAGCTGAGCGGGTCGATGCGCAGCAGGTAGTTGGAGTGCCGCAGGTAGCGGTCAGGCACGTTGTACGAGCGGAACGACGACCACGCCGCGTCCGCCAGACCGGCGGTCCGGTAGAAGGTGGCGTCGCCGCGGAAGGCCGCGGTGTTGTCGTTGGCGTCCAGCCGGATCTCGTAGTTGTAGTGCCGCAGGTAGCGGCCGGGGATGTTGACGGACTCGAACGACACCCCGGCCGAGTCGGCCAGGCCGGGCACCATCCGCCACAGCTGGTCCTGGTACGGGTCGAACGGGTAGGTGTCTATGCGCCCGACATAGTTGGCGTGCCGCGCGAAGCGGTCGGGGAAGTTGGACGACTTCAGCCGGGTCCAGCTCGGCAGCCCCCAGCGGGAGACGAGGCCGTTGTACTCGGCGGCGGTGATCCCCGCGATCGAGCCGTGCTTGGCGTTCAGGGGCGGGGTGTAGACGCGCTGGTTGAGCGCCGTCCAGGAGTTGCCGCCGATGTTCGTGGACGACCAGGCGTAGAAGTCGTTGTTGACCGGGCTGAAGGAGTCGCCCCACAGCCACCACCCGCTGCCGGCGTTGTTCTTGACCAGCAACGGCGCCTCGATGGCGTTGCCCTGGCGCAGGCCGCTGGTGTACGTGGTGTAGCTGTTGGGGGCGCCGGTGGACGAGCGGGCGCCGTACAGCAGGCCGGTGGACAGGTTCTTGTAGTACAGGTAGAAGGTCGAGCCGTCCACCACGATGTCGCCGTCCAGCACCGGGAAGCCGGGGCTGAAGTACACCTGGTTGGCGCTCACCGTACGGAAGTCGGTCGTGTAGTTGACCATGAAGACGTCGGTTGAGCCGTTGTTGGCCGAGTAGACGATGCCGTACTGGCCGCGCGAGGCGTCCCAGAACGCGGTCGGCGCCCAGGTGTGCGTGCTCAGGTTGTGCAGGTGGATGCGCCGGTAGCCGGTGAAGCTGGTCAGGTCCACCGAGTCCCAGACGTGCAGGTACTGGTTGTTCTGCCCGAAGTCGGTGCCGTTGAGGTCGGTGGCGAGGACGACGAACGTGCCGTCCTGTTTGCGCAGGATGAACGGGTCACGCAGGCCGAGCGTGCCGGCGGTCGGCGTGGCCACCGGGTTGTTCTGGTTCAGCGGCGTCCAGTTCAGGCCGTCCTGGCTGACCGCCAGGTGCAGGCCGTAGTTGGCGCCGGTCATGTTCGGCGACTCGGTGAAGTACGCGAACACGTACGCGGTGTTCGCGGCCGAGGCCGGGGTGACGTTGACGGCGAGCGCCGCGCATAAGGCGGCGAGCAGGACGAGTGCTCTTCGACGCAGAGCCATGAGGCGGCCTTCCGGATGTTAGCGCTAACATTCAGCGCTGAGGGCGGCGTTAACAGGCGTTCATGGGGAGCTGTGCAAGAGTGTTAACGCAAACAGCACGACCGTCAAGAGGCCGTGCGCGGCCGGGCGGACGCCCGGGGTCACGCCCGCGCGGCGGCGCGCCGGCCGTAGATGTGGACGGGCTGCCCCCGGTAGACGGCGTCGCGCATGTGGCGGTGGCCGATGCGCTCGGCGACGGAGATCGAGCGAAGGTTTGGCGTAGTCGTCGAAGTCGTCGCCCGTCAGCGGGCGCAGGATGAGCCGTTCCGTCTCGATCACGGTCATGCCGGGGAGTATGCGCCACGCGCGCAAGGCACATCAACCGGCCCGCCGGCCCTCTCGGGCCCGGCAACCCGCTGGGGCCCGCCCCGCGTGCCCCCGGCATCAGGCAGGGCGGGGCGGGGG
>NZ_VCKX01000456.1 GCF_005889725.1 Nonomuraea zeae
CCACCGGCCCCGGTGGTGAGGCCGCGATGACCATACGCGTCCTCATCGCCGACGATCACGAGGTCGTCCGCCAGGGCCTGCGCTTCGTCCTGGACCAAGAGGACGGCATCGAGGTCGTCGGCGAGAGCGGCGACGGAGCCGAGGCGCTGCGGGCCGTGCGGTCACTGCGCCCCGACGTGCTGCTGCTCGACCTGGTCATGCCCGTCCTGGACGGCCTCCAGGTGCTGCAGCGGCTGGGCGGCGAGCCGGGCGAGCGGCCCGCGGTGATCGTGCTGAGCTCGTTCCAGGACGACGACAGGGTGGTGGAGGCGGTGCGGCTCGGCGCGCTCTCCTACCTGTCGAAGACGACCGCGGTGGACCGCCTGGTCGAGGCCGTGCGCGCGGCCGCCCGGGGCGGCAGCGTGCTCGCGCCGGGCATCGCCGCGCTGCTCGTCCGCCAGGTACGCCGCGGCGAGCGGCCCCAGCCGCTCGACACGCTCACCCCGAGAGAGCGCGACGTGCTGTGCGCGCTGGCCAGGGGCCGCTCCAACGCCGAGATCGCCAGGGACCTCCGCATGGGCAGGGAGACGGTCAAGTCACACGTCTCCAGCATCCTCGGCAAGCTCGGCGTGGCCGACCGCACCCAGGCCGCCATATACGCGCTCCAGCACGGCGTCGTACCCCTGGACGAGGCTCTTTAGGGGGACCCCGCCCCCCGCATGGAGGGCATGCCGCTAGACTCGCCCGGCGCGTCGGGGGCTCTCCCGGGTGACAATCTTCCCTCTCTTGGGGAGGCTTCAGAGTACGGCACCGACCACGGGAGCAGGGGTTCCGCGACAGCCGACATTCGAGCGAAATTTCGTTCGTTTTCCGGTCTTGTTAAATTGCTCCCGGGATGTAACCTTTGGTGGCGATTCGTCCTACCATCGGTGGTCTAGGCCATCGTGCACGGCCCTGCCAGCAGGGACACCCTGGTTACCGGCCAGTAGAGATGCGTTTTCTACGACTAGCGACCAGGATGGAAGGCGACCCAAGACCAGACATCAGTCCATCTCGGAAGGCGAGACCCAGTGGCTTCCGGACGCCAGCGATTCTCGATCATCAGCGACGGCCTACCCAGCCAACTGCCTGATGTCGACCCCAGCGAGACCAACGAGTGGCTCGAGTCTCTCGACAACGTCGTCAAGACCGAAGGCCGCACCAGAGCCCGCTACCTCATGCTGCGCATGCTGGAGCGGGCCCGCGAGCACCAGGTCGGCGTGCCGGGCCTGCGCAGCACCGACTACATCAACACGATCCCGCCGGAGCGCGAGCCCTGGTTCCCGGGTGACGAGCACGTCGAACGCCGCATCCGCGCCTACATCCGCTGGAACGCGGCCATCATGGTGTCCAGGGCCAACGCCCGCACCAACGTCGGCGGCCACATCGCGACCTACGCCTCTGCCGCCTCGCTCTACGAAGTGGGCTTCAACCACTTCTTCCGCGGCAAGGACCACGGGGAGTCGGGCGACCAGGTCTTCTTCCAGGGGCACGCGGCGCCCGGCATCTACGCCCGCGCCTTCCTCGAGGGCCGGCTCAACGAGGCCCAGCTCGACGCGTTCCGCCAGGAGCTGTCGCACGGCTTCCACGGGCTGCCCTCGTACCCGCACCCGCGGCTCATGCCCGATTTCTGGGAGTTCCCGACCGTCTCCATGGGCTTGGGGCCGATCGGCGCGATCTATCAGGCGCGGTTCAACCGCTACCTGCTCAACCGCCAGATCAAGGACACCAGCCGCAGCCACGTGTGGGCCTTCCTCGGCGACGGCGAGATGGACGAGCCCGAGTCGCTCGGCGCGATCGGCCTGGCCGCCCGCGAGGAGCTCGACAACCTCACGTTCGTGATCAACTGCAACCTGCAGCGGCTCGACGGCCCGGTACGCGGCAACGGCAAGATCATTCAGGAGCTGGAGTCGTACTTCCGCGGCGCCGGCTGGAACGTGATCAAGGTCGTCTGGGGCCGTGACTGGGACCCGCTGCTCGCGGCCGACGTCGACGGCGTGCTGGTCAACCAGATGAACACCACGCCCGACGGCCAGTTCCAGACCTACTCGGTGGAGTCCGGCGGCTACATCCGCGACCACTTCTTCGGCGGTGACCCCCGCCTGCGCAAGATGGTCGAGCACCTCACCGACGACGACATCCGCAAGCTGTCGCGCGGCGGTCACGACTACCGCAAGGTCTACGCGGCGTTCAAGGCGGCCCGTGAGCACGTCGGCCAGCCGACCGTGATCCTCGCCCAGACCATCAAGGGCTGGACGCTGGGCAAGGACTTCGAGGCGCGCAACGCCACGCACCAGATGAAGAAGCTCACCAAGGCCGAGCTCAAGGAGTTCCGCGACCGGCTCTACCTGCCGATCCCCGACTCGGCCCTCGAAGGCGAGCTGCCCCCCTACTTCCACCCGGGCGAGCACGACCCCGAGATCGAGTACATGATGGAGCGCCGCGCCGCGCTCGGCGGCGTGCTGCCGAAGCGGGTCGTGCGCGCCAAGCCGGTCAAGCTGCCCGGCGACGACGTCTACAGCCAGTTCGGCAAGGGCTCGGGCAAGCAGCAGGTGGCCACCACGATGGCGTTCGTGCGGCTGCTCAAGGACCTCATGCGGGACAAGGAGATCGGCCACCGGTTCGTGCCGATCATCCCCGACGAGGCCCGTACGTTCGGTCTCGACGCCATGTTCCCGACGGCGAAGATCTACTCCCCGCACGGCCAGACCTACGAGGCCGTCGACAGGGAGCTGCTGCTGTCGTACAAGGAGGCCGTGCAGGGGCAGATCCTGCACGAGGGCATCAGCGAGTCGGGCTCGATGGCCTCGACCATCGCGGCCGGCACCGCCTACGCCACGCACGGCGAGCACATGATCCCGATCTACATCTTCTACTCGATGTTCGGGTGGCAGCGCACCGGCGACCAGATGTGGCAGATGGGCGACCAGATGGGCCGCGGCTTCCTGCTCGGCGCCACCGCGGGCCGCACCACGCTCAACGGCGAGGGCCTGCAGCACGAGGACGGCCACACGCCGCTCATCGCCTCGACGAACCCGGCCGCGGTCTCCTACGACCCGTCCTGGGCCTTCGAGGTCGCGCACATCGTCAAGGACGGCCTGCGCAGGATGTACGGCGACCAGCCCGAGGACGTCTTCTACTACCTGACCGTCTACAACGAGCCCTACCTGCAGCCCGCGCAGCCCGCGGACCTCGACGTGCAGGGTCTGCTGAAGGGCCTGTACAAGTTCGCGGCGGCCCCGCAGACGCAGGGCCCGAAGGCCAACATCCTGTCCTCCGGCGTGGCCGGCCCGTGGGCCGTGGAGGCGCAGCGCCTGCTGGCCGAGGACTGGGGCGTGTCGGCCGACGTGTGGTCGGCGACGTCGTGGTCGGAGCTGCGGCGCGACGCGCTGGCGTGCGAGGAGTACAACCTCCTCAACCCCGACGCCGAGCGGCGCGTCCCCTACGTGACCCAGGCGCTGTCGCAGGCGCAGGGCCCGTTCGTGGGCGTCAGCGACTACATGAAGGCCGTACAGGACCAGATCGCGCAGTGGGTGCCGGGTGACTGGTCCTCGCTGGGCACCGACGGGTTCGGCCTGTCCGACACCCGCTCGGCGCTGCGCCGCCACTTCCACGTGGACGCCGCCTCGATCACCCTGGCCGTGCTGACCAGCCTGGTCAAGCGGGGCGAGCTCGACGGCGAGGTGCTGCGCGAGGCCATCGCCCGCTACCACCTCAAGAACGGCGTCACCGAGGCGGGCGGCGCGGAGAGCAACGACACCCAGTCGATGGGCGTCTGAGAAAAACCGGATCCGAGTGATCCGGCGGCGGCGCTCCCGCGAAATGTTTCCCGCGGGAGCGCCGTCATATTCGGCCGTCCGCGCCGTGGGGCCTGTGAGGCGGCACGTTCAGGAGGGGTACGTGCCGCCTCACCCAGGTTTGGTGCGGGGTCACGTATTGTGGGCACTACTTCCCCCTGAGAGACGAGGGGAAGTTTTTTCGTGATGCGACGCGTCCTAGCCGCCGCCCTGCTGGTGACCGCCACCGGCTGCTCCACCGCACCCGCGGAGCCGGCCACCCAGTCGACGGCCGCCCCCGACAAGATCGCCTGGGGCCCGTGCACCGACATCAAGCGTCCCGACGGCGAGCCGCCGGCCAGGCAGGACCCCTCGGTCCGGTGCGGGAAGCTGTCCGTGCCGCTCGACTACGCCAAGCCCGACGGCGACAAGATCGACCTGGCGCTCATCAAGCTCCCCACCACCAGCAAGAGCAAGCCGCTCGGCTCGATGGTGTTCAACTTCGGCGGGCCGGGCGCCTCCGGCGTCGACACGCTCGACCAGGCCGCCAAGGCGCTCACCAACCTGCGGGCCCACTACGACCTGATCAGCTTCGACCCGCGCGGCGTCGAGCGCAGCGCCGGTGTGCGCTGCGGCAACGGGGCGGAGATGGACAAGTTCACCGCGCTGGACACGCTGCCGCCCGGCGAGGAGACGGACCGGGAGATCGACGCGGCCAACAAGCAGTTCGCCGCGCTCTGCCAGCAGAACTCCGGCAAGATCCTCCCCTACATCGGCACCGTGAACGCCGCCCGCGACATGGACCGCATCCGCGCCGCGGTGGGCGACCCCAAGCTCAACTACGTCGGCATGTCCTACGGCACGCAGCTCGGCGGCGTCTACGCCACCGAGTTCCCCAAGAAGGTGGGCCGCATGGTGCTCGACGCGCCGCTCGACCCGACGGTCACGTTCGAGCAGCGCACGCTGGCGCAGACGCGCGGGTTCCAGCGGGCGTACGAGAGCTTCCTGCGCTCGTGCCTCAAGAGCACCTGCGAGCTCGGCAAGGACCAGGCCAGCGCCAACGCCAACGTCGAGAAGCTGATGAACCAGCTCACCACGAAGCCACTCCAGGTCGGCGGCCGGGCGCTGACCCAGGGGCTGGCCGCCACCGGCCTGGCCGCCGCGCTCTACTCGGAGCTGACCTGGCCGTTCCTGGAGCAGGCGCTCGGCGACGCGCTCAAGGGCAAGGGCGAGGCGCTGATGTACCTGTCCGACTCCTACACCGGGCGCAACGAGGACGGCAGCTACTCCACGCAGATGACCAGCTTCCCGGCCATCACCTGCGTGGACACCGCCGAGCGGCCCTCCGAGGCCGAGCTGCGGCGGACGGCGGAGGCCTCGCTGAAGATCTCGCCGCTGTTCGGCAGCGAGGGCTCGGGCGGGCTGTGCAGCGTCTGGCCGGTCAAGGGCAGCAACCAGGCCCGGCACGTCAACGCCAGCGGGTCCGCGCCGATCGTGGTGGTGGGCGGCAAGGGCGACCCGGCCACGCCGTACGAGTGGGCGCCGAAGCTGACGGCCCAGCTCAAGACCGGCAGGCTGGTCACCTACCAGGGCGAGGGGCATGGCGCGTACCTGTCGGGCAGCAAGTGCGTCCAGGGGCTCGTGGACGGCTTCCTGATCGAGGGCAAGCTGCCGGAGAAGAACGCGAGCTGCCCGGCGGCCTAGTCTGGGCCAATGACGGATCGAGTGACTGACCACGACGCCAGGGCGCTGATCTCCCGCATCGAGACGGAGAGCGCCCGGCTCGCGGCCCTGGCCGGCGACCTGTCCGTCCCGGTGCCCACGTGCCCGGGGTGGACGTTCGCCGAGCTCATCACGCATGTCGGCCAGACCCACCGCTGGGCGGTGCACGTCCTGCGCGGCCAGGTCCAGGAGCGGATCTGGTCGCGGCAGGTGCCCAGCGACCTGGCGGAGGGGCGTAGCGGCGACGCGGACTGGCTCATGGCGGGGGCCGCCGAGCTGCTCGACACGCTGCGCACGACCGACCCCGAGCTGGCGGTGTGGACCTGGGGCCCGGACCGGCGGGCGTCCTGGTGGCCGCGGCGGATGCTCTTCGAGCTGGTGATCCACCGGGCCGACGCCGAGCTCGCGCTCGGCATCGACCCGGTCGTCCCGGCGGAGGTCGCGATCGACGGCGTCGAGGAGTTCCTGCACAACCTGCCGTACGCCTCCTGGGTCGCCCGGCCGCTGGCCGAGCTCGGCGTGGAGGGGGCCACGATCCACCTCCACGCGAGCGACGCCGACGGCGAGTGGACCATCACCCAGGGGCCCGCCGGGAAGATCTCCTGGGCGCCCGGCCACGCCAAGGGCGACGCCGCCGTCCAGGGGACGGCGAGCGACCTGCTCCTGCTGTTGTACGGCCGCCGCTCGCCCGAGGCGCTCACCGTCCATGGCGACCGCGACCTCCTCACCCGCTGGCTGGCCACGGCCGCCTTCTGACCCGGCGTCCGGGACGTCAAGGCGTCACCAGGGCGCTTGGCCCTGGACGCGCCGCCGTTCGGCGAGCGGCGGCGTGTCCAGGGCGAGGGGTGAACCGCCTCTTCGAAGCGGCCCGCTCGCCTGCCGGAGTCGGCGGGGAAGGTGCTCTCCCCGGCCCCGCGAGCAGGTCATCACCTGCGGTGGAAAGTCCTTGGCCGGCCGCGCGCGCCAGGCGGGCCGTCGTGCGTCACCTGCGGTGGAAGACGCCGAAGAGGCTGCCCGAGGTGTCGCGGACGTAGGCGAAGTCGGTGCCCGCGCCGTCGTCGATCACCTTCGTGACCACCTTGCCGCCGAGCGACTCGCTCCTGGCACAGGTCTCCTCGACGTCGGCCACCTGCACGTGGAAGACGGCGTGCGCGGGGAACTCGCCCTTGGTGTTGTAGAGACCGCCCGCCGGCTGCTCACCACCCGGATAGCCGATCAGGCGATAGTCGACCGGACTCTCGTCACGGGCGAACGTCCAGCCGAACAACCCGCCGTAGAACTGCTGGGCGCCTTCGGGATCGTCGGTCGCAACCTCGAACCAGGTCACCGTGTTGTCCATCATTGCCTCTCTTTCTCGAACAAGACAACGATCTAACGTGTAGGCGACAACCCTATGTCGGTGTTTTCGATTGACTTTTCGAGCAGAGCTGCCTAATCGAGGACGGTGCCGTGCACGATCATCTCGGGCACGTCGGTGGCGAAGCCCTCGAGCGGGCGGTCGGGGCAGCGCTCGGCGGTGACGCTGGCGGCGGCGATGCGGTCGAGCCGGAAGACGCGTACGTCATCGCGTAACCGGCACCAGGCCACGAGATACCAGAACCCGCCC
>NZ_VCKX01000457.1 GCF_005889725.1 Nonomuraea zeae
GGCCGGGACAGGGACCGCGCCCGGGGCGGGGACTGAGCCCGGGACGGGGACCGCGCCCGGGACGGGGGCCGGATGACGGCCGCGCCGCGCCGATGGACCGGCCGCCGGCACGGCCTGACGTACGTCCTGCCGCTCGTCGTCTTCCTGGCCGCCCTGTTCCTGGTGCCGCTAGTCCGCCTCCTGCGGCTGAGCTTCAACCCGGTCGACAGCTTCAACGCGGCCCTGCCCGGGTTCACCCTGGCGCAGTACGGGCGGGTGTTCACCGAGCCGTACTTCTACGGCTCGCTCCTGCAGACCCTGGCCACGGCGCTGCTGGTGGCGGTGCTGTGCGTGCTGCTGGCCTACCCGGCCGCCTACCTCCTGGCCCGGCGGCGCGCCGGCGTGCTGCGCACGCTGCTGTTCGTCATCGTGATCTCGCCGCTGCTGACCAGCGTCGTGGTGCGCACCTACGGGTGGGTGGTGCTGCTGTCCGGCAACGGCGTCGTCAACAAGGCGCTGGTCGCCACCGGGCTGCGGGACCAGCCGGTCCAGTTCCTCACCAGCTACCCGGCGGTCGTGGCCGCGGTCACGCACGTGCTGCTGCCGTTCGCGATCATCCCGCTCACGACCGCGCTCGGCGGGCAGGACCGCAACCTGCACCGCGCCTCGCAGACCCTCGGCGCCGGGCCGATCCGGACGTTCCTGCGCGTCACCGTGCCGCTCAGCCTGCCGGGCGTGGTCACCGGCGCGCTCATCGTGTTCGCGCTGGCCATGGGCATCTACATCACGCCGCTGCTGGTCGGCGGGGTGACCCAGCCGCTGACGGGCATCCGGGTCTACGACCAGGTGACGACCGTGTTCGACTATCCGGTCGCGGCGGCGCTGAGCTTCGCGCTGCTGGCGCTCACCATCGTGTCCACGACGCTGCTGGCCGGCGTGTTCCGGATCTGGGAGAGGCGGCTGCATGGCTGAGCGTGGCTACGGCCGTGGTTATGACGGTGCTTATGACAGTGCCTACGACCGGGGCGTGCGGCTGGTGGCCGGCGGCCTGGCGGCGCTCGTCTTCCTGTTCCTGATCGCGCCGCTGGTGGTGCTGGTCGTGAGCTCGTTCAACGCGGCGGGGTCGATGGCGTTCCCGCCGTCCGGCCTGTCGCTGCGCTGGTACGCCGACGTGCTCGGCTCGCCCGACTGGCAGGTGTCGTTCCGGCTGAGCGGGATGCTCGTGCTGATGGTGGTGCCGACGACCGTGGTGATCGGGACGCTGGCCGCGTACGGGCTGGCGCAGGGCTCGTTCCCCGGCCGCAGGCTGCTGCAGGGGCTGGCGCTGTCGCCGCTGATGGTGCCGGAGATCATCATCGCGCTCGGGCTGCTCTACTACTTCCACGGCGTCGGGCTGATCAACTCCCTGCCCGGGCTGTGGCTGGCGCACTCGCTGGTGGCGCTGCCGTTCGTGGTGCGCGCGGTCACGGTCAGCGCGGCACAGCTCGACCCGGCGCTCGAACGGGCCGCGACGAGCCTGGGCGCGGGGCGGGCCCGGGTCTTCTTCACGGTGACGCTGCCGCTGCTGCGGCCCGGCATCCTCGCTGGCGCGATCCTGGCCGCGGTCACCTCGCTGGGCGAGGTCGCGGTCACCGCGCTGGTGGCGGGCGCCAACACCACGACGGTCCCGCTGCGGATCTTCTCGGCGGTGCAGTACCAGCTCGATCCGTCGATGGCCGCGGTGTCCACGCTGCTCATGGCGGCGAGCGTGGTCGTGATGGTGGTGGCTGACCGGTTCGCTCGTATTTCGGAGGCATTGTGACAGCGGGATCGGAAGACGGGGCGACCGCGCGGATCGGCATCGACGTCGGGGGGACGTTCACCGACTTGGTCGCGGTCGTGCCCGAGCGCGGCCTGGTGGTGCACCACAAGGAGCCGAGCACGCCCGCCGACCCCTCCAAGGCGGTCGCGGACGGGCTGGCGGCCATCCTCGCCCAGGCCGAGCTGCGGCCCGAGGAGGTCGCGGGCCTCACCCACGGCACCACGATCGGGCTGAACGCGGTCATCCAGCGCAGGGGCGCGCGCATCGCCCTGGTCGTGACCGAGGGCTACCGGGACATCCTGGAGATCGGCCGCAGCCGCATGCCCTCCTCCTTCGACCTGTACGCGGGCAAGGAGGAGCCCCTCGTCCCGCGCAACCGGATCGTCGAGCTCGCCGCCCGGCTGAGCCCGCGCGGCGAGCCGGTCACCGAGCCGGACGCCGCCGAGCTGGACCGGGCCGCCGCGGCGCTGCGCGCCACCGGCGCGGACGCGGCGGCGGTCGTGATCCTGCACGGGTACACCGACCCGGCCTTCGAGGAGGGCATCGCGGCCGGCCTCCGCGAGCGGCTGCCCGGCCTGCCGGTGACGGCCTCCGCGACCGTCTGGCCCGAGGTGCGCGAGTACGAGCGGGCGCTGGTCGCCTGCTTGAACGCCTACATCCAGCCGCTGATGCGCGACTACTTCGCCCGGCTGGAGAGCCGGGTGCGCGGCCTGGGCGTGCCCGCCCCGATCTTCATCAGCGCCTCCAACGGCGGCTCGATGAGCCTGCGCTCCGCCGCGGAACGCCCGATCGAGACCGTGCTTTCGGGCCCAGCGGCCGGGGTCGCGGCGGCGGCGCGGCTGGCCCGCGGCACCGGTCTCGGGGCCATCGTGACGTTCGACATGGGCGGGACCAGCAGCGACATCGCCGTGACGCTGGGCGGCGCGCCGGAGCTGGCCACCCACACCACGGTCGGCGGGCTGCCGCTGATCGTGCCCATCGTCGCGGTGAACGCCATCGGCGCGGGCGGGGGCTCGATCGTCTGGGTGGACGGGCAGGGGGTGCTGAAGGTCGGGCCGAGCAGCGCCGGCGCGGACCCGGGGCCGGTGGCGTACGGGCGGGGCGGCGACCGGCCGACCGTGACCGACTGCTACCTGGTGACGGGGCTGATCGACCCGGCGACGTTCCTCGGCGGCCGGATGCGGCTCGACGCCGGCGCCGCCGCCAAGGCCCTGTCCGGCGTGGCCGACCGCCTCGACGGCGGCGCACCCGGGAAAAGCGCGCCCGGGGACGGCGCGGCCAGACACAGTGCGGCCAGACACAGTGCGGCCAGACACGGCGCGGCCGGGGACGGCGCGGCCGAGGAAGGCGCGGCCGGAGAAGGCGCGTGCGAGGCGGCGGCCGGTGCGTTGCGGGTGGCGACCGCGGGCATGGCGACCGAGCTGCAGAAGATCATGGCGCAGCGCGGCCTGGACCCGCGCAGGTTCACCCTGGTCCCCTTCGGCGGCGCCGGCCCGACCCACGCGGCCATGCTCGCGGAGGAGGTCGGCATCGCCCACATCGTGGTCCCGCCGACGGCCGCCACGTTCTGCGCCCTGGGCGCGGCGGGCGCCGATCTGCGCCGCGACTTCGCCCGCAGCCTGCGCCGCACGCTGGACGCCGAGAGCGCCGCCCGGCTGACCGGCGTGCTGGCCGAGCTGTCCGTCCAGGCCCGCGACTGGCTCGCCGAGCAGTCCGGTGACGGCGCCGCGTCCGTGGCCCGGCTGTCGTCCTCGGCCGACATGCGCTACTCCGGCCAGGCGTACGAGCTGCGCGTCGCGCTGGAGCCGTACCGGCTGGACGCCAGGGCGATCGCCGAGGCGTTCCACGCCGAGCACGAGCGCCTGTACGGCTTCCGCGACCAGAACGCCCCCATCGAGCTGGGCACCGCCCGGCTCGGCGTCGTCGCCCCCGTGGCCGAGCTGCCGCCCGCCGCCGCCCCGCGCGGGACGGGCTCCCCCGGCCCCGCCGGGCACCGTCAGGTGCTGCTGGCCGGGGCCTGGCACGAGGCCGGCGTGTACCTGCGGGCCGCCCTGGGCGTGGGGGACGTCTTCGCCGGCCCGGCGATCGTCGAGCAGGACGACACCACCGTGGTCGTCCCGCCCGGCTGGTCCGGCGACGTGGACGGCGCCGGCAATCTGCACCTCCGTCGAAAGGCCTGACCCGTGCGGCTCGACCCCGTCACCTTGGAGATCGTCGGCAACCGGCTCAGCGCCCTGACCGAGGAGATGTGCCTGACCCTGCAGCGCACGAGCCGGTCCCTGTACGTCAAGGAGACCGCCGACTTCTGCTGCGCCTTCGCCGGGCTCGACGGCGGCTTCGTGGCCTACCCGAGGGGCATCGGCGTGTCCGGGTTCGTCGGGCTGAACGTCCTGACCGCCGTACGCGCCGCCGGGCCTCTGGAGCCGGGCGACGTGATCATCACCAACGACCCGTACCGGTCCGGCGGCCTGGCCACCCACCTGACCGACATCCAGCTCATCGAGCCGTACTTCCACGACGGCGAGCTCATCGGCTACGGCTGGGCGTTCATCCACTGCTCCGACATCGGCGGGCGGGTGCCGAGCAGCCTGTCGCCGATCAACGACGAGATCTTCCAGGAGGGCCTGCAGATCCCGCCGGTCAAGCTGGTCCGCGCGGGGCAGCCCGCCCGGGACGTGGAGGCGCTGATCTCGGCCAACAGCCGCACGCCCGAGGCCAACCTGGGCGACATCCGGGCCATGCTCGCCTCCCTGCGCACCGGCCGCGAGCGGCTGTCCGGCGTCATCGCCCAGCACGGCGTGGACACGGTGCTCGCCGCACAGGGCGACCTGGTGGACTACACCGCGGGCAAGGCCCGCGCCGCGCTGGCGAGCCTGGGCGACGGGACCTACCGCTTCGTCGACTACCTCGACGACGACGCCGTCTCCAGCATCCCGGTACGCCTGTCCGTCACCGCCACCCTGCGCGCGGGCGACCTGCACCTCGACTTCACCGGCACGGATCCGCAGGTCGCCGCCGCCTTCAACATCGCGACGCTGGGCCGGCCACACGCCTGGATCACCACGCGCGTCCTGGCGCTCATCTGCACCCTGGACCCGGGCATCGCGCTCAACGCCGGGCTCATCGCGCCGATCAGCGTCACCACGCCCGAGGGGTCGCTGGTCAATCCCCTGCACCCGGCCGCCGTGGGCGTGCGGCACGCCTCGGCCAACCGGGTCAACGACGCCGTCGGCGGCGCGCTCGGGCTGGCCGCGCCGCAGGTCCTGCCCGCGGCCTCCAGCGGCCTGGTGGTGCCCGTCGTGGTCGCCGAGCAGCGCGGCACCGGCCAGAACGTCCAGGTGCTCGAGCCGATGGTGGGCGGGACCGGCGCGCGCGACGGCTCGGACGGGGTGGACGGGCGCGACAGCGGCATCTCCAACCTGTCCAACAACCCGGTCGAGACGGTGGAGACGGAGATCGGCGTCGAGATCCTCAGGTACGGCCTGCGCGCCGACTCCGGCGGCGCGGGCCGCTGGCGCGGCGGCTGCGGGCTTGAGCTGACCTTCCGCGTGCTCGGGGAGGGCTCGAAGCTGCTGGCCAGGGGGCTGGAGCGGATGTGCTTCCGCCCTTGGGGAGTGCGCGGCGGCGGGCCCGGCGCGCCGACCGAGCTGATCGTGAACCCGGGCACGCCACGGGAGCGCAGGCACTTCAAGATCGACGTGCTGCCGCTGGAGCCCGGCGACGTCGTCACCCTGCTGACCTCGGGCGCGGGCGGCTACGGTGCCGCGTACACCAGGGATCCGCAGGCCGTGCTGCGCGACGTGCAACGCGGCGTGGTGACCCGCGAGGCGGCGGCCCGCGACTACGGCGTGATCCTGCGCGACGCGCCGGACGCCGCGCCGGCCGTGGACGTGGAGGCGACCGCGGCGGCCAGGCGGGAGCACCCCGAGGTGGCCGCCGCCGGGCCCGAGCGGCAGGCGTGGGAGTCCGTCTTCGACACTGACACGGTCGATCGCCTGGTGGCCGCCCTGTTCCGGCTGCCCAGGCCGGCCCGCGGGCCGCGCAGGGCCGCCGTCTACACGGCCGTACTGGGCGAGCTGCCCGACGGGTTCCCCCGCACTCGCCCCTCCGCCGAGCAGGTCGGCACCGCTCGTCGTACGCTCGACGACGAGATCTCCGCACTGGAAAAGGTGATGGCATGAGCGGTTCTGACGCGGTCGGCGCGGTCATGAAGGGGCTCGAAGGACCGTTGCTCGACGAGCTCACGACGTTCTACCAGGACCTGCACCGGCACCCCGAGCTGTCCTTCGCGGAGGAGCGCACGGCGGCTCTCGCGGCCGACCGGCTGCGCGCGGCCGGGTTCGAGGTGACCACCGGCGTCGGCGGCACCGGCGTGGCCGGCGTGCTGCGCAACGGCGAGGGCCCGACCGTCGCGCTGCGGGCCGACATGGACGCGCTGCCGGTGCTGGAGGCGACCGGACTGCCGTACGCGAGCACCGCGACCACCCGGGACGCCGAGGGCAGGCAGATCCCGCTCATGCACGCCTGCGGCCACGACATGCACGTGACCTGCCTGAGCGGCGCGGCGACCCTGCTGGCCGCCGGGCGCGACCGGTGGCGCGGGACGCTCGTGGCGCTGTTCCAGCCGGCGGAGGAGATCGCGGCCGGGGCGCAGGCGATGGTGGACGACCGGCTGTTCGACCGGATCGGCACGCCCGACGTCGTGCTCGGCCAGCACGTCTTCCCGAGCCCGGCGGGCACCGTCCTCGTCAGCCCCGGCGAGATCCTGGCCACCGCCGACAGCATCGAGATCCGCCTGTACGGCCGGGGCGGCCACAGCTCCCAGCCGGAGCGGACCGTCGACCCGGTGGTGCTGGCCGCCGCCACCGTCATGCGGCTGCAGACCGTCGTCGCGCGCGAGGTGTCGCCGTTCGAGCGCGCGGTGCTGACGGTGGCCCAGATCCACGCCGGTCACAAGGAGAACGTCATCGCCGACGAGGCGACCATCACCCTGAACATCCGCACGTTCTCCACCGACGTCCGCCGCACGCTGCTGGCCGCGATCGAGCGCGTGGTCAACGCCGAGGCCGCCGCGTCGGGCGCGACCAGGTCGCCCGAGTTCCGTACGCTGAACTCGTTCCCGCTCACCAGCAACGACGCCGCCGCGACCGAGAAGCTGCGCGACGCCTTCGCCGCCCGGTTCGGGCCCGAGCGGGTGACGGAGATGAAGCCGCTGATGGGCAGCGAGGACTTCGGGGTCTTCGGCGCCACGGCCGGCGTGCCGTCCGTGTTCTGGGGGCTGGGCGGGGCCGACGCGGAGGTGTACGCC
>NZ_VCKX01000458.1 GCF_005889725.1 Nonomuraea zeae
CGCCCTCGCTGCCCTTGCGCGCGATGACGGTCCCGGAGCCGCCGGCGGTCGTGCGGATCCACGCCTCGGCGGTGAAGTCGCCGGTGCCGATCGCGTACATCGGGTGGGCCGGCGCCGACAGGAAGGCGCCGCCCGACAGCGACAGCGCGTGGTCCCCCTTGGCGCCCGGCGTCTGGAACGTGACATCTCCGGTGACCACGGCGGTGTTGCCGGTGCTCGACAGGTCGTGCCCGCTCTGGTACGAGAACGGCCAGTAGCCCAGCAGCCCCGGCTCGTCGGGCCGCGGCTCCGCGTACATGTCGGTCAGCACCTGCGCCGCCGACCGCGCGACGCGCCACAGCTTGACCTCGTCCACCGACCCCGTGAAGGACCGGTACTGCTCCTGCGCCTGATCGACCATGCCGATCAGCAGCCGCCGGGTGGCGGAGATCGGCAGCGCCCCCGCGCCGGGCCCGCCCAGCGTGCCGCGCACCTCCGCGCCGTCGAGATAGATCGTCAGCATGGCCTGCCGGCGCACGGCGGCCACGTGGTGCCAGCGCGTGTCGTTGACGGCCGTCGGCACCGTGACCACTTCGCGGAACGTCCGGCCGTCGTCGGTGGCCAGCTTGATCGTCCCGTCCGGCCGGACGACGAGTAAGTACCCGCCCTGCTGCGGCCCGCCGTCGGTGCCCTTATAGCCCACGACCGTCCCCGACCCGCCCGGGGCGGCCGTGCGGACCCAGGCCTCGACCGTGAAGTCCGACCCCTGCAGCACGTAGCCGCTGGTGGGCGGCGCGGCCAGGTAGCCGCCGCCGGCGAGCACCGCCGTGAAGTCGCCCTTGGTGACGGGCGCGCCCGGGCTGGTGAACGTCGCGCCCGCGCCGCTGGGCGTCATCGCGTTGCCCTGCCGGGAGCGGTCGGAGCCGTCGCCGAGGTCGAAGCCCCAGTAGCCGAGCAGCGTCCCCTCCGTGGCCGCCGGCACGGTCCGCAGGTCCGAGGCGACCTGCTGCGGCGTGCGCGCCGCCGACCAGAAGGCGACCGCGCCGATCGTGCCGGTGAAGAAGCGGTACTGCTCCTGCGTCTGGTCGACCGCGCCGACCGTGATGCGCCGCTGGTTGGACACGTTCAGCGGCGACGTGCCCGAGCCGCGGGCGGTCACCTGCTGGGCGGCCCCGTCCACGTAGATCTCCAGGGCCCCGGCCCGCCGCACCGCGGCCAGGTGGTGCCAGTAGCCGTCGCTCACCGCCGTCCGGCCGGCCGTCACCGCCTCCCAGAAGGTGGTGCCGCCGTCGGTGGCGAACTTGACGATCCCCTGCGGCTGGATGACCAGCAGGAACCCGCCGCGCCCCGTCCCTCCGTCGGCCCCCTTGCGGCCGATCACCGTCCCGGCCCCGGTGCCGCGGACCCAGGCTTCGACGGTGAAGTCACCCGTCCCGATCTCGTATGAGTTGTGCGGGTTCGCCGCCATGAAGGCAGCATTGGTCAAGGACACGGCAAACGTCATCGGACCCCACCCCTTGGAAAGGCGACGCCTGCTCTACCCACCCCGGAGGCGTCCCCCGGTCAAGCTCTCTCGCGGCGGAAGGGCTGTCAATAAGGGCGGAGGGTTCTGTCACACATCGGACAGTGACCGGCTGATCGTCAGAGGCGGTGCGTGGAGTCGCTTCGGTAGTCCGTGTACGTGTATGGGTTGTCGAGCACCTTAGAGGCGGGGATGTCGGGGTTCATGCCCTTCTCCCAGGCCTCCTCGCCCATCTCTCCGCGCAGGTAGTCGATGGTGCGGCCGGCCTGCGCGCGGGCGGCGGCCAGGTCGATGCCGACCAGGCGATGCTCGTGCTTGACCACCCGCCCGTCGACCAGGACGGTGTGCACGTCGCCGCGCTGCGCCTGGAACGCCACGTGACCGAACGGGTTGAGCAGCGGGAACGACACCGGGGACGCGTCGTTCTTGATGAGCACGAGGTCGGCCTTCTTGCCCGGCTCGATCGTGCCCAGGTCGTCGCGGCCGATCGCCTGCGCGCCGCCCCGGGTGGCCCAGTCCACGACCTGGTCGGCGCGCAGGGCGCAGTGGGTGACGGTGTCGCCCTTGGCGTGCGCCTCCAGGTGCTCGCGGGAGCGGTCGGCGCCGAGGGTGGCCCGCATGGCGGAGAACAGGTCGCCGCTCCACCAGACGCTGGTGTCCATGGACAGCGAGACCGGGATGCCGTGGGAGCGGATGGCCCACGTGGGCGGGTAGCCCTGCCCGGCGCTCTGCTCGCTCTCCGTCGAGACCGAGATGGAGCCGCCGGTGGCCGCGATGCGGTGGTAGGAGTCGGCCGACAGCGAGGCGGCGTGCACGTAGATCGTGCCGGGGGTCATGAAGCCGTGCTCGTACATCAGCCGGATGCCGTCGTCGCCGGTCGCGCCCCACACGCCGGCGTGGGTGGTGACCGTCGCGCCGAGTTCGCGGGCGGCCTCGAAGGCGGGCCGCTCGGGGAAGGACGGGTCGCCGAGCACGTCGAAGGCGAGCTGGAAGCCGAGCAGGTCGTTGTCGGTGACCCGGCGGCGGACGAAGTCGCGGAACTCCGGCGCGCTCGTCCACTCGGCGGGCGGCTGCTGGATGTTGCCGTACGCGAGCACGTACCGGCCCGGCACTCCTTGCAGCGCGTCGGCGGCGGCGTCGGCGTGCTCCACGGTCCGCAGGCCGTGCGACCAGTCCACGACGGTCGTGACGCCGGCGTCCAGCGCCTCGATCGCGGCCAGGGTGTTGCCCGCGTGCACGTCCTCGGGCCGGAACCGCTTGCCGTGCTCCAGGTAGAACCAGACGAAGTACTGGGTGAGCGTCCAGTCGGCGCCGTAGCCGCGCAGCACGGTCTGCCACATGTGCCGGTGGGTGTCGATCATGCCGGGCACGATGATGCCGCCCGACGCGTCGATCTCGGCGGTGCCCTCGGGCACCGCCAGCTCGGGGCCGACGGCGGTGATCCGGTCCCCGCTGACGAGGACGTCGGCGCGGGGCAGCACCCGCCTGCCGTCCATGGGCAGCACGGTGCCACCGCGCAGCACCAGGGGGCGTCCGGCCTCGAACTCGGTCCGCTCGCTCATCGTCAGGACTCCTCACGGCGCAGGGTGGCACATGCCGAACGGTTGTCCGCTGCACGGTCATTCTGTTCGCCGTAACTCTACGATCGCCGGGGCCGCTGTCAAGGGTGCGCGATCCCCTGGCTTGATCACAGGCGAATGTGCCAGACTCGCGACTACGGACAAACGTCCGTCTGGTGAATGGTCGAGGAGGCCGGATGACAAGCGACACCGCATCGGACGGGCCGGCGAGAGGCGGGCCGCTGTCCGGGGTGCTGGTGGCCGACTTCTCCAGGGTCCTGGCCGGGCCGTACGCCACGATGCTGCTGGCCGACCTGGGCGCCGACGTCGTCAAGGTAGAGGGGCCCGGCGGGGACGACACCCGTGGCTGGATGCCGCCCGTGCGGGGCGAGGTGTCGACGTACTATCTCGGGGTCAACCGCGGCAAGCGGTCGATCGCGCTCGACCTGCGGGACGACGGCGACGCGACGGCCGCCAGGGAGCTGGCCCGCCGCGCGGACGTGCTGATCGAGAACTTCCGGCCGGGCGGGCTGGACAAGTACGGCCTCGGCTACGCCGCCGTCCAGGCCGCCAACCCCGGCATCGTGTACGCCTCCATCAGCGGCTTCGGATCGGGAGCCGGGGCCCGGGTGCCCGGTTACGACCTGATGGTGCAGGCCATGTCGGGGCTGATGAGCCTGACCGGGGACCAGGACGGGCCGCCGTACCGGGCCGGGATCTCGGTGTTCGACGTGATGGCCGGCAACCACGCCGTCATCGGCATCCTCGCCGCGCTGCGCCACCGCGAGGCCACCGGGCAGGGGCAGCACGTCGAGGTCAACCTGCTGTCGTCGGCGCTCACGGGGCTGGTCAACCACAGCTCCGCGTACGTGGCGGGGGGCGTCGTGCCCTACCGGATGGGCAACGCGCATCCGAGCGTGTTCCCGTACGAGCCGCTGCCGACCGCCGACAACGACCTCATCGTCACCGCCGCGAACGACGGCCAGTTCCGCAAGCTGTGCGAGGTGCTCGGCATCCCCGAGATCGCCGACGACCCGCGCTTCGCCCGCAACGCCGACCGCACCGCGCGCCGCGAGGAGCTGCGGCCGATCCTGGTCGGTCGGCTGGCCACGCGCGGGGCGGTCGAGTGGTTCGAGCTGCTGGTCGAGGCGGGGGTGCCGAGCGGGCCGATCAACACGATCGACGGCGGCTTCGCCATGGCGGAGCGGTTCGGGCTGGACCCCGTCGTCGAGGTCGGGGAGGGCGAGCGGGCGGTGCCCAGCACGCGGCACCCGATCCGGTTCTCCGAGACGCCGGTCCGCTATACGCTGCCGCCACCGGAGCTCGACGAGCACGGTGCGGAGCTGCGCAAGTGGCTGGCCGCGCCGGACGAGGAGGAGCGGGCGTGACCGAACGCGACTACCCCACGGCGCTCGGGGCGTCGTCGCTCAAGACGATCACCCTGCTCGGGCATGACCTGGCCGAAGACGTGATGGGCCAGGTGGGCTTCGGCGAGCTGGCGTTCTGGCTGGCCGCGCAGCGCCGCCCGGCCCCCGGCGAGATCCGCGTGTTCGAGGCGGTCCTGGCCGCGCTCGCCGATCACGGGTTCACGCCGACCGCCATCGTGACGCGGCTGACGTACCTGTCGGCGCCGGACTCCGTACAGGGTGCGCTGGCGGCCGGGCTGCTCGGCGGCGGGTCGCGCTTCCTCGGCGTCACCGAGGACTGCGGCCGCTTCCTCCACGACGTGCTGCGCGCACACGGCGAGCCGCTGCCCGCCGACGACGCCGGCTGGGACGCCCTCGCCCTGGAGACCGTCCGTGCCCGGCGCGAGGAGCGCAAGCTCATCCCCGGCCTGGGCCACCACGTGCACAAGGACGGCGATCCGCGCACGCCGCGCCTGTTCGAGATCGCGGCCGCTGAGGGACTGTACGGGCCGCACCTGTCGGTGTTCGCCGCGATCGGCCGCGTGCACCCGCAGGTGCTGGGCCGGACCCTGCCGCTCAACGGCGCCGGGGTGTGCGGGGCCGCGCTGGCCGACCTGGGCCTGCCGCTGGAGCTGCTGCGCGCCTTCGCCCTGCTGGCCAGGACCGCCGGGCTGATCGGGCAGCTCGCCGAGGAGCTGCGGCGGCCGGTGGCCAACGAGATCTTCCTGTCCGTGGACCTGAACAACCGGTCCATTCCCCCCGAGCCGTACCCAGATGGAGGTTCGCATGGCTGAGCTCGTCGCGGTCATCGCATCCACCCACCATCCCTTCTACTACCGCGCCTCCACCGCCACGGGCGAGGACCGGCCACCGTTCGCCGACGAATGGGTGCGCAAGGTCGAGGCGTTCCGCGAGACCCTCACCAGGGCCAGGCCCGACGTGCTGGTCATGGTCGGCTCCGACCACTTCCACCAGCTCTGGCTGGACAACATGCCGCAGTTCCTGGTCGGCAAGGCGCCCTTCTACGACGCGAACTTCTACAACGAGGAGCGCGAGTTCGGCCTGCCCCGCCTGCTGCTGAAAGGGGACGAGGACCTCTCCTCCCACCTCCTGCGCGGCGGCCTGGACCTGGGCTTCGACCTGGCCTTCTCCAACGAGCTGCGGATCGACCACTCGATCACGTGCCCGATCATCACGCTGCGCCCGCAGAACGACCTGCCGATCGTGCCCGTCTACACCAACATCTTCGCCCCGCCGCTGCCGCGCCCCAAGCGGTTCGTCCAGCTGGGCGAGGCGATCCGCGAGCTCGTGGAGTCCTGGCCGGGCGAGCAGCGGGTGGCGGTCATCGGCACCGGGCACCTGTCGCTGGAGCTCGGCGGGCCGCGCCAGTTCGGGCCGCACGGCCCCGACCCCGAGTTCGACCGCAGGGCCGTGGAGTGGATCTCCACCGGGGACCTGGAGGGCTGCCTGTCGGAGGTCACGCTCGACAGCCTGTGGAGCCCGGGCAACGCCACCCACGGGTTCATGGACTTCATGCTGATGATGGGGGTCGCGGGGGAGGGCCGCAAGGCCGACTACGTGGACACCTACGACCTGTTCCACACCATGGAGGCGTACTTCACCTGGTACCCGGACGGAGGCGGCCGCGCGTGAGCAAATATCTGCTGAACAAGTTCCTGTTCACCGTCGATCGAGACCCTGAGCTGGTCGAACGCTACCGCGAGGAGCCGCGGGCCACGGTGGAGTGGTGGGAGTCCGAGTACGCCAACCGGATACTCGGCAGCCATTCCGGCGAGTCGTCCACCTGGCTGCGCTTCGACGACATCGAGCGCGAGGCGCTGGCCGCCCACGACTACCCGAAGCTGTTCGAGCTGGGGGCGCATCCGTTCCTCACGCTGACGCTGTTCATCGCGATGTTCGAGCGCGACTACGCCGAGCCGCTGGGGTTCCAGCTCGAATACGCCCAGCGGCTGTCCCACCACACCCTGCCGTATCCGGACATCGCCACCTGATGCGTGCCGCCCTGATCGAGACCTGCGGGCGGCCGCCCGTCCTGGCCGGCCGCCCCGACCCCGCGCCGGACCCCGGCTGGGAGCAGGTGCGGGTCCTCGCCGCGCCGATCACCCCGCTGGACCTGCTCTGCGCGAGCGGTACGTCCTACTTCGGCGCGCCCGCCCTGCCCTACGTGCCCGGCGTCCAGGGCGTCGGCACGGTGGGCGGGCGGCTCGTGTGGTTCCCGACCCCGGCCGGGATGGCGCCGGGGGACGGCAGCATGGCCGAGCTGGCCCTGGCGCGGGCCGAGGACCTGGTCGAGTTGCCCGCCGGGGCCGATCCGGTCGCCGTGGCGGCGCTCGGGCTGTCGGCGGTGGCCGCGTACCTGGCGCTGACCTGGCGCGGTGAGCTGGCGGCGGGGGAGCAGGTGCTCGTGCTGGGCGCGGGCGGCGTGGTCGGGCAGGCGGCGGTGCAGCTGGCCAGGATCGCGGGCGCGCGCCGGGTCGTCGCGGCGGCCCGCTCGGCCGCGGGGCTGGCCCGGGCGAAAGAGGCGGGCGCGGACGCCGTGGTCGCGCTCGACACGCTTGATCCGGACGGCGCGGGCGGGTGGGA
>NZ_VCKX01000459.1 GCF_005889725.1 Nonomuraea zeae
CCCCTCACGGCCTCCACCCGCAGCCGTCCTCACAGCCCGGCCTCCACCCGCAGCCCGTCTCGCAGCCGGGGCCGTATCCGCCGCCGGGGGATCGGTGGACCCAGCCCGCCGGCCGGTCGCCGAGCTTTCAGCCGCCGGCCGCGTACCAGCCCGCCGCCTCCTACCAGCCGACCGGCCTGGGCCCGCCGCCGCCGGGCTCACCGTACGGCGGCCCTTACGAGGGGCGGCAGCGCCCTCCTGGCAACAGGAAGGGCTGGCTGATCGGGGCGGCCGTCGCCGCCACGGCCCTGGTGGCGGCCATCGCCATCGTCGTGGTCACGGTCGTGAACCTGCCGGCCAAGCCGCAGGCGGCCCCGGCGCCCACCCCCGCCACGAAGTCGCCGGCCCCGTCCGCGGTCCCGACCGCGAACCTGGCCTCCACGAGACTCCCCGGCACCGGCGCCACCATCTACGAGAGCCCGGCGGACCCGATCAGGCTGACCACGTACATGGTGCGGGACCCCAAGACCAAGGACTGGGTGTACTACTCCCGCGACTCCCTGACCGGACCATTCACGAAATTTCAGGACAAGTGGGAGAGCATCCTCTCGCCCGACGGCCGCTACCTGGCCCAGCGCGGCAAGAGCTTCGTCGACAACTACGACACCGTGGAGATCACCGACAAGGTGACGGGCGAGCGGTTCTCCGTCAAGACCTCGCAGCAGCCGCTCAGCGCGTACGTGCAGGCCTGGTCGAGGGACAGCACCCGCGTGCTGGTCAACGTCGGCAACCCGGTCAAGGGCGTCTGGCAGTCGACCGGCTTCGCCATCGTCGACGTGGACAGCAGGAAGGCCACGATCGCCTCGCTCAGGGAAGGCTCGCTGAAAGGCATCCGGTACGGCTTCGACCACGCGGACAGCGGCGTCGTCGCCCTGTCGAACAGCGCCGACCAGCAGGCACTGCGCTTCTTCGACACCACCGGCCTGCGCGTCCGCCGCGTCCCCAACGTGGGGGCGGGCATCGCCGACTCGCTGTTCTCGCCGTCGGGCAAGCGGTTCGTCACCGACTGCCCGGGGCTGCACAGCGGCAACAACTGCGTCTACGACTCCCAGACCGGCGCGGAGCTCAAGCGGGTGGAGTCGCCCTGCTCCGGCCTGGCCACCTGGTACGACGACGAGCACCTGGCCTGCTGGATCCGCCCGGACGGCACGGCCGACCGGCAGCAGATCCAGGTGATCGACTTCACCGGCAGGACGGTGCGCCTGCTGGCCGAGATCCCCGCCAAGGCCACGGATCTCGACGTCATCTACACCTACCGGAAGGGCTAGCGGACCCGCCCGCGCGGCTTGAGCCGGATGGCGGGCAGGACGGGCGCGGGCAGCGGCGCCCCGTCGAACCCCTCGACGGAGCCGAATCCCGTGCCCTCCATCCACTCCTTCCGGAACGCGGCGATCTCCTCGTGGGACCGGCCGACGAAGTTCCACCACATGACGATCTCCTCGCCGAACGGCTCGCCGCCGATCAGCAGCACCCGGCCGCGCCCGGACAGCCGCAGCCGGGACCGCCCGGGCGGCAGGTAGACCAGCGTCCCCTGATCCACCTGCTCGACCGCGCCGCCGAGCGGCATCAGCCCGTGCTCGAACCCCGGATCGAGCGGCACCTCACCCTGCCCGTCCACCGCGATCTCGGCCGCCACGAGCGGGCTGTAGGCGGTGGCGGGCGAGCGCACCCCGCCGAGCGACCCCATGATCACGGTCGCGTCGAACCCGGGCCCTCCGGACCCGGGCAACGACGGATGGTGCTCGAACCCGGGCGCGACGTGCCGGTGCTCCTCCGGCAGCGCCACCCACAGCTGCACCCCGTGCAGCACGGTCTGCGGGGACTCCTCCGAGTGCGAGATGCCCCGGCCGGCCGTCATCAGGTTGAGCTGCCCGGGGCGTACCTCCTGGCGGGAGCCCAGGCTGTCGAGGTGCAGCACCTCGCCCTCGACCAGCCAGCTCACGGTCTGCAGGCCGGTGTGCGGGTGCGGCGGCACCCGCATCCGCGCGAGCTCGGGCCCGTAGGCGTCCACGAAGCACCAGGCGCCGATCATCCGCCGGTGCGCGCCCGGCAGGGTCCTGCTCACCGTCATCGCCCGCGGGCCGCCCAGCGGCACCTCACGCCCCGTCAACACCTCGCGGTCCGCGCCCGCGTCGGCGCCGCAGCGGATCTCCTGCGGCTCGCGTTCCAGGTTGCTCACCCCAAGACTGTACGGTCTGCGGCCCGGGAGGGGGACGGCCGCCCGGGCCGGCGTCAGGAGGTCAGGTGAGCATCTCCCACCAGCCCTCCACCGCCGGAGCAGCGGAGGTGTCGACGGCCTCGCCCGGCCGGGGCACGACGATCTTGACGTCGCGCGCCTTGGCCTCGCGCCACAGCCGGTCCACCGGCTCGGCCCAGGGGTGCAGGGCCAGGGTGAACGTCGCCCAGTGGACCGGCAGCAGCAGCTGCCCGCCCAGGTCGAGGTGGGCGTTGACGGCCTCCTCCGGGTTCATGTGGATGTCCGGCCAGGCCGGGCTGTAGGCGCCGATCGGCATGAGCGTCAGGTCGAACGGCCCGTACTGCGCGCCGATGCCCTGATATCCAGAGAAATATCCGGAGTCGCCGGCGTAGAACACCCGCCTGCTCTTCCCGGCGACCACCCACGACCCCCACAGGGTGTCGTTGCGGGTGAACGCCCGGCCGGAGAAGTGCCTGGCGGCCGTGGCGACGAAGCGCAGCCCCGCGACCAGGGCCTCCTCCTCCCAGTCGAGCTCGATGATCCGGTAGGCGGGCACGCCCCACCGCTCCAGATGCGCCCCGATGCCCAGGGGCACCAGGAACGGCGCCTTCTGCGTGCGCG
Source organism: Nonomuraea zeae (assembly GCF_005889725.1). GTDB lineage: Bacteria > Actinomycetota > Actinomycetes > Streptosporangiales > Streptosporangiaceae > Nonomuraea > Nonomuraea zeae. The sequence goes on from NZ_VCKX01000459.1 coordinate 2,858, forward strand.
TCAGGGCCTTGACCGTCGCCAGGTCGAGGTGGTCGTAGTGGTCGTGGGAGATCGCGATCGCGTCGATGTCCGGCAGCTCACCCAGCTCCACGGGCACCGGGTGGTGCCGCTTCGGGCCGACGAGCTGCGAGGGGGAGGGGCGCTTGCTCCACACCGGGTCGAACAGCACCCGCTTCCCCTCGATCTCCACCAGGGTGGAGGCGTGGCCGTACCAGACCACGCGCACCCCGTCGGCGGGCGGCGGCTCGGTCGGCGGGACGCGCAGCGGGACGAGGCCGGCGGGCCGGCGCTGCTCCTTGTCCTTGGCCAGCTCGCCGAGCAGGCTCACCGGCGGTCTGCCGATCAAGGTGGTCTGCTCGGGCATCGGGTTGACGAAGAGCCCGTCCCTGAACTGCGGTGAGCGCCGCATCTTGGCCACCCGGTCGGGCCCCGACGCCATCGGCCGCACGCCCAGCTCGGCGGGCACGTCGCGCAACGCCCAGCCCGCCGCCGCGAGTGCCACGCCGCCCGCGAGGAGCCGCCGCGCCGTCCGCTTTCCTGCCATTCCCCACACTCCCCTGGAAATCGCGCCATCCCGCTCAACCGAGCGGGTTACCCCGGTGTTCCCGTACTACGATATATCGCGATAGGTCAGACCGTTTTGATCGATCCGCCGTCGATGACGTAGTCGGCGCCGTTGACGCTCCCGGCGTGCGGCGATGCCAGATACGTCACCAGGGCGGCGACCTCTTCCGGTTCGATGAACCTACCGGTCGTCATTCCCGTGTTCGACGGCAGCCCCGCCAGCAGCTGGTCGTGCTCCAGGCCGAGCGAGGCCGCCATCGCCGCGCCGTAGCTGCCGGGGCCCTCCCACATCGAGGTGCGCGCGGCGCCGGGTGAGATCGTGTTCACCCGCACTCCCTGCGGGCCGAACTCCTCCGACAGAGCCTTGCCGAACGCGGTCAGCGCGGCCTTGGCCGTCGTGTACGTGATCGGCCCCCCGTGCGGCATCCGGGCGCCGATGGAGGAGATGTTGATCACATTGCCGCGCTGCCGCAGCAGGCTGGGCAGAGCGGCTCTGGTGGCGCGTACGGCGCTGAGCAGGTTCAGGTCGTAGGTCTGGCGCCACTGGTCGTCGTCGAAGCCGAGGAAGCCGCCGAGCTGGCCCTCGCCCCCGTCGCCGCCGCCCACGTTGTTGACCAGGAGGTCGATCTCGCCCAGCTCGGCCAGCGCCCGCTCGATCGCCTCGGCGGGGCCGCCCGGGGTGGACAGGTCGGCCGTGATCGGGCTCGCGCCGCTCTCCTTCAGTGCCGGCGAGATCGTCCGCGCGGCGGCCACGACCCGCATCCCCTCGGCGACCAGAGCTTCGGTGATGGCCAGCCCGAGGCCCCTGCTCGCGCCGGTGACGACGGCGGTCTTGCCGGTAAGTCGCATGTCCATGTCGTATCTCCCGCTGTACTTGCGTCTTTAGCGATGCCCTCACCATAGAACTTGCAACACTGATGTTGCAAGTTGAAGGTGAACGACGACGTTGGCGTACTCTGTCGGGGTGAGTGAGACGAACCGGGCGCTGCGGTCCGACGCCGAGCGGACCGTGCGGACGATCCTGGAGGCGGCCGAGCGGGTGCTCAGCAGGAATCCGGCGGCCAGCATGGAGCAGATCGCCGAGGCGGCGGGGGTGGCCCGCACGACCGTGCACCGGCGCTTCGCCTCGCGCGAGGCGCTGGTGGACGCGATGGCGGCGTGGGCGACGCGGCGCTTCGCCGCGGCCGTGGACGCCGCCCACCCCGAGACCACGCCGCCGCTGGTGGCGCTCTACCAGGTCACGGCGAACGTGCTGCGGGTGAAGCTCGACTGGGGGTTCGCGATGAGCCGGGCGCTGTCATCCGACCCGGAGGTGGCCAGGGTGCACGCCGACGTCGAGGAGCGGTGCCACCGGCTCTTCGCCAGGGCACAGGAGACGGGGGTGCTGCGGACCGAGATAGATCCGGTCTGGGCCAGGCGCGTCTACTACGCGCTGATGCACGAGGCGGCCGAGGACCGCGACCCGGACGCCGACGCCGACGCCCTGGCGGCGCGCCTGGTGGACACGCTGCTCAGAGGCGTCGGCACGGGCAAGGGCCTCGGTTAGCACGGGGCCCGGTCAGCCGATCACCGGGAAGCCCGTTTTCGACCAGATGGCACGGGAGGCGGCCTCGGGGTCGGCCACGTCGGCGGGCCGCACGTCGAACACGTGCGTGGTCGCCTCCGCCGGGTCGTGGCGCGGCCAGCCCGGGTCGCCGGTGGCGGCGAAGCGGGTCCAGGCCGTGCGCACCTGCTCCGACAGCGCCGGCAGGTCCGGCGAGTCCTCGGCCAGCAGCATCGCCATCTCGTCCTCGACCGTCCCGAACGTCAGCGGCACGTCCAGCCCGTGACAGGCCCGCCAGGTCGGCGTGGGCGCCCAGCTCAGCTCGTAGGCGTAGGTCGTGCCGGTGTGCGCGTCGGCCAGCAGCGCGCTCGGCATCCGGAACATCCAGTCCGACAGCAGGATCCGGTACAGGTCCTCGTCCGAGGCTCCGGGATGGGCCTCGCGGTAGGCCGCTCCCGCCCCGTCGGGCGCCAGGTCGCGCAGTGCCCGTTCCAGGTCGTGGCTCTGCTCGCCGTTCATCACGTGGAACAGCTGGTACTCGTCCCTGGTGAACCCCGTGATGAGGTCGATGCCGTGCGCGGCGCCGGCGGCCAGGGCGTTCCACGGCGTGTCGGGCAGCACCTCGCCGTCCACCACCGGCGCGAACGCCAGCGGGGCGTAGCTGACCGGCCTCCACGCATCGAAATCCGCGGGCATGTCCCGATCGGTGAAGTCCTTGCCCGCCGTCACCAGCTCCTCGATGTCGCTCTCGTACAGGGAGCCGCCCCCGAGCCGCCGCCCGATCGCCTCCGTGACGCGGGCGGCGAAGGCCGGGGAGTAGAACATCCCCGGCACGCTCTGTGCGATGGCCCGCCTGAACAGCCCCTCGGCCAGCGGCATCGTCATCAGGCAGGCGATCGCCCCCGCGCCCGCCGACTCGCCGAACACCGTGACGTTGCCCGGGTCGCCGCCGAACTTCGCGATGTTCCTCTGCACCCAGCTCAGCGCCGCGACCTGGTCCAGCAGGCCCCTGTTGGCCGGCGCGCCGGGGACGTGGCCGTAGCCGTCCATCCCGACGCGGTAGTTGAAGGTGACGACCACCACGCCCTGCCCCGCCAGCGTCCTGCCGTCGTAGGCGGTCAGGTCGGAGAAGCCGACCGTGTACGCGCCGCCGTAGATCCACACCATCACCGGCAGCCCCGAGCCGCCGGGGTCGGGGGTCCAGACGTTCAGGGTGAGGCAGTCGAGCCCGTCGGTCTGCCGCCACGTGGGCGAGCCGGCCACCATGGGCGGCTGCGGCGGGCGCGGGCCGAACCGGGTGGCCTCCCGTACGCCGTCCCAGGGGTCGGGTGGCGCGGGCGCGGCGAACCTGAGGCTTCCGAACGGTTCCTTGGCGAACGGAATGCCCTTGAAGACCGCGATCCCGTCCTGCTGCGTGCCGCTCACTCGTCCGGAGTCGATGCTGATCATCCGGAGTCTCCTTCCGTCATGGCCTCCGGTCTTCAGTCTCGCCGCTTTCGCGCGGTTTGCGATCGGGGAACGGCCAGGGATTGGGGCGGCAGCGGTTCAGCGACTTGGACTGCTGCGTCATGACCGGGGCCAGGCGGCCGGGGCCCGGGCAGGAGCGGTGGTGGTGGCCCAGCCCGTGGCCGACCTCGTGGCTGATGAGGTAGTGGCGGTAGGCGGTCAGGTCGCCGCCGTACTGGGGGACGCCCTTCGCCCAGCGCAGGGCGTTGATGACCGAGCGGGTGCCGTTCCAGCAGGACAGGCTCCCGCCGGTGCGCAAGGGGAGGCACTGGCGGATGGTGAGGCGGGGGCTGGACAGGGCCACGCGCACGCGTACGGGGCCGCGGTCGACGCGCTGGAAGCGGGCCCAGCCGCGGACGTCGTTGAGCGTGCGGTGCACGTCGGCGGCGAACTCGGCGGGGTCGAACGGCAGGCCGCGCTCCACCTCGACCAGGTATCGCACCACCGCGCCGCGGCCCGGCCTGGGCGGCGCCTTGCCGGGGACGACCGCGTACTCGCCCGAGGCCGCGTACGGCACCCGCACGTCCCGCCGCGGCGGAGGCCCTTTGGGGCGGGGTGCGGTGGAGG
>NZ_VCKX01000045.1 GCF_005889725.1 Nonomuraea zeae
ATGGGTATAAGGGACAGGGCGGCTGCCGCGGTCCCTGGTTCTGCGAGTCAGGCTGGGGCTGATTCTGCGGCTGGTTCTGGGGCTGGTTCTGCGGCTGATTCTGGGGCTGGTTCTGGGGCTGGCCCGGTGCCTCGTTCGGGGGCTTTATCGGGCTGGACGGGCCCGGCGCGGGCGGCCGAGAGATCTTGATCGTCTCCTCGGCGGGCAGGACGATCTTGCGGAACGGGGTGGTGGGTGAATCGTATGAAGGTCTCTGGTCGCCGACGTCCGCCATGGCCTTGAGATTACGTCACGACAGCGCAGGATAATTCCTCTATTCCCCCAGCAGAATCTAATTCTGTAGGGTCTGCGGACATGAGGGGTTTCTACGAGATCGCGACCAACGACCCTGAACGCCCTGCCCTCCTCGGTGACGAGGGCACGACCTACGGGGAGCTGCTGGCCCGCGTCAACCGGGCGTCCAACGGCCTGACCTCGCGCGGAACCGGACCGGGCGACTGCGTGGTGACCGTGCTGAAGAACGGGCTCGACGCCGTCACCATGATGCTGGCCACGTACCAGATCGGCGCGTACCTCGTTCCCGTCAACTGGCACTTCACCGCCGAGGAGATCGACTACATCGTGGCCGACTGCGGGGCCAAGGTGGTGATCCGGCCGGAAGCTTCGGCGGGGGCTGCGACCGTCGAGGAGCTCGTGGCCGGGCAGCCGGACAGCGCGCCCGCGAACCGGCGGGCCGGGTCGATGATGCTCTACACCTCAGGGACCACGGGACGGCCCAAGGGAGTCCGCCGGCGGCTGCTGGACCTGACGCCGGAGGAGCTGTACCCGATCCTGATGCGCAAGAGCTGGCGGCACTTCGGGCTGCCGCCCGGCGGGGTGCACCTGGTGTGCTCGCAGCTCTACCACTCGGCGCCGTACGGGCAGGCCATGATGGCGCTGCAGTTCGGGCACTCGATCGTGGCGCCCGAGCGGTTCGAGGCCGCCTCCGTGCTGGGGTTGATCGAGCGGTGTCGGGTGACGAACGCGTTCATGGTGCCCACGATGTTCCACCGGCTGCTGGCCGTGCCGGACCGGGAGTCGTACGATCTGTCGTCCCTCACCCACCTCTACCACGGGGCCGCGCCGTGCCCTCCCGCCACCAAGCAGGCGATGATCGACTGGCTGGGGCCGGTGCTGTGGGAGTACTACGGCTCGACCGAGGCGGCCGTCGCGACCATGGTGTCGTCGCAGGAATGGCTGGCCAGGCCGGGCACGGTCGGCAAGGCGCTGGACGGGATGGCGTTCACGATCATCGGGGAAGACGGCCAGGAGGTGGCGACCGGCCTGCCCGGGCTCGTGTACATCGGCGGGATCAACAGGTTCGAGTACCACGGCGATCCGGACAAGACGGCCGCGGCGATGCGCGGGCGGGCGTACACGCCCGGTGACATCGGCTACCTGGACGAGGACGGCTACCTGTTCCTGCTGGACCGGCGGACGGACCTGATCATCTCCGGCGGGGTCAACATCTATCCGGCGGAGATCGAGGCGGCGCTGCTCGAACACCCCTCGGTGGCCGACGTGGCGGTGATCGGCGTGCCCGACCCAGAGTGGGGGCACAAGGTCGTGGCTCTCGTCCAGCCGGAGGCCGGCGTGGCGGGCGGCGACGAGCTGACTGCGGAGCTGCTGCGCCACTGCGCACCCCGGCTGGCCAGGCTGAAACACCCCCGGGTGATCGAATATCGGGAGTCGCTGCCGCGCACGCCGACAGGCAAATTGAGCAGGCGGAATGTTCGCGAAACGTATCTTTCAGGCTGAGGTGGGCACACATCTCCCATGAGGGAGATCGTCGCGGGACTGGCCGCCGCTGTACTGCTGCTCGCCGGCTGCGGCCCTCCGCCGTCCACCGGCTCGCCCACGGGCTCACCCACCGGCTCGCCCACGGGCTCACCCACGGGCACCGCCACCGGCTCGCGCTCGCCGGATGGCACCGCCACGGCGACGACCGTGACGCCGTCGCCGTCCGAGAGCCCGCCCGCCGCGGTGCAGCCGCTGGAGGCCGCGTACGAGAAGGTCATCACGGACGTCCTGCCATCCATCGTGCAGATCACCACCAAGGTGGGGCTGGGGTCCGGCATCGTGTACGACTCCGCCGGGCACATCGTCACCAACGCTCACGTGGTCGGCCAGGCCACCGAGATGGAGGTCACGTTCGCCACCGGCGGCGCGCCGCGCAAGGCCAAGCTGGTCAAATCGTTCAGCGCCGGGGACCTGGCGGTGATCAAGGTGGATGATCCGGAGGGGCTGCGCCCGGCCACGTTCGGCGACTCGTCGAACCTGCGGGTCGGGCAGATCGTGCTCGCCATGGGCAACCCGCTGGGCCTGTCGGGCAGCGTCACGAACGGCATCATCTCGGCGCTGGGCCGCACGGTCACGGAGCCGCAGAACCCGGGCTCGCCCGGCGCCACGATCGCGGGCGCGATCCAGACCTCGGCCGCCATCAACCCGGGGAACAGCGGTGGCGCGCTCGTGGACCTGTCCGGCAACGTGATCGGCATCCCGACGCTCGCGGCCACGGACCCGGACCTCGGCGGGGGCACCGCACCCGGCATCGGGTTCGCGATCCCGAGCAACACCGCGAGGGACATCGCGGCCCAGATCGTCAAGGACGGCAGGGTCACCAACAGCCACCGGGCCGCGCTGGGCATCAGGGGCAGCACGATCATCGGCGCCGACGGCCAGCCCACCGGCGTGGCGGTGGCCCGGGTGGAGCCGGACGGAGGCGCGGCGAAGGCCGGGATCCGGGCCGGGGACGTGATCGTCTCGATCAACGGTGAGCAGACGCCGACCATGGCCAGCCTGTCGGAGACCCTCACCGCGCTCAAGCCCGGTCAGCGGGCCCGCGTGGGGGTGATCCGCGCGAACGGCACCAAGGAGACGATCATCGTGACCATGAGCCAGCTCCCGGGCGAGTAGCCCCTGCCCGTCGCCAGCCCACCGGCCCGGTCCCCGAACCGGGCCGGTCACCCGCACGAGGCCGGTCACAAACACCGGCCCGCCGTGCGGGGGTCACTGCTTGGCGGTGAAGACGATCTCCACCCGGCGGTTCTTGGCCCGGTTCTTCTCCACGGGCTTCCCGTCCACCAGGTTCGGCAGCTTGGGGCGGCTCTCGCCGTACCCACGCGCCTGGAGGGTGACGCCCGCGCCGCCCAGCAGCCCGCGCATGACCGTCTGTACGGCCTGCGCCCGCCGCTGCGACAGCGTGACGTTGTAGGAGTCGCTGCCCTGGTCGTCCGTATGCCCCTCGATCTTGACCACTCCACCCGCGCCCTCGGCGGTGACCTTCTCGGCCACCTGCTTGAGCCGCTGCCGGGCCTTGGCGGTCAGCTGCCACTTGTCCAGCGCGAACAGCACGTCGCTGGTCAACGCCACCGTCACCTGGCGCCCCTGCTTGCTCTCGCTCTCGGTCCCGTCCAGCGACTCGACCTCGCCGATGATGTCCTCCACGGGCAGCACCAGGTCCTCGACGGCACCGGTCGCGCCGGGCGGCGTGCTCGGCTGCGGCGTCGGCGCCAGGACGAGCGTCAGCGCGAGGCTAAGAGATCGGAACATCGGTGAACACGCCGATCATCGGCATCTCAATGTTGATCTTCGTGACGTCCGCCGGAGGCGCGGCGAACACCGCGTACAGCGAGGACGCCTCCCCCGCCTCCAGGAACTGCCCCTGGGTGCCCGAGCACACGCACTCCGCGTCCTCGCCCGTGCCGTTGCGGGCCACGCGGTAGCGCTTGGCGTTGACGGGGTCGATCAGGGAGACGGCCGAGACCGTGTAGTCGAGCGAGCCACCGCCCATGCCGTTGTGCATGTTGACCTTGCCGTCGGTCGCGGTGATCGTCCAGTTGAGGCTGATGGTCCGGCCCTGGCGCTTGAGCGAGGTGATGTCCACGCGGGCCGCGCCGTAGCTGTCGCCCCCGCCCACCTTGGCCGCACGGGAGGCGATCGCCTTGGTCTCCTGCGCGGGAGCGCTCTGCTCGGGGGCGCTCTGCTCGGGCCCGGCCGAGGCGGTCGCCGTCGCGGGCGACTGCGCCGCGGCGGTCTGCGACTGCTTCTCCTCGCCACCACCGCCCGGCTGACCAGGGAGCATGCCGCAACCTGACAGCGCGACGGCCGCGACAGCCAGCGCGATCGTCTTTCGCATTATGTGATCACCTTCGTCGTTCGGGATGTGGCTCTCACCGTAGGGACGCGATGTTCAGGATCCGCATAGTCGGCTATATCCGCTGACCACGCCGCCTGCGAGCGTCCTGCGCGAGCTGATCGGCCTCTGCCTTGCCGTGTTCGTCGCCGAGGCCGTCAAACTCTCCCATAGCACGCATAAGCGCATCAACTTCGCCGTCGAAATCCTGGCGGTCCGCTGCCGCCCTGGCGAGCGACAGGAGGGCCTGGGCGGCGTTCCTGCGGTCGCCGTACGCGGTGAACGTCTCCACCGCCGCCCGCGCCGCGTCCACCGCCGCACCCGGGGCTCCCTCCGCCCTGGCGATCTCGGCCAGTACGAGCTGAGCCGCCGCCTCGGGCAGCCGGTCGCCGAGACGGCGGTTGACGCGCAGGCGCCGCTCCGCGCAGTCGCGGGCCTGCGGGTGCCGTCCGGCGGCGAGGTGCAGCCTGGCCAGGTCCAGCAGCGCCTCCGCCTCACCGCGCGGATCGCCCAGCTCCTGGTAGGCGGCCAGGCTCTCGTTGAGCGGGCCCTCGTCGCCGCGCAACGCGCCCAGCGCGCGCAGCGCGTCCGCCCGGCCGCGCCGGTCGCCCGCCTCCTCGAACACGCCGAGCGCCCGTACGAACGCCCGCTCCGCCTCCGCCCGCTGCGAGGTCCCCCGCGCCTGGCGGGCTTGGACGAGGCCGAGCCGGAGGGTGAGCCTGGCCAGCTCCAGCCCCTCGACCAGCGGCTGGGCCGCTCTCAGGGCGGCGGCGGCCGCGTCGGTGCGGCCTTCCGCCAGGTGCAGATCCGCCAGGCCGCGCAGCAGGAGCGCCTCGCCGTGCCGGTGCCCCGCCGCCCTGGCCGCGTCGAGCCCGGTCGCCGTGGCCGTGTGCCAGTCGTCGTGGTGCGCGCCCAGCTCGAACAGCGGCGTCAGGTAGAACGCCAGCCGCCACGCGGCCTCGTACAGGCCCGCGTGGTAGAAGTCCGCGACGGTCGCGACCAGGAACCGGCGCTCGGCGCTCAGCCATCGCGACTCCTGCCGCAACCAGCCGGTCCGCAGCGAAGCCCCCCGAGCCGTTCCGGTGCCGGCCGGGCCCCAGGGGTCCTGGCTCCGGCCGGGGCCGGCGGCCTCCGGGGCCTGTGCCGGCGGGTGGACCTCCGTGCGGCCCGTGCCGGGCTCGGCGGGGAGCAGGGACGTCCTGGCCTGCCTGGTCCGCTCCAGGATCGTACCCGCCCGCGCCGCCAGCACCGCGGCGGCCCCGCCGTCCTCCTCGGCCAGCCGCTCGGCGGCGTAGAGCCTGGTCAGGTCGTGCCATCCGTAGCGCTCCTGGCCGGCCTCGTCCAGGCCGCGCGACTGCAGCAGCCCGGCCTCCGCCAGCGGCTCCAGGTCGGCGCCGAGCACCCAGGGCGCGAAGTCGGGCGCCGACAGCGCGCCGAGCCCGCGCAGCAGCCGCCGCTCCGGGTCGGGCAGGCCGCGGTAACCGAGCGCGAGGCTGCCCCGCACGGCCAGGTCGCCGGCGCTGAGCTCGTCCAGCCTGCGCCGCTCGTCCCCGAGCCGGCCCGCGAGGTGCGCGAGCGTCCAGCCGGGCTTCCTGGCCAGCCGGGATCCGGCGATGCGCAGGGCCAGCGGCAGGTGGCCGCAGAGCTCGACGATGCGCGCGGCGGCCTCGGGCTCGGCGCGTACCCGCTCGTGCCCCGCCACCCCGCCGAGCATGGCCACGGCCTCGTCCCGGCCGAGAACCCCCAGCTCGTACGCCCGCGCCGCCTCCAGCCCGGCCAGCGACGACCGGCTCGTCACCAGGGTGAGGCTGCCCGGCCCCGTCGGGAGCAGCGGGCGGACCTGGGCCTCGTCGGCGGCGTCGTCCAGCACGACGAGGAGCCGCTTGCGGGCCGTCATGCTGCGGTAGAGCCGTACGCGCTCGTCCAGCCCCGGCGGCACAGCGCCGTCCGGGCAGCCCAGCGAACGCAGCAGGTCCTCCAGCACCGCCCCCGGCGGCCTGGCACCGAGCGCCGCGTAGAGCCGGCCACCGGGGAGCCGGAGGCGGGCGGCGGCGTGCACGGCCAGGGCCGACTTGCCGCAGCCCGGCGGGCCGTGCAGGACCAGGTGAACGGGCGCCGCCAGCGCGCGCACGTCCACCGCGCCCTCGTGCGCCGCGCCCACGGCCGCCGTCCGCGTGATCCAGTCGAGCGCGTCCTGCCGCCCGGCGAAGTCCGAAATATCCGGTGGAAGCTCGTCCACCGGCTCCCCGCCGTCGAGCGCTTCCCGATACTGCCCGCCCCCTGGCGAGAGCTCATGGACGCCGGGCGGCGGCGGCCCGTCCTCTGCGCCCGTCAGCACCCTCTGATGGGCGGCGGTCAGCTCGGCGCCCGGTTCCAGGCCCAGCTCCTCGACCAGCGTCCGCCGCGCGTCCTGGTACGCCCCGAGCGCCTCCGACCTGCGCCCGGCCTGGTGCAGGGCCTCGATGAGGCGGACCCAGGCCCGCTCCCGCAGCGGATGGGCGCCGACCAGCGCCCGCAGCTCCCCGACCACCTCCGCGCCCCGCCCGAGCCACAGATCCAGCTGGACGCGCTCCTCCAGCGCGGTCAGGCGCAGCTCCTCCAGCGGCACGGCGTGCGCCCTGCGCAGCACCGACGACTCCACGTCGGCCAGCGCCTGCCCCCGCCACAGCCCCAGCGCCGCCCGGTATCCGTCGGCCGCCTCCGCCACCCGCCCGGCCGCCCTCGCCTGCCTGGCCCCGGCGACCAGGGTCTCGAACCGATGGCAGTCGACGTCCTCCGGGTCCACATCGATCAGGTAGCCGCCCGGCACCGTACGGATGCCCTCGACGAGCTTGCGCAGCGCGCTCACGTACACCCTGAGCACCGACTCCGCCGACGCCGGCGGCCGGTCGTCCCAGACCACCGACATCAGCCGCTCGACCGGCACCTGCACGCGGGCCGACAGCAGCAGCGCGGCCAGCAGCGTGCGGTGCTTGGCGGGGCCGGGCGCCTGCCCGCCGTGCACGCGCAGCGGCCCGAGCACGCCGAAGCGCACGCTCACGCACCCCTCCGCATCGCGGGCCCGCTCACTCGCCCACCGGTTTGATGGCGAAGGAGTCGAAGCGGACGCGCGCGGACGCCCCCGCGCCGGCGGCCGCGTAGACGCCGGCCTCGCTGGGACCGTAGGGGGTGTCGGCGTCGGACGCCTCGGCGACCAGACGTTCGTTCAGCCACATGCGTAACGTCACCTTGCCCCCGCTCTGGCCGCACTCCGCCACGATGCGGCCGGTGCCCGCGTCCTGCGCCTTGGCCGGGCCGTACAGGGTCTGGCCACGCGTGCCCGTGCGGCGCTTGACGATCGTGACGTCGCCCGAGTCGCTCACCCCGAACTCGTAGCGCTCTCCTGAGCGCGCCGAGCCGTGGCACCACACACCGTACTCCCCGGCCCCCTCCTCAAGTGCCGCCTTCGCGCTGACGATCACACCGCCATCGGGCTCCTGACGTGGGGCCGACTTCCACAGCCGCCACTCGGGATTGACCGTCAGCTCGTAGCCGGAGCCCGACAGCCGGGCGTCGCCGCCATCCGTCGTGCCGATCGCCCAGGAGTCGCCGAAGCCGGCCTCGTACGGCAGGCTCGGCTGCCAGAGCCCCGGCACGGTCACCAGGACCGCGGCGGCGGCCACGGCGAGCACGCCGCCACCCGCGGCCCACGGCCACCACCGCCTGGACCGCTTCCCCGCAGCGCCGGCCGGGCCGCCCACCCCGGGCGGAGGGGGCGTCACGAGGGGCGGGCCGGCCATGCCCGCGCCGGTCCAGGTGCGTTCGACGACCTCGGTGGCCGTGGCGAGGCGCGTGCCGCCCACCAGCTGGGCGAGCAACTGCTGGGCGGTGGGCCGTGCCCGGGGATCCTTGGCCAGCGCCCGCTCCACGACCTGCCTGATCCCCTCGTCGAGCCCGTCCAGCGCGGGCCTCTCCTGCGTGATCCGGTAGAGCACCTCAGCGGGCGCCCCGCCGCCGAACGGCAGCCGCCCCGTCCCCGCGAACGCGATCACCCCGCCCCAGGCGAAGACGTCGGCGGCGGGCGTGAGCGGCTCGCCGCGCACCTGCTCGGGCGCCATGAACGCGGGCGTCCCGAGTATCGCCTGACTGGCCAGCACGTCGTTGTCCACGAGCTGGGCGATGCCGAAGTCGATCACGCGCGGGCCGAGCGGCGAGAGGAGCACGTTGGAGGGCTTGAGGTCGCGGTGGATCACCCCGGCTCCGTGGATGGCGCTCAGCGCGGTCGCGATGCCCACCGCCAGCGCTTCGAGGTTCGCGCCCGACAGCGGGCCCTGATCGTGGACGGCCTGCGCCAGGTCGGGCCCCCTGACGTACTCGGTGACGAGGTAGGCGACGTCGCCGTCGATCCCCGCGTCCAGCACCGGCGCGGTGCAGAACCTGGCCACCCGCCGCGCCGCCGCCACCTCCCGGTCGAAGCGCCGCCTGAAGGCCGGATCCCGGGCCAGCCCCGGATGGATGATCTTGACCGCGGCCAGGCCACCGGTGGGCGTGGCGGCGAGATGCACCTCGCCCATGCCGCCCTGGCCGAGCAGGCGCCGCAGCGCGTACCCGGCAATGACCCGGTCATCGCTCATCGCAGACACACTAGCCAGACCCCGGCGTGTCCCACCCGCCGCGTGCGCCTGCGGGAGCCCGCTCGGCTCATCCGGCCGCGGGAGCCTGGGTCAGCCGGTATCGCGAGGGCGGGATCCCGTACCGGTCGACGAACGCCTGCCGCAGCGTCTCCGCGGTGCCGAACCCGCACCGCACCGCGACCGAGGCCATCGGCAGCGACGTCGAGGCCAGCAGGTGGGCGGCGGCCTCGGTACGGGCCAGCCGGATGTACCGTCCCGGCGTCTCCCCCAGGTGCTTGATGAACAGCCGGGTGAGGTGCCGCTCGCTGACGCCCGCCTCGGCCGCCAGCGTGGCGGTGCTCAGGTCGTCGCGCAGGTGGGCGCCGATGTATTCGAGGGTCCGCTTGACCAGGCTGTTCGCCGGTGAGGGCGCGCTGACGAACATGCTCATCTGCGCCTGGTTGCCGGGCCGCTGTAAGTAGGTGACCAGGTTCCTGGCCACGGTCCTGGCCAGCTCGGTGCCGTTGTCCTCCTCGACGAAGGCCAGCGTGAGGTCGAGCGCGGCGGTGATGCCCGCGGACGTGGCGACGTTGCCGTCGCGGATGAAGATCGGGTCGGGGTCCACGATGACGTCGGGGAAGCGGGCGGCCATCGTCTGCGCCTGCATCCAGTGCGTGGTGGCCCGCCGCCCGTCGAGCAGGCCCGCGGCGGCGAGCACGTACGATCCCGTGCAGACGGACGCCACCCGCCGGCTCTCCCTGGCCAGCCGGCGCACGTGGCCGACCACCAGCGGGTTGCCCGCGGCGTCCTCGTGGCCGATGCCGCCCGCCACCAGCAGCGTGTCGAGCGGCCCGGTGACCCGCTCCAGCGCCAGCTGCGCGTCCAGGGTCAGCGCGGTCGCGGTGGTGATGGGGTGGCCGCCGGGGGTGGCCACCCGGTATTCGTAGTAGGGCAGCGCGCCGTGCCAGTTGGCGCTCTCCAGGGTCGAGGTGACGGAGGCGATCTCCAGCAGCTCCGCCGCCTCGTACGCCACGATCACGACCCGTCGTACGTCCATGGCACCGACTGTAGGTCCGAAGGACCGAGAACCCAAGTTTCCGGACCTCCCTCGCCGCCTTCCTTGGCACGGGCTCGCCGCGCCCGCGACAGTCAGGACATGACAACGACAACCTCGGGTACGGGTCGCCGCTGGGGCAAGTTCGCCCTTCACTACGTGGAGATGGTGATCTCCATGTTCGCCGGGATGATCCTGCTCGGCCTGCTGCAGTCCGCCGTCGGCCTCGGCGTCTCCCACGCCGCGCAGCCGGAGCTCTGGTACCTCTCGATGGCCTTCAACATGTCCGTCGGCATGGCCGCGTGGATGCGCTTCCGCGGGCACGCCTGGGCCCCGACGCTGGAGATGTGCGCCGTCATGTTCGCGCCGGTCGTGCCGCTCTTTCCGCTGCTGTGGCTGGGGGTCATCGACGGCGACGCGCTGATGGTCGTCTCGCACGTCGCCATGTTCCCCCTCATGCTGGCGGCGATGCTGCGCCGTCTCGACGAGTACGCCGGCTGCGCTCACTGAGCGACTTGCGGAAGCCGTCGAGCACGTCCTGCCGCAGCAGGTGCCCGAACCCGGCCTGCACCAGCCGCATCCCCAGCGCGCGCGGCTCGATCCCGAGCGCCTCGGCGGTGTCGCGCAGGCTCCAGTCATGCGCGGCCAGCTCGCTCAGCAGGTGGCCGCGCCTGGTCTGCGCCACCGACAGCCGGAACGTCTTCAGGTACGCCAGCCGCCCGTCCGCGTCGGTGATCGTCTCGCCGATGTGGTTCTCGGCCTTCCGCTCGAACGAGGGCAGGAACCGGCTCAGCGTGAACCGGCCCATCCGGTAGACCTCCTCCACTCGCGCGGGAGCGCGGAGGAGGGCGGCGGCCATCACCGAGTCGTGGAACTCGGCCCACTCCTCCTCCCGCCGCTCGGCCTGGGCCCGCAGGTCGGCCAGCGAGGAGACCGCGGCGTCGTCGATCACGGCGGGGAAGTCCCTGGCCGGGTAGAACAGGGCATAGTCGTGGACCAGCTCTCCGTACAGGTCCCGGATGAGCGTCGGGTGCAGGGCTCGGTAGTCCTCCGGGTGCGGCACCACGAAGGCGCTGGCCAGCGAGTCGCTCGCGTACAGCAGCAGGCCGCACTGCCCCGGGTAGATCTCGAACACCTTGAGCGCGTCGTCGAGCCCCCGCACCTGCGCGCCCGAGTAGGCGTCCTCGGCCCTGGGCGACAGGCCGTGGTTGATCGCCTGGCGCGACCACTCATCCCACGCGATCACCGGGCCGCCGAAGTGCAGCGCGAGGAAGCCCTCCACGGCCAGGTGCAGCGGCAGGAACCTGAGCCGGTTCCGGTCCACGCGCCGGGCCATCCTGTGCCGGTTCCTGACACCCATGTGGCGCAGCGGCTGCCCGAGCTGCGTGCCGTACGCGGCGGCCGGGGTGCCGTCGTCGCTCCACGACGCGACGAAGGCGTGCGGCACGTACGCGGTGTAGACGGTGTCGTCCGGCAGCGACACCATGGTGAGCTCGTCGCCGTACACCTTGGCGTGCAGCCGCAGGTCCTCGACGGGCGTGCGGCGCACGAGCGGCACCAGGCGCAGCGCGCCCCAGGTCTGCGCGGGCCGCGTGTCGAGCCCGCTGAAGTCGATCATCGCTCGTCCGTCCCCTGCCCCGCAGCCTGTCCGTCGTCCAGCAGCGCCGCCCGGTCCGCCAGGTACGCGCGCAGCTCCCCGAGCCCCGTGCGCCCCTCCGCGAACTTGGCCAGCTCCACCAGCGCCGGCAGGTCCTCGACGTCGCGGATGCCCGCCGTCGGCACCATCGCGGACAGCCGGCGCACGTCGAACTCGTCGGCGTCGTACACCGGGTTCAGGTGCACGATGCCGACCTCGCCGCCGGGGTCGAGCTTGCGCCGCCAGACGCGCAGCACCTCGCCCGCCAGCCCGGGCGGCGCGTTGTCCCAGCCGTCGGAGACGATGACGAGCAGGTCCGGACGGTGTTCGAGCGCGTCGATGATCCGCCGCCCGAGCGGCGTGGGCCCGGACGGGCGCGCCTGGAGCGGGTCGGTCCGGCGCGACAGCCACAGGCCGCGGTAGGAGCCGGCCAGCGCCTCCAGCAGGTAGTGGCAGGCCAGCGCGACCGCCAGCGGCCGGCGGCGCTTCACCGGCGAGCCGAAGGAGGAGAAGCTGTCGTCGAGCACCGCGACGACCCTCCCCCACGTGCCCGCCCGCGATCCGGCCGTCCTGGCCGCCGCCGAGCGCAGCGCCCCCACCAGCTCGGCCCGTCGCCGCGTGCGCACGTCCGCGGGCCGCGACAGCACGTACGAGGCCACCCTGACCAGCGGCAGCGCGGCCATGTCCGCCTCGGTGCGCACGCCGGCCCGGTCGGCGGACTCCGTCAGGCGCAGCCGCTCCAGCCTGGTCAGCCTGGGCGCGATGCGGTCGAGGAAGGTCTCCCGGCCGATCCCGTGGCGGGCGGCGAAGCCCTCGGCGACGGTGTACGGGAGGTCGTACAGGGCGGTCTTGTCATAGTGCGCGCGGCGCCACGCCTCCAGGACGGGCGTCTCGTAACGGGCGCGGCTGAACGGCTCGAACAGGAAGGCGCCCAGCTCGCCGGCCGGCCGCAGGTGGGCGTGCCGCACCGCCGACTTCAGCGCCGAGCGGTACTTCACCGCGTCGAACGCCAGGTCGGGCCGCGCGGCCAGCCAGTCGCGGATCAGCGCCCTGGTACGCCGGTTGTTGACGCCGTCGTGCCGCAGCCGGCGGAAGAGCCGGTAGACCCTGGGCGGGCTCATCCTGGCCAGCCGCCTGGCGATCAACCGCCCGTCGCCCTGGCCGGGGTGGCTGAGCAGGGTGGCGATGATCAGGGCGGCGTTGTGGTCGTTGATGTCGAGCGCCAGCGTCGCCGCGTACAGGTCGGGGTAGTTGCCGTGGATGTAGCGGTGCAGGAAGTCGAGGGAGAGCCGCTGCTCGCCGGCCGCGCTGTGGAACTCGCGCTGCCCGGTCGAGGTGATCGCCGCGTTGGCGAAGAGCAGCACGTCCTCGCACTCGATCAGGTCGGTGTAGGTGTCCATCGGCTCCCCCGGATGTCGCGGACTGGCCGGGGAATGGAGGCACGAGCAGCGAAGAGACGCTTTACAGGCGGTTTCCGGAAGTCATGCCGAAGTCCCGCGGCCAGTCTGCTTCCGGACCTTACAGCCGCTTTCCGTACGGTGCGACGGGATTTACCCCCACGGCGCACCCTCCGGAAAAAAGACGGCCGGCTTTGTCGAGACCGCCGTCGCGGCTCCGACAGAGGGGATGAAGGCACCCGCCGATCCGATCAGGAGACCGTCATGAACGCGACCACCAGCACCCTGCAGAGCCTCCAGCCCCTGGTCGGCACCTGGGCCGTCGACGGCCCCGGCCTGTCGGGGACGGTCCGCTACGAGTGGATGGACGGGGGCGCCTTCCTCGTCCAGCACGTCGATCTCGTCAACGACGGCGAGGTCACCCGCGGTGTCGAATATATCGGCCACGACGCGGAGAGCGGTCGGCTGCGCTCGCACTTCTTCGGCAGCGGGGGCGAGATCCTCGAGTACGTCTACGAGCTGTCGGGTGACACCCTGACGATCTGGTTCGGCGATGTCGGCTCACCCGCCAGATTCATCGGTAAGTTCGACTCTGAGGGCGTCCGCAACACCGGCGCGTGGGAGTGGCCGGGCGGGGGCTACGAGTCCGGCATGACGCGTGTGGAGGGACCGGCCCGATGAAGTACATGATCATGACGTTCGGCGACGTGTCCGCATGGGACACCCTCGGCCTCGGCGCGGGCGAGGCGACGTGGTCGGAGGAGGAGGTGGCCGAGCACTTCCGCGCCATGTCGGCCTTCTACGCCGACCTCGCGGACTCCGGGGAGATGGTCACCGGCTACGGGCTGGCCGACCCCTCGCACGCGATGACCGTGGAGATCCGCGACGGCCGGCCCGTCACCTCCGACGGGCCGTACGCCGAGGCCAAAGAGGTGCTCGCCGGTTTCGGGGTGATCGACGTGGCCTCGCACGACCGGGCCGTGGAGCTGGCCGCCCGCTTCGCCGGCATCGTACGGACCCGGGTCGAGCTGCGGCCCGTGATGGACGGCTCGGGTCAGGAGATGTGAACCTGCCCCAGGGGGTCGAGGGCCTGCTGCGCGAGCTGGCGCCACAGGTCCTCGCCGCGCTCACCCGCCGCTACGGCCATTTCGACCTCGCCGAGGAGGCCGTGCAGGAGGCGCTGCTCGCCGCCGCGACCCAGTGGCCGGTGCAGGGCGTGCCGGACAACCCGCCGGGCTGGCTGACCACCGTCGCCGGGCGCCGCATGACCGACCTGCTGCGCAGCGAGCAGGCCCGCCGCCGGCGGGAGGAGCAGGACGCCGCGCGTACGCCGCCCGCTGAGCTCCTGGCCCCCGCGGCGGACGCGCCCGCTCCCTCGGGGGACGCGGACGACACGCTCCTGCTGCTCTTCCTGTGCTGTCATCCCGCGATCAATCCGCCCGCGCAGGTCGCGCTCACCTTACGCGCGGTCGGGGGCCTCACGACCGCCGAGATCGCCCGTGCCCTGCTGTTGCCGGAGCCGACGGTCGCGCAGCGCATCAGCCGCGCCAAGAAGCGGATCCTGGAGGCGGGCGGCCGGTTCCGGATGCCTGACGACGGGGATCGCGCCCGCCGGCTCGACGTCGTCCTGCACGTCCTGTACCTGATCTTCAACGAGGGCTACACGGCCACGGCGGGCGAGTGGCTGCACCGGGGCGAGCTGTGCGGGGAGGCGATCCGCCTGGCCCGCATGGTGCACGGGCTGCTGCCCGACGTCCCCGAGGCCGGCGGCCTGCTCGCCGAGATGCTGCTCACCGACGCCCGCCGGCCCGCCCGCACCGGCGTGGACGGCGAGCTCGTGCCGCTCGCCGAGCAGGATCGCGGCCTGTGGGACCGGGCGAAGATCGAGGAGGGCATCGCGCTGCTGACCGGCGTCCTCCCCCGCCGGCGGCCCGGCCCCTACCAGTTGCAGGCCGCCATCGCCGCCGTGCACGCCGAGGCCGGGCGCTTCGAGGACACCGACTGGGCGCAGATCGTCGCGCTCTACGAGGTGCTCGACCGGCTCGGCGACAATCCCGTGGTGACGCTGAACCGGGCGGTGGCGGTGGCCATGCTGCGCGGCCCGGCCGCCGGGCTCGCCCTGCTGGAGACGGTGGCCTCCGACAAGCGGCTGGCCGGCCACCACCGGCTGCCCGCGGTCCGGGCGCACCTGCTGGAGGAGGCGGGCGAGCCGGCGGCGGCCGCGGCCGAATATCGGGCCGCCGCCAGGAGCACCACCAGCCTGCCCGAACAGCGCTACCTCCTGACCCGCGCCGCCCGCCTCGACCGGCCACGCTGACGCGGCACTCACCTGCTGCGCCGGGAGGTTCGGCTGCTCAGGCGGCCCCGGCCGCGGCCCGCATCCGGTCGAAGTTCGCCACGTACTGCCGGTAGACGTCCTTGTCGTTGAGCTGCAGCAGCGTCTCGTCGTTACGCCGCAGCGACGTCTCGTTGTAGTTGTGGCTGCCGGTGAACACCCGGCGCGCGTCGCGCTCGCCGTCGTACGAGCCCTCCACCAGCAGGTACTTGGAGTGGATGCGCCCGGGCAGCGCGCTGCCCGACCCCAGGGTGGCCAGCTCGACGCGCGGCTGCGCCGTCAGGACGGCCTTGACCTCCTCGTCCATGATCCCGTACACGATCTGCACCCCGCAGCCGTCGCCCGCCAGGTCGCGCAGCCGCTCGGCGATGGCGATGCGGTAGGTGTCCCACTCGGACATGCCGACCCGGATCTTCGTCCCGCCCCGGCAGGAGACCTTGTCCAGGTACTCGACGATGGGATCGCCCTGCGCGCGGGGGAAGAAGTGGGCCCGTACCGAGCCGCCGCGCGAGCCCGTCTGGACGACGCGGTTGTAGTCCAGGTTCTTCCGCTCGGCCGCCAGGTCGCCGAAGTAGGCGTCGTAGGCGGCGTAGAGCCGCCGGTTGCCGGGCAGGACGACCGCGTTGTTCCAGTACGTCGTGGAGTTCAGGTCGGTGAGGTTGGCCGAGGACTGCACGACCACGTCGGAGGCCCGGCCCGCCCGCGAGAACAGGTAGAACTTGTTGTGCTGCCCCTTGTCCCCGATGCAGGCCGCGGTGCCGCCCGACATCGGTCCCGTGCAGACGTGCACCCACGAGTCGCCGGCCGCGTCGGTCCCCAGCTCGGTCGTGAGCTGGGTGGCGACGGCCGCGCCCCGCGTGTCGCCGTCCAGGATGACCCGCACCTTGACCCCCCGCTGGTGCGCCTTCACCAGCTCGGCGGCGAACTCCGTGCCGGCCGTGCCCGACATGACGAAGTGCGCGATCTGGATGGTCGCGCCCGCGGGCGTCTGCCGTACCAGCCCGCAGAGCTCGCGCACGATGGCGGCCGGGTCGCCGCCCACCGGCTCGCTGAACACCGCTCCGGTCACGACCGGCCCGCGCGGGGCGTCGGCACAGGTGGACGCCTGGGCGGCGGAGGCCGTACCGGCGCCGCTCGCGAGCACGGCGGCGGCCGCGGCGCCCATCGTCAGGACGGACAGGAACTTGCTCGGCATGCCAGAACTCCTCATACGTAACGGCCAGCCCGGATCTTGTTTACGGGCAGCCGATATTGATGTTGGAGTCGTCACCTCGGATCGCCGTGACCGCCTGCCGTCGGCGCCCTGAACGATCAGCGAACATCTGCTCCCCGCATCCGCTACTGAGCGGGGGCCGATCCACCCGCCGAGCGCCCCCGGATCTGGCCGAGCGTGGCGCGGCTCTCCCGGATGTCGGTGATCAGCACGTACGCGACCAGCAGCAGCCCCAGGCACAGGGCCGCGGCGGCCCACCAGGGGATCTCGGCGAGCAGCAGATAGCCGTCGGCGTCGCTCAGCGACCTGATCACCATCGTCACCGCGGCGACCGCCACCGTGACCATCAGCCAGCTTCGCAGGCGCGGCAGATTGCCCTTGTTCCACAGCCGGATCCGCCAGCTCATGAACACGGCGAGCACGCCGAGCAGGGCACAGAACCCGATCAGCCACCAGGGCAGGGCGAAGGCGGTCTGGTCGGCGAACTGCGCCTGCGCCGTCTTCAGCTCCACCTCGGCCTTCTGCCTGGCCGCCACGGCGGCGTCGAGCTGCTGCTTCAGCTGGGCCACGCTCTGGCGCAGCTCCTGGCGCGTCTCCTGCCTCGTCTCCTGGCGCGGGGGCGGCGTGGCCGCCTCGGTCGGCAGCATCCGCGCCACGACCGTCAGCATGATCGCGACGAAGGACAGCGCCAGCACGATGGCCATGAACAGGTCGATGAAGCGCAGGTCGAGCGGTGGCGAGAACGACCTGGCGGGCCGCCTCCTCACTGATCCCTCACCAGGGTGTACTTCTGTGGCCGGCTCTCGGCCGCGCTCAGCCGCTCCACCGCCGTGCGCAACGCGTCGAGGCCCTTGACCAGCTCCTCGGTCCTGCCCCTCGACTGGGCCAGCTCCTGGGTGAGCCCGTGCATGGCCGGGGCCGCCTGCTTGGCCGGCAGCCGCGCGATGTAGACCAGGAACACCTCGTCGGCCGCCACCACCCCGGTCCGCTCCGCCCGCTCGACCAGGGCCATCGCCCCGAACGCGAGCACGCTCAGGAACAGCGCGATCAGCGTCACGCCGAACGCCGAGGCCAGCTCGGGCAGCACGTGCTGCTTGAGCGCGGCGATCAGGACGCCGGGGTCGCCCTTGCTGTCCAGGGCGTTGGAGAACGAGCTGACCATGGCGCCCATCGTCAGCGCCGTGCCGATGAACCCGAAGACCGGCAGCGCCCAGATCAGCGCGTGGTCGAGGTGGTGCTTGTTGGCCATCTCGCTCTCGTCCAGCGCGGAGCGGGCGCTCAGCACGGCCTCGCAGTCGTTCCCGGCCTCCGCCGCCTCCTTGAACAGCCTGAGCCGCCGCCCCACCAGCGTGTCGTCGCTCGGCGTCACGGCCTGGACGTTCGCCACCGCCCGCGCCGTCGCGGCGCCCTCCCGCCGGATGTCCGGTATGGCGCGGACGATCCTGAGCACCGTGGTCACGAACACCGCGATGATGAGCGTGACCACCACCTCCGCGGCCACCGGCGCCGTGGCCGCGCCCACGGACACCAGGAGCGTTTCCACCAATCCGCCCACCATGAGCAGCGCGGAGAGCACCACGCCCACCACGGGCGCGAACACCGAGTGACGCCAGCCGTACCTTGACACCCTTCAACCCCATCCGACACAGGAAATGTCAAAGAACACCTAAGCATACGCAAAGCAATGTTTGGTTACGGAACGGAAGGTCTTCCCGATGTACGGCCGCAGGCTTCCGAGGCGCCGGGGGGTCAGCGGCCATTCAGCAGGGCATGCCCGAGCGAAGTCAGGCTGTGGAGCATCCGGTTGCGGTCGCGGATGCTGAAGACGAGCCCCGCCTCCCTCAGCACTGTCGCGTGCTCGCTGGCCGACGCCGCCGAGATGCCCGTCCGCCGAGCCAGCTCACCGGTCGTCACCCCGTCGCCCACGCCGATCGCCTCCAGCACCCCCGCCCGCGTGACCCCGATCAGCATGCCGAGCGCTCCCGGCCCGGTCTCCCCCGGCACGGTGCCCGGCCCGTGCGGCACCGGGATGATGAGCACGGGCGGCAGCCCCGGATCGAGCATCGTCAACGGACCGGAGACGCAGAAATAGGAGGGCACGAGCCGCAGCCCGCGCCCGTTCAAATGCAATTCCTGATCGCGGTGACCTGGGACGCGTAATTCGCCCGCCGACCACACCGCCATCGGGCGTAAGGTGCCGAGCAGTCCTTCGACCCCGTGCCGCGCCAGCGCGTCCCCCCGCATACGCCGATCCCGGCCGAGCGCCGTTTCGATACAGCCTTTGTACGGCGTCACAATCAGGTCGTAGCAGGCTCGCATGGCCTCCGTAAGAGCGACCAGCAAACCGGGCTCGCCATTGGCCAGCCCCCGTGCCGCGCCGGGCAATTTCCGGTACGCGGCCAGGACACGGAGATCCCGGTGCAGATGAGATTTCGGCGTGCGGCGGATCGCCTCCAACCCGTGCTCCACGCCCCGCGCCGCCTCCGCGGGATTGAGGAAGTCCGGAAAGTAGCCCACATTCGGCGTCAGCGCGAGCAGCAGGCTCAATATCTCGCCGAGCTGCGCATTCCGAAGGGCCCGGCCGGCCAGCCTGCGCCACGTGGCGAAGAACAGGTCTCCGCGCTGAGGCCGCAGCATTTGCAGGCTGAGCACCAGCTCCCACAGCGGATCAGGCTCAGGAGCGATTCTGGTGCGCATGATGTCGTCGCTGGTGAAGTAGATCCTCAACATCGGATCCGCGCCCCCCGTGAAACCCCGTCATAGAGCACGCCCCCAGATCTGTATTAACGCAGACCCACGGCAGCTCGGCAACTGCCGAGTTTCCGGCGCTGACCTGGCATATTCGCCCTGCACCGAATTTCGTTGCCCGCATGAGAAGCGCATCCGATGCTTGCCTGACCGCGCATTCAATCAGCCGGGCGCAGAAGGAAGAGCCATGAAAGATCTGGTAAGACGCGTCGTCGTCGGGACGGTCGGCAGCGCCACATTCGCCGGCCTCATCGTGATCGGCCCGCCGGCGTCGGCGTGGGTCTACTGCAACACGGTCAGCTCCGTCTCCGACACGAGCTCAGGTCGTATCCGTTATCCCACGTACAACGGCGACATCAACTGCGACATGCGACTCAACACGAACGGCGATGCCCGGCAGCGCGAGGCGATATCCCAACTCCAGGAGACGCTGAACGTCTGTTACAGCGCGATCAGGTATACCATCGGCAACCACGTGCCCCCGTACGCGGTCACCAGCGTGCTGAGCGTGGACGGCGAGTACGGCTCGAAGACCCGCGAGGCGGTGAAGAGCGTCCAGCGTTACCACAACGGTCTGGGCGCGTCTCTGGTCGTGGACGGCTACGCGGGCCCGAAGACCCGGAGCACGATGCTTCACCAGAACGTGGAACAGAACTTCTGCTCGTTCCGCAGCCAGTGAGCCGGACGCCGGACGGCATGGTCCAGAGCACGCACCCGCGCCGCAGGGGATGGCCACCCCGGCGGCCTACCGCACACTGAACCGCGTGATCGAGCACCACCGCAGCCTCCTCTTCCAGCGGTACCAGTAGCCTCTGCTGGAGCGTCGTACAGCCCCTCGACGAGGAGCTGACTGCGGACGACCTCCGGTGGCGGCTGAAAGGAGGCCGCGACCCCGAGCAGCGTCTCATGCGACACCCCACGGAGGCCGACCACATCATCACCGCGCTCAGCGAAGACGCACGCGCGTGGATGACCACGCAGCACTTCAACGGCGGCTGGAGGTGGAGGAGCCTTCGTCATCATCCTCAGCCATCCCGGCGCCTGACGTCACCGCCCACACCTGGGCACAGGCACACAAAAAACCGCCCCTTACCTACGTGAGCAGGTAAGAGGCGGTCTGAAAGTGGTGGAGGTGGCGGGAATCGAACCCGCGTCCTTCAACCCCAAGTCAGGGCTTCTCCGGGCGCAGCCTGTTGTGCTTTTCTCAGCCCCGGCGATCACACAGGCGAGTCGCCGACGGGCTCAGCCACTGTTTGGTTTCCCGATCGCCCCCGTGGCCGGGTCGATCGGTTGAGCCTTCTAGCGATGCCAGACACCGGGCCGAAGGCACTCCCGGGCTGACAGTGGTTTCGCTGCTTAGGCAGCGAGACCCAGGGAGTCCTGGGCCACCACAGTGCGCTTGGAATTGGCACTTGTTGTTTGCGGTCACAGGATTAACGAGGTTATGTCCGCAGTCCTCGGCCCGCTTCACCTGGCTTGCAAAGTCGAAGTCGAAGCCAGTCACCCCCTGTGCAGTTGTCAACACATCCCCGCGAAGGGATGAGCAACACTGAATGTACATGGGACAACGCCCTCAACGCCAACTTAATTCCCATGCCGAAACCCCCGGGAGCGCGGCACAGCAGCACGCGCTCCCGGGGGCCGACCGGCAGGGTCGAGCCGGTCCGGACGGCAGGACTTCCCCCGAGATGAAGTCCTATCTCATCACGGCGACTGGATCCGCAACCCCCCGAGCGGGCCCAGTCACTCTGTAAGACGCCACCGGGAGCCCCGATGGTTGCTCAGCGTCACGAAATTTTCACGACGAGTTGCCGAGGCCGGCGAAGAAGCTGCCGGCCACCGCTCCGGCGTCGTAGTCCTTGACCAGCACCGCGATGGCCACATCCCCTTGCCAGCCGACGAACCAGGTCAGCCCGCCGCCCGCGGTCGACTTCACGCCGTAGACCTTGCCCCGGCCCGCCTGGGCGACCGTGCCGGCCGCGCCGGCCCGCATCATGGTCCGCAGCGTCGTGAGGACCCGCGGGTCAACGGGGACCGGAGCCGGCTGGACGGCAGGCACGACCTCGGCCGCCGGATCGGGCGACTTGGGGTCGGTGACGAGCACCGGCGGCCGCCAGGTGCCGGAGGCCACCGCGGCGCCCACCAGAGCCATGCCGAGCGGGCTGACCTCGACGTTCTGGCCCGCGATGGCCTTGGCTTTGTCGGCGTCGGTGGGCAGCTTGGGCAGCGAACCGCTGAACGACTTCAGTGGCAGCCGCCACGGCAGCCCCACGCCGAACGACGTGGCGCTCTTGGCCAGGTCGGTGGCCGTGACGCGGCGGGCCAGCGAGGCCAGCGCGGTGACGCAGCCCTTGGCGAAATTTTCCTGGAAGGTGCCGGACGACGTCACGCCGTCGGTCTGGCCCGTGTGGACGAACTTGGCGCCGCCCACCGTGCGCTCCTGCGGGCAGGCCAGCCGCTGCTTGGGGCTGACCTTGCTCTTGAGCAGCGCGTCCGCGGCCACGATCGAGAACGCCGTGCCGGCCGGGAACTTGCCGGCCAGCGCGTCCTTCTCCTGGTGCATGTTCTTGGTGGCGACCGCGCGGATCTCGCCCGTGTCGCGCTGCACCGCCACCAGCGCGCTCGTGTCGGTGTCGGCCACCGCCGCCTCGGCCGCGTTCTGGATCGCCCGGTCGATGGTGGTCTTCACCGAGACGTTCTGCCGGCCCCGCCACTCCTTGAGCCGGGCGACCTCCTTGCCGGTCTTGAGGTCAAGGGTGATCACCTTGGTCTCGGTGGAGCCGGTGAGGTAGTCCTGGTATGCCTGCTGCAGGCCGCTCTTGCCGACCGAGTCGCCGGCCCGCTGCGGCCCGCCGAGCTTCTGCTCGCTCTCCGGGGTCAGCGCGCTGACGCTGCCGACGATCTGGCGGGGGGCGTCGGGATCGACCGGCTGCTTCTGCGGCTGCGTCTCGATCCCGGTGATGGCCGTGAGCTTCGACTTCATGGCCTCGTAGCGCGAGCGCCCAAAGGTGACCAGCGGCACGAACTTGCCGGGCGGCGAGGACCTGATGCGACTCAGCAGCCGGTCCTGGGCGTAGCCGGTCACCTCGGACAGCTTGGCCACGACGTCTTCGGCCTGGTCGCCCAGCTTCGACGGGTAGACGCCGACGACGTAGAGGTAGGTGTCGCTCTGCAGCGGATCATTGTCCTTGTCGACCACCGGCTGGCGCTCCACCGGCTCGGTGTCGACCGCGAACCGCTGACCCTCCTTGAGCTGCGGATGCAGCACGGAGGGTGACCAGCGCACCTTCCAGGTGCCGTCGACCAGGTGGAGCGGCAGTATCCCGTCGTATTCCCAGAGCGGGTTGTTCTCGCCCAGGTCGACCTCGGCGTGGAAGTCGGCCCTGGACTCTTCGCCTGTCACGCTGACGCGCTCGATCTTGAAGCGGAACGAGGCCGCGTCAAGCTCGAGCTTGGCGTCGGACAGCGCCTTGCGCACGGTGGCCAGGTCGCCGTCCGTGCGGCCCGCCGCCAGGTCGTAGTCCTCCGACTGCCAGCCCACGAGGAAGTCGCGGACCGCGTCGTGCGGCGAGGGCTCCTCGAAGCAGCCGGTCAGCATCGTGCTCGCGACCGCCAGGGTGGCGGTCGCGGCGAGGGTGCGGCGAGCGCGTCTCATCGGTTACGGTGCCGTCGCTCTCATCGGTTACGGTGCCGCACGACCCGGGCCATCTCCCGTTTCGCCTGCGCCTCCGCAAGCGACTGGCGCTTGTCCCAGTCTTTCTTGCCGCGGGCCAGGCCGATCTCGACCTTGGCCCGGCCGTCCTTGAAGTAGAGCGCGAGCGGCACGATCGTGAGCCCGCCCTCCTTCGTCTTGGCGGCGAGCTTGTCGATCTCCTTGCGGTGCAGCAGCAGCTTGCGCTTGCGGCGCGCCGTGTGGTTGGTCCACGTCCCCTGCATGTATTCGGGGATGTGGACGTTGAGCAGCCACGCTTCGTTGCCGTCGATGCTGGCGTAGCCGTCGACGAGCGAGGCGCGGCCCTCGCGTAGCGACTTGACCTCGGTGCCCTGGAGCACGAGCCCCGCCTCGAAGGTGTCCTCGACGTGGTAGTCGTGCCTAGCGCGTTTGTTCTGGGCGATGAGCTTCCGCCCGGTCTCACGTGGCATGCTTCGACTTTACCGGCGGCCGGGGCGAGGACGTCCCATGCGCACGGCTACACCCTGAGGTAGCGGCGGAGCGTGACGAACGAGGCGAGCACACAGATCACGACACCGATGGCCATGGTGATCGTGATGGCCTGGGCGACGTCGTTCCAGCCCAGCTGTGCCGTCGGACCGCCGAAGAACTTGCCCAGCTCCTCGAACAGGAACACCTTCGTCACGATCAGGATGACCGCCGCGAAGACGCCGCCGACCAGGCCGGCGATGACGCCTTCCATGACGAAGGGCAGCTGGATGTACAGGTTCGACGCGCCGACCAGCCGCATGATGCCCGTTTCCCGCCGCCGGTTGAACGCCGACAGCCGGACCGTGTTGCCGATCAGCAGGGCCGCCGCCAGCACCAGGATGATCGCCACCGCCAGCGCGTAGAAGGCGAGCTTGTCCAGCATGGCGAAGAACGGGCCGAGCAGCTGTTTCTGGTCCGTCACCTGGGCGACGCCCGGCTGGCCCTGCATGGCCTGGACGACGGGCTCGTAGTTGTCCGGATCTTCGAGCTTGACCCGGAACGACTGGGGCATGTCCTCGACCTTGGTGGCGTCCACGAGAGCCTTGCTGGCCTGGAAGGACTCCTGGAAGTTCTTGTACGCGGTCGCCTGGGTCTCGAAGAACACCTCCTTGACGCCCTGGGTGCCCTTGATGTGCGCCTCGAGCGCCCGGGTCTGCGCGGTCGTGATCGCCTTGCCGTTACACGCCGGCATGGCCGATCCCTTGTTGCACAGGAAGACCGAGATCTCGACCTTGTCGTCCCAGTAGCCCTTCATCATGCCGACCTGGGCGTTGATCATCAAGCCGACGCCCAGCATCGCCATGCCCACCGCCACGGTGATGACGACCGCGATGGTCATGGTCAAATTGCGACGGAGGCCGATCCAGACCTCGGAGAAGATGAAATTCGCCCGCATGTTCTGTCTGCAGCTCCCTGTCAGTACGCCTGGCCGTACACGCCACGCGACTGGTCCCGGACGATCTTGCCGTCCTCCAGCTCCACGACACGCTTGCGCATGGAGTCGACGATGGCCGCGTCGTGCGTGGCCATGACGACCGTGGTGCCAGTCCTGTTGATGCGGTCGAGCACCTTCATGATGCCGATGCTCGTCGCGGGGTCGATGTTGCCCGTCGGCTCGTCGGCCAGCAGGATCATCGGCCGGTTGACGAACGCGCGGGCCATGGCGACGCGCTGTTGCTCGCCGCCGGACAGCTCGTCGGGCATACGGTGGGCCTTGCCTTCCAGGCCGACCAGCTCGATGACCTCGGGAACCACCTTGCGGATGAACCGCCGTGGCTTTCCGATGACCTCGAGCGCGAACGCCACGTTCTCGTAGACGTTCTTGTTCGGGAGCAGCCTGAAGTCCTGGAACACGCAGCCGATGCGGCGGCGCAGGTGCGGCACCTTGAAGTTGGAGAGGCGGGCCAGATCCTTGCCGGCGACGTGGATCGCACCGGAGTTGGGCCGCTCCTCCTTCAGGACCAGACGCAGGAACGTGGACTTGCCTGATCCCGAGGGACCGACGAGGAACACGAACTCGCCCTTGTCCACGTCTACAGATACGTGGTCGAGAGCGGGCCGGTTCTGGTTCGCGTAGACCTTGGTGACATTATCGAAATGGATCACGAGAGCATCACGGCATGCCAGTCTAGGGGTCAGGACGGAAGCGAGGGTGGCACATGCCCACTTCCCGCCGCTGGCCGAGCGGGGGCGTCTTCTTTACCAATGATCGACGTTCCGATTGGCCAGACGACA
The DNA here is from genome assembly GCF_005889725.1 of Nonomuraea zeae. Taxonomy (GTDB): domain Bacteria; phylum Actinomycetota; class Actinomycetes; order Streptosporangiales; family Streptosporangiaceae; genus Nonomuraea; species Nonomuraea zeae. Next base: position 25,088 of record NZ_VCKX01000045.1, read on the forward strand.
GTCTAGGGGGAAGACTGGCATGGAACGTCCATAACGGAAACAAAACGATTGTGCGGCTAGACTTGGGGCTGTCATGAGTTGTGAACACCTCGTATGCGCGCAGTGCGCCCACCCAGTGATCGAGGGCCGCTGCTCCCTCTGCCGCGCCAACCGCGAGCGGATGCACAACCACGGCTTCGCCGGGCTGTCACCCGCCCTCATCGCCCTTCTGCTGGTCGTCCTGTTGTTCGTGACCCTGGTGCTCAAGCACCTAAGCGGTCTCTGACTCCTGGCGGCGCATCCAGCGGATCTCCGACTCGATGAACTCGTCGAGGTCGCCGTCGAGGACCGCTGACGGGTTGCCGGCCTCGGTGCCCGTGCGCAGGTCCTTCACGATCTGATAGGGGTGGAGCACGTAGTTGCGGATCTGCGTGCCCCACGACGTGGTGGTCGCGCCGCGCAGCTCCGACATCTTCTCCGCCTCTTCCTGCCGCTTGCGCTCCAGGAGCTTGGCCTGCAGGACGTTCATCGCCGAGGCGCGGTTCTGGAGCTGGGAGCGCTCGTTCTGGCAGGACACCACGATGCCGGTCGGGAGGTGCGTGATGCGCACCGCCGAGTCGGTGGTGTTGACGCCCTGGCCGCCGGGACCCGACGAGCGGTAGACGTCGACCCGCAGATCGTCCTCGTTGATGTCGATGTGGTCGGTCTGCTCGACGACCGGCACGATGTCCACCCCGGCGAACGAGGTCTGGCGCCGCCCCTGGTTGTCGAACGGGCTGATGCGCACCAGCCGGTGGGTGCCGTGCTCGCCGCGCAGCGTGCCGTAGGCGTAGGGGGCCTTGATCGTGAACGTGGCCGACTTGATGCCGGCCTCCTCCGCGTAGGAGGTGTCGTAGACCTCGGTGCCGTAACCCTTGCGCTCGGCCCACCGCAGATACATCCGCAGCAGCATCTCGGCCCAGTCGGCGGCGTCGACGCCGCCCGCCTGGGAGTTGATCGTGACCAGCGCCTCGCGGGCGTCGTATTCGCCCGAGAGCAGGGTGCGGACCTCCATGGCGCCGATGTCCGACTTCAGCGTCACGAGCTCCTTGTCGGCCTCGGCGCGCGTGTCGTCGTCGCCTTCCTCGGCCGCCAGCTCGTAGAGGACGGAGAGGTCGTCGAGACGGCGCGAGACGCTCTCGACGCGGTTGAGCTCGCCCTGGAGGTGGGACAGCTTGCTGGTGACCTTCTGGGCCTGCTCAGGGTCGTCCCAGAGGTCGGGCGCGGCGACCTGCTGCTCCAGCTCCTCGATCTGCTTGCGCATCGCGTCGAGGTCGAGCACGTCCTGGATGCTGCGGAGTGTGCCCGCGAGCTCGTTGATCTCTTCTGCCGGATCGATGCCTGCCACGTCTCCCAAGAGTACGCGACCCTCGCCGGCCCGAATAACATGGCGAGGTGCGTGCTTACGGTCGGCGGAAGATGCTGGCGCTCGCCGCGGGCGTGCTCGCCACGGCGACCGCCTGCACCGGCAATGCCCAGCCGCCGCCCGGCAAGGCCGCGGCCGCCGCTTCGCCGGCCCCCTCGCCCTCGGCGGTCGAATACGCCCTCACTCCCGCCGAGGCCGCCAAGGAGTTCAGCGAGATCACCGTCACCGACGACATGCTGCGGGCGAAGAGCAGCATCCAGGGCCGCCTGGCGCCGGCCCTGGACCTGACGACCGGCGGGCAGGCGGAGCTCACCCGGGCCGCCTACCTGTCGGCCGACTACGCCCCGCCGCGCTACCGGTGGGGGTCACCGACGCTGTTCGTGCCGAAGTTCAAGGTGGGCGAGCAGGCGCTCTGGTTCAGCGCGCTGGCGACCCGCAACGGGCAGCCGGCGCTGCTGACGTTCGCCAAGTCCGACGAGTGGCGGATCAGCTCCGTGGCCGAGCTCCTGCCGGGGCAGGAGCTGCCGGAGATCGAGCTGGACGCCGACGGCTACGCCACGGCGGTGGCGGCCGACGACAAGAGCGTCACGATCAGCCCGCAGTTCATGGGGCCCGTGCACGCCAGCGTGGCCGAGACGGGGTCCGCCGGGGTCACGGCCGGGCTGCTCGCGCCGGGGCCCTTCACGACGGACGTGGCCGAGCAGATCGCCTCGCTCCGGGCGCGGGCCAAGAAGGACGGCTACAGCTACGACTCGATCTTCAGCGCCGACAACTTCCCGGTCTACGCGCTGCGGACCAAGGACGGCGGAGCGCTGATCCAGTATTCGCTCTCGCGAAACTCGACCACGCGCAACCTGGTGGACACGACGTACAAGATCTCCGTGCCGCAGGAGGCGAGCTGGGCGATCAGCGGTTCGACCGTGCCCCTCAGCCTCAAGCTCACCGAGACCCACCAGTACGTCACCGCCGTCCCGCCCCTGAGCGAGCCCAAGGCCGCCGCCGTCATCGCCCACCAGGGCGCGCTCACCCGCGCCGCCGGCACCTGACCCATCCGTTCCCGACACGACGGCACGGCACGGCCCGCCCGCGCCGCCGCCCGTCACGGCCGGGCGTGACGGGTTTCCACCCCTGACGCCGTACGCCACCCTCCCCTCATCCCCGCCTTAGCAACTTGAGTTGACTAGCTCCAAGGTAGTCAACTACGGTTGCTTATATGCCGGACATTCGCGGGAGGCGCCGGTGAGCGCCATCGACCACTACATCAACGCGCTCGTCCTCCAGGGCGAGCGCGAGGCCAGGCAGGACGGGTCCGCGGCGGTCGAGGCGCATCACGTGCTGCTGGCCATCGCCGGACACGAGGACACCGCCGCCCGGCGGGTCCTGCTGGCGGCCGGGCTCGACCGGCAGGCGATCAGGGACGCGCTCGACCGCGAGTTCGAGCACAGCCTCAACGCGGCGGGCGTGTCCCTCGCCGCCTTCAGCGGTCCCCCCGCGACGCCCGACCACAAGCGCCGCGTGGGCATGGGGGCTTCGCTGAAGCTCGCGCTCGAACGCGGCTTCGGCGCCGCCACGGGCAAGAAGGACCTGCGTCCCGCCCACGTGCTGCTCGGGATCCTGGAGGCCGAGGTGGGCACGGTGCCGCGCGCGCTCGCCCAGGCGGGCGCCGACCGGGCCGAGCTGATCGCCCGCGTCCGGGCGACGACCGCGAACGAGAGCTGGTAACCGGCCGACCATCCCCCTTCCCATCCGGCCGTCGCGGGCCGCGTGGCGTACTCGGCATGCCCTCATGCCGATGAGAGGTGAGCCTTCATGGCACCAGTCCAGCAGGTCGTGCTCGACGTCAACGGGCTGCGCATGCGCTACGGCCCGGCCGACGTCCTGCACGACGTGACGTTCCAGGCCCGGCACGGAGAGGTGCTGGCCCTGCTGGGACCGAACGGGGCGGGCAAGACCACCACGATCGAGATCCTGGAGGGCTTCCGGATGCGCTCGGCCGGACGCGTGAGCGTGCTCGGCGCCGACCCGGCGCGCGGCGACGAGCGCTGGCGGGCCCGGCTGGGGGTGGTCCTGCAGTCCTGGCGCGACCACGGCAAGTGGCGGGTCCGCGAACTCCTCGCCCACCTGGGCCGCTACTACGCCGCCTACGGGACCGCCGCGATCCCCCGGCCGTGGGATCCGGACGAGCTCATCGAGGCGGTCGGCCTGGCCGGGCAGGCGGACAAGAAGATCAGGACGCTCTCCGGCGGCCAGCGGCGCAGGCTGGACGTGGCCATCGGCATCGTGGGGCGGCCCGAGCTGCTGTTCCTGGACGAGCCGACGGCCGCGTTCGATCCGCAGGCCCGCCACGAGTTCCACGACCTCGTACGCGGCCTGGTCGGCGGCCACGAGACCACGATCGTCCTCACCACGCACGACCTGGACGAGGCCGAGAAGCTCGCCGACCGCATCATCGTGCTGAACGGCGGCCGGATCATCGCCGACGGCTCGGCGGCCGAGCTGGCGCGGCGGATCGCCGGCGAGGACGAGGTGCGCTGGGTCCAGGGCGGCGAGCGCCGCACGCACAGGACGGCGGACTCGACCGGCTTCGTCCGCGACCTGCTCCGCCGGCACGACGACGAGATCCGCGAGCTCGAGGTGCACCGGGCCTCGCTGGAGCAGACGTACCTGGCCCTGGTGCGCCAGGCCGAGTCGGAGCCGGAGGCGAGCCGATGAGCCCCACCACGGCGGCGCTGCGCGCGGGCTGGTCCCGCGGGCTGATCGAGCTGCGGCAGTCGTTCACCAACGGCGCCGACCTGTTCTCGCACTTCTTCTGGCCCGTGCTGATGCTGACCGCCATGTTCTTCATGCGGGACACCGCGTTCGGGTCCAGCGGGCTGCTGCTCGGCACCCTGGCCCTGCCCGGCATCCTGGGGATGAACGCGGCGTTCGGCCTGGTCACGATGAGCCAGCTGCTCACCGCCGAGCGCGAGGACGGCACCCTGCTGCGGGCCAAGGCGACGCCGGACGGGATGCGCGGCTACCTCACCGGCAAGGTCGTCTCGGTCTCCGGGGGGACACTCGCGGACCTCGCGATCTTCCTCGTCCCGGGGCTCTTCCTCGTGGACGGGCTGGAGCTCAGCCCCGGCGGCTGGGCGACCCTGGCCTGGGTGCTGGTGCTGGGCCTGGTGGCGACCCTGCCCATCGGCGCGGTCCTGGGCTCGATCTTCACCAGCGCTCGGGCGCAGGGCGTGCTCCAGCTCCCGGTCCTGGGGGTGATCGCGATCTCGGGCGTCTTCTACCCGATCACCGCCCTGCCGGAATGGCTGCAGTGGGTGGCCCAGGTCTTCCCGATCTACTGGCTCGGGCTCGGCATGCGCTCCGCGCTGCTGCCGGACGCGGCGGCGGGCGTGGAGATCGGCGAGTCCTGGCGCCACCTGGAGACCGTGGGCGTGCTGGGGGCGTGGGCCGTGCTCGGGCTGCTGCTGGCGCCGGTCGTGCTGCGCAGGATGGCGCGCAGGGAGTCGGGCTCCACGGTGGCCGCGCGCCGCGAGAAGGCACTCCAGCGGGTCGGCTGACCTCCCCCGCGCGAAGGCGTCCCGGGCCGCGCACCGAGGCATCCCGCAGGGCATGGTGGCGCGGGCGGCGGGCCCGCCGTTCGACCGGCGGGCCCGTCCCCTCGCGAAGGCCGTGAACGGGCCCCGCTACGCCTCCGTGTGCGGGAGGTTGCTGGCGGAGACCAGCGTGCGGATCGCGCGCAGCGCCACCGAGAGCGTGGCCAGGTCGAAGTGGTCGCTCTCCCAGATCTCCGACAGCGTCTGCCTGGCCCGCGAGACCGCCGCCGAGTTGGACTCGGACCAGCGCTCCAGGCGCTCCTCCGGAGGCAGCCCTGGCGTGCTGTGCGCGAGCACGTCACGGGTCAGGGACGCGTGGGCGGCGTAGAGGTCGTCGCGCAGCGCCGAGCGGGCCATCGAGTTCCACCGGTTGTCCCTGGGCAGGGCGATGACGCGCTCGCGCAGCCGGGCGAACTGGAGCCGATCGGCCAGGTCGAAGTAGACCTCCGCCACCTCGTTGACCGGCCGCCCCGTCAGGGACGAGACCTCCACCAGGTCCAGCGTCGAGTACGCGGGCACCATGCCGGCCACCCGCTCGGCCAGCTCCAGCGGCACCCCCCTGGACTGGAAGGCGTCGCGGCGCTCCTCGTAGGCGGCCAGGTCCGGCCCCGTGAGCAGCTTCGGGATGTGGGCGATCAGGCCGTTGACGCCCTTCATGAAGAAGCCGGCGGAACCGGCCAGGTCGAGCGGCGGCCGGCGGTTGACCAGGAGCCAGCGGGTGCCGCGCTCGACCAGCTTGCGGGCCTCCAGGAGCATGGCGATCTGGGTGGCCGTGTCCACCTTGTTGTCCAGCGCCTCCACCGCCCGGTAGAAGCTGGGCAGGTCGAACACCTCGCGCGCCACCAGGTACGCCCGGACGATGTCCGGCGTCGAGGCCCCGGTCTCCTCCCCGAAGCGGAACATGAACGTCGTGCCCATGGAGTTGACCAGCTCGTTCACCACGCAGGTGGTGATGATCTCGCGGCGCAGCGGGTGCACGTCCATGTAGGACCTGAAGCGCTCGCGCAGCGCGGAGGGGAAGTACGAGACCAGCCACGAGGCCAGGTAGGGGTCGTCGGGCAGGTCGGAGCCGAGCAGCTCGGCGTCGACCACGAGCTTGGTGTAGGCCAGCAGGACGGAGAACTCCGGCCCGGTCAGCCCGAGCCGGGCCTGGCGGCGTTCGGCCAGCGTCTTGTCCGAGGGCAGGAACTCCAGCTCCCGGTTGACCAGCCCGTCCCGTTCGAGCCGCCGCAGGTAGCGCGAGTGGATGTGGAGCATCTCCACGGCCTGGGCGCGGGTGGCGTCGAGGACCACGTTCTGGGCGTAGTTGTCGCGCAGCACCAGGTCGGCGACCTCGTCGGTCATCGAGGTGAAGACCTGGTTGCGCTGCTTGTCGGTCAGCTCGCCGTCACGGACGACCTGGTCGAGCAGGATCTTGATGTTCACCTCGTGGTCGGAGGTGTCCACGCCGGCCGAGTTGTCGATGAAGTCGGTGTTGACCAACCCGCCGTTCAGGGCGAACTCGATCCGGGCGAGCTGGGTGAAGCCCAGGTTGCCGCCCTCGCCGATGACCTTGCAGCGCAGCTCGCCGGCGTTGACCCGGAGCGCGTCGTTGGCCTTGTCGCCCACGTCGGCGTTGGACTCGGCGGTGGCCTTGACGTAGGTGCCGATGCCGCCGTTCCACAGCAGGTCCACGGGGGCCCGCAGGATGGCGCTGATCAGGTCGTTCGGGGCCATCGACGTGACTCCGGCGGGGATGCCGAGCGCCTCGCGCATCTGGGGCGTGATCGGGACGGACTTCGCCGTACGGGGGAAGACGCCGCCACCCGGCGAGATCAGCTTGGTGTCGTAGTCCTCCCATGAGCTGCGCGGCAGCTCGAACAGGCGCTGCCGCTCGGCGTAGGAGGCGGCGGCGTCGGGTGCGGGGTCCACGAAGATGTGCCGGTGGTCGAACGCGGCCACCAGCCGGATGTGCTCGGACAGCAGCATGCCGTTGCCGAACACGTCACCGGACATGTCGCCGACCCCGGCCACCGTGAAGTCGGTGGTCTGGACGTCCAGGCCCATGGTGCGGAAGTGGTATTTGACCGACTCCCACGCGCCGCGCGCGGTGATGCCCATGGCCTTGTGGTCGTAGCCGATGGAGCCACCGGAGGCGAAGGCGTCGCCCAGCCAGAAGCCGTAGTCCTTGGCCACGCTGTTGGCGATGTCGGAGAAGGTGGCGGTGCCCTTGTCGGCGGCGACCACGAGGTAGGGGTCGTCACCGTCGAGCCTGACGACGTCGGGCGGCGGCACGACCTTGCCGTCCACGAGATTGTCCGTGATGTCCAGCAGGCCGGAGATGAAAGTCCGGTAGCAGGCCACGCCCTCGGCGAGCAGGTCCTCCCGTTTTCCGGACACAGGCGGACGCTTAACTACAAATCCGCCCTTAGACCCCGTCGGGACAATAACGGTATTTTTCACCATCTGGGCTTTGACCAGCCCGAGAATTTCCGTGCGGAAATCCTCCATTCGGTCAGACCACCGCAAACCGCCCCGCGCGACCTTTCCGAACCGGAGATGCACGCCTTCGACCCGCGGCGAATACACGAAGATCTCGTACTTCGGCCGCGGCAACGGCAGCACGCTGATCGCCTCGGGGTCGAACTTCAGCGAGATGTAGTCCTTGCGCCGCCCGTCGACGGTCTGGAAGTAGTTGGTCCGCAGCGTCGCCTGGATCATCTCCAGGTACGCCCGCAGGATCCGGTCCTCGTCCAGCGAGGCCACCTCGTCCAGCGCACCCAGGATCTCCTCGTTGAGCGCCTCCACGAGATCGGCCCGCACGTCGTCGGCCCGCCGCGGATCGAGCTTGGCCTCGAACAGCCGCACCAGCAGCCGGGCCAGCCGGACGTTGCCGGTGAGCACCCGCTCCATGTAGAGCTGCGAGTGCGTGCTGCCGGCCTGGCGCAGGTATTTCGCGTAGGCCCGCAGGATCTCGACCTGCTCCCAGGTCAGCCCGGCCCGCAGGATGAGCGCGTTGAAGTTGTCGGCCTGCACCCGCCCCTGCCAGAGCGCGGTGAGCCCCTCCTGGAACAGCCGCTTGAAGTCGTTCCTGTCCACCTCGTCCGACGGCGTGTACCGCAGCCCGAAGTCGTAGATCCAGGCGTTCTTGGTGGCGGGGTCGTTGTCCCTGTCGATCTCGTAGGGGCGCTCGTCCACGACCTCGACCCCGAGCCGCTGGATGAGCGGCAGCGCCTGGGACAGCGAGATCGGCGAGCCGACCTTGTAGATCTTGAGCCGCCGCTCCCCCTCGGCCGCGTCGTACGGCTCGTAGAGGTTGATCCCGACCTCCTGGTCGTCGCCCGCGCTGACGATCTGCTCCAGCCGGCGCAGATCGACCACGGCGACCTTGGGCGGGAAGTCCGCTTTGTAGCCCTCGGGGAACGCCGAGACGTACCGGCGGGTGAGCGCGGGCGCCTCCTCCTCAGAGGTCATCTCGCCCAGCGCGGTGGCCAGATCGTCCTCCCAGGAGCGGGTGATGGCGGCCAGGCGCGCCTCCAGCTCCTCCACGTCCACGCCCGGCTGGGGAAGCTGCCTGCCGCGCTCGCCCCGCACGACCACGTGCAGCCGGGCCAGCACCGACTCGCCGATCATCGCGCTGTAGTCCAGCGACCTGCCGCCCAGGGCCTTCAGCAGCAGCTCCTGCATCTTCAGCCGCACCTTGGTGGTGTAGCGGTCGCGCGGCAGGTAGATCAGGCACGAGATGTAGCGACCGTAGTCGTCACGCCGCAGGAAGAGCTTGACCTGCTTGCGCTCGCGCAGCCGCAGCACGCCCAGGGCGATCGGCAGCAGCTGGTCGATCGAGGTCTGGAACAGCTCGTCGCGCGGGAACGTCTCCAGGATCTCGATGAGGTCCTTGCCGTCGTGGCTGTCGGGCGCGAGGCCCGCCTGGCCGAGCACGTCGGCCAGCTTGCGCCTGAGCACGGGGATCCGCGAGATCGACTCGCTGTAGGCGACGTGCGTGAACAGGCCGAGGAAGCGCCGCTCCCCGATCACCTCGCCTTCGGGCGAGAACAGCTTCACGCCGATGTAGTCGAGGTAGGTCGCCCGGTGCACGGTGGCCCTGGAGTTGGCCTTGGTGATGATCAGGAGCTGCTTCTCGCGGGCCTTGGCGCGCACCTCGGCGGGCAGGGCGGAGAAGCTGTCGGAGCCCACCTTGTCGTCGCGCAGGATGCCCAGCGCAGCCCCCGGCATGGCGCGCAGCGTCTCGCCCTCGTCGGTGTGCTCCAGCCGGTACTCGCGGTAGCCGAGGAAGGTGAAGTGCCCGTCGGCGAGCCAGCGCAGCAGGTCGAGGCTGTCCTCGACCTCCGCGGGCTCCAGCGGCGGCGGGTTCATGCTCAGGTCTTCCGCGGTCTGTACGGCCAGCGCCCGCATCTTCCTGAAGTCCTCGACCGCGTGCCGCACGTCGGTGAGCACCCGCTGCAGGTCGTTCTCCAGCTCCTTGAGCACCCCCGGGTCGGACTGCCGGTCGATCTCGACGTGGATCCACGACTCGACCAGCATCTGGCCGGTGACATCCTCCTGGCCGCGGCCGAGCATCCGGCCGGTCATGTCACGGCGCACCCGCATCTGCGGGTGGACCACCAGGTGGGTGCCCAGATCATGCCGGTCGAGCTCCATCGTCACCGAGTCGACCAGGAACGGCATGTCGTCGGTGACCACCTCCACCACGGAGTGGCCGGGGTCCCAGCCGTTCTCCTCCAGCGTGGGGGTGTAGGCCCGGACCACGGCCCGGCCCTGGGGGCGGACCTCGGCCAGCTGCTTCTGCGACATGGCGGGGCCGTAGACGTCAACGGGGTTGCGGTCGAGCAGGTCCTCCGGCGCGACATACCGATAGTAGAACCGCAGGAAGGACAGCGCCTCCTCGGTGCTCACGTGCTCACTGCTGACCGCGCAACTCTCGGCGGCTCGCTGGAGCAGCTCATCCTTGGCCTCGTCGAGCGGCATTTCGCTCTCACTCCTTTGTGAGGGTTTGCCATAGCTGTTCATAGCCAGGCCCTTAGTTCCCACAACAGCGGGAAGTAGTGCAAACGCGTTCTTTCGCGCAGATAAGGGGCACCCGTCGAGCCGCCGGTGCCCGACTTGGTGCCGATCTGGCGTTCGACCATCTGGACATGACGCATCCGCCACTGGGCGGCGGTCTCGTCATGCGTCAGGAGGTCTTCGGCCAGCTGCCACAGATCGTCGTAGGATCCGCGGTCTCTCGCCACGGCCAGCAGCGTGTCCATGATCTCGTCGTCGGAGACCGGCAGGCCACGCTGGGAGAGGGCGGCGAGGTAGGCGTCCCACAGGGTGGGCTCGTCGAGCCTGCGGCGCAGCCTGGCCAGCTCGGCCTCGCCGGCATGGCGGAAGCTGCCGAGATAGCGCTCGTCCTTCAGACCCGACAGGAACTCCAGCTCCCTGAACTGCACGGACTGGAACCCGCTGGCGGGCGCCAGCTTCGCGCGGAACTCGAGAAAGTCCTGGGGCGTCATCGTCTCCAGGACCTCGACCTGCTCGATCAGCACCCGCTCCACCGCATGCACCCGCTGGAAGAGATGCCTGGCCTGCCAGAGCTCACCCGAGAACATGACCTCGCGGGCCTTCTCCAGCTCGTGGAGCAGCAGCTTGAACCACAGCTCGTAGACCTGGTGGATGGTGATGAAGAGCAGCTCGTCGGGAGCCTCCGACTGCGGCTGTTGCTGTGCGAGAAGCGCGGGCAGGCGAAGATAGCCGCCGTACGACAGCCGGCCGCCCTCCTCACCGAACCGCCGATGCGGGGGACCGGGCGCATCGCCGTCGATGCCCACCGAACACCTCCCCCAAAGACGCCCGGCGCTGGTTCACCGGGCGCATGCCTCGCCGTACCGATATCACCCGAAAAGGACATTGACGTCAACGTGACATCGACATCGGGGGATCGTCACCGGAGGCGGAGGGGGCGTTCTTGAGGTCGTCGAGCTCCTCAGGGAGCTCGGCCAGCTCGATGAGCTCCGCCTGGCACTGCTTGCACGTGTCGAGGTGGCGTTCGAACGCCTCGTGCTCCTCTTCGTCGAGGACACCGAGGACATAGGCGGCCACCCCGTCATGCATCAGCCGGCTACCCCCTTGTCCCGCAGCAGTTCGCGGAGAGCCCGGATCCCGTAGTAGAGCCGGGACTTCACCGTGCCCGGCGGTATCCCCAGAATCTCCGCCGCCTCACTTATCGTACGGTCTCGGAGGTAGGTCTGCTCAATGACTTCGCGGTGTTCTTCGGACAGGCTGCGGAGCGCGTCGGCGACCACGATCGCCGAAAGGGCCCGCTCCGAGCCGTCAGGCACCGCCATCATGTCGACTTCGGGCGGCTCGACCTCGTGAGGCCGGGCGCTCTTGCGTCGACGTCCGTCGATAACGATGCGGCGGGCCACTGTCAGCAGCCACGCCCATAAGAGGCTTGGTTCCCATTGCAGTCTTGCCGAGTTTCGCCAGGCCCGGACGAGCGTCTCCTGCACCACGTCTTCGGCCCACTGAAGGTCATTACCTGTGGATTTGCGGACGTGTCGCAGCAGAGGGCCGCCGAACTCCTGGTAAAGCACCGCGATGCGATGCTCCGCCTCGGCATCCGCACTCTCGAACCTGCCGTCGAGGTGACCTAGCACGGGGCACATCTTTACACCTTCGTTATCAGTCCGGTAGCCACTCCGATAACTCCAGTCATTTCTAACTATCTCCGGCCATAGGTGAACCAGGCCGAGGACGCCCGCGTACCTCCGACCATGCACAGGCTTTTGCGCGGCGAGGTGCTCATGCTCGGCGGGTTCGTCCTCGCGGCCGCGGTGACGATCGCGCTGGTCATGCCTCCGTCGATCGATCCGGCCGCCGCCCAGTGGACGCAGACGTCGTCCGGCCCCCTCACGGCCGCCGACCGCGATCTGCTGATCAAGGTGCGCCAGGCCGGCCTCTGGGAGATGCCCGCGGGCCAGTACGCGGAGACCCGCGCCGAGTCCCAGCGCGTCAAGGAAGTCGGCCAGCTGATCATGAAAGATCACATGAAGCTGGACCAGATCACCCGCCAGGTCGCCGGCAAGCTCGGCGTGGCTCTCCCCGACGAGCCCAACGCCGACCAGCAGCGCTGGATGGCCCAGCTCGCTTCGGAGAGCGGCCCGGCGTTCGACAAGGACTTCGCGAACCTGTTGCGTGCCGCGCACGGCAAGGTCTTCACCGTCGTGGCGGGCGTACGGGCCGGGACCCGGAACTCCGAGATCAGGAAGTTTGCCCAAGAAGGCATCAACTTCGTCATGCGCCACATGTCTCTTCTCGAGTCCACCGGCCTGGTCGATCACAACGAGCTTCCCGAAGCCCCGACGCCCTCACCCGCTCCACCCGTCGCACTGGCGGTCGAAAAGAGGAGACACACATGAGGAGATCCAGACGCATGGCCGCGGCCATGTCCGCCTTGGCCGTGGCGGCAGGCGGACTGGTGTCCGCGGCCGTCATAGGCGCCGGCCCCGCCCGTGCCGACCACTGCGACCCGGCCCAGGCCACGGCGTCGCCCAGCGCGTCACCCAGCGCGTCCCCCACGGCGCAGCAGCGCCGGAACCGCAACGGCCAGCAGGACCAGAACGACCAGCAGAACCAGGACCAGAACCAGGACCAGCAGCAGGACCAGCAGGTCCCCGAAGAGCAGAACACCGGCCAGCAGCAGGACGACCAGCAGACCGGCCAGCAGCAGGACGATCAGCAGACCGGCGACCAGCAGGACCAGACGGGTCAGGGCGGCGGCGCCGCGGTGCTGGACCCGGCCCAGGACCCTGAGGCGGAGGAGACCGCCTCGACGTTCTCGCGGCGCGGCCGCCAGACGCGGACCCCGACCCCCAGTCCGAGCGCCAGCCAGACCCAGAACCCCGACGACGACGCGACCGGCCAGCCGTCGCAGAGCGCGTCCCCGACGGGCTCCGCCTCCCCCAGCGCCTCCCCCACGGCCACCGGTGAGCACGACGAGTGCCTCGACCTGGGCCCGTTCGTCGAAGACTTCGTCAGCATCCGCGACGTCCAGCCCGTCCAGCTCGACGCGCGCGCCGGCAGGAACGGCTCCCGTGGCTCGTTCGTCTCCCAGTGCGGGACGAACCGCAACGGTCACAACAACCCCGACAACTTCATCGTCGCCCCCGGCGTGAGCAACGGGGCGCACCACCTGCACGACTACGTGGGCAACCTGTCGACGGACGGTTTCTCCACCGACGAGAGCCTGGCCGCCGCGGGGACGACCTGCCGGCAAGGCGACAAGTCCACGTACTTCTGGCCGGTCCTCAGAGACCGCAAGGTGGACGTGAACACCGAGGACCCGGACGGCAACGTCGGCCAGGTGCTGCGGGCCCGCTCCGTGACGCTCCAGTTCCGCGGCAACGCCACTTCCAGGGTGGTCGCGATGCCGAGGTTCATCAGGATCATCACCGGTGACGCCAAGGCGGCCACGAACGGCACCGCCAACGCCCGCGCCGGCTGGAGCTGCTCGGGATTCCAAAATCGCATAAGTCCCGACAAATACACGCTTTGCCCGCGCGGTAGTCAGGTTCTTCGTATTCTGGACTTCCCTAGCTGCTGGGACGGCCAGAACACCGACAGCGCCAACCACCGCACGCACGTGGTCTTCCCCGGCCAGGGTGGTGCTTGCCCGCAGGGCACCCGAGCGATTCCCGCACTTCGCATGACCCTCGCGTACTCCGTGCCGCAGGGCCCCTCGTACGCCGTGGACGCCTTCCCGGAACAGAAGCACAACCCGGTGACCGACCACGCCGACTTCGCCAACGTCATGCCCGATCGGCTGATGCAGTTCGTCGTCTCATGCATCAACCGGGGCCGCCGTTGCTGACCTGAACCGCCCCTGCGGGCACTCGCCTTCCGAGTCGCACCCTCACCCGACCTTGGAGGGAAATAGATGCTCCACAGACGACACCCCAGGCACGCCCCCACCAAGCTGGACTCCCGAAGCGTCCGGCTGGGGGCGAGCGCCTCGATCACGGCCATCCTGCTGTCGGCGTTCGCGCTGACCAGGACGGAACGCGGCGTCGCGCTGCTCGGCCAAGGGGTCGGCTTCCTCGAGTTCTACGCGGGCGTGTTCGCCCTGGTGCTGCTGACCGCGACGATCGCGCTCGGCCTGCTCACCACCGAACGCGTCTTCCTGTCACCGGCCAACCGGGTGCGCGCGCAGCTCGCGCACCGGGCCACCGCGTTCATCGGGCTGGCCTACCTGGTGACGCACATCACACTCATGATCAGCCTGGGGCACGTACCGCTGGGGGCGGCGGTCGTGCCGGTGGCCGGGCTCTACGTGGGACTCGGCGCCCTGGCCTTCGACCTGATGGTCGTGGCCGTGGTGACGGGAATGCTGAGGGGGCGCTTCGCGGTCAGGACCAAGCCGTGGATGTGGCGGATCTTGCACTCCGCCGCGTACCTGGCCTGGCCGATCGGGATCATGCACGGATTGACGGCCGGCCGTCCGCCGGCCGGCTGGGTGGCCTGGTCCTACGTGGCCTGCCTGGCGGCGGTCGGCTCCGCGCTGATCGTGCGCGTGCTGGCCACGCTGCGCCGGCCGCCGATGGTGGCCGAGCAGATCCAGGCACCCGCGGTGGCGCCGGCCATGGCTTCGGGCATGCCGGCTTCCGGCGTACCAGTGGAAAGGCCGCAGAAGGCGGCTTCAGTGAACGCGGCCGCCGCGGCGGCCGCGAAGGTCAACGCACCGGTCAGCCTCGCCGAGGCGCGGCGCAGATACCGGGAGGCTGGATGAACGCGACCGCGTTCCTCAGGGGGCGACTGTGATTCCGGCCAGAGTGCCACGGGTGTTACGCATGGGTCCTGCCCGGCTGACCGCCGGGCTCGACCACTGCAGGCGGCTCGACCTGCCCGCCCACCGCACGCTTCACGGCGTCATGGAGCCTCGCGAGCTGAGCGACCTCATCTCGCAGGTCAACGACGTGGACATGCGAGGGCGGGGCGGCGCAGCCTTCCCGTTCGCCCGCAAGCTGCGGGCCGTCGCCGACGCGGCGGGCTCGGGCGACAGCGTCGTCCTGGTCAACGGGGCCGAGGGCGAGCCGGCCAGTTCCAAGGACGCCATGCTGCTCACCCGCAATCCGCACCTGGTGCTGGACGGCGCGGTGCTGGCCGCCGAGGCGCTGGGCGCGCGCGAGGTGGTCGTCGCCACGGCCGGGGGCGAGGTCGCCGAGGCGTCCGTCGCCGCCGCCGTGGCCGAGCGCAGGAACGCGAACATCTCGGGCGGCGCGGAGAGCCGCGTCCCGATCAGGGTGGTCGGGATCAAGGAGCGGTTCATCTCCGGAGAGGGCGGCGCTCTCGTCCGCGCCGTCAACGGCGAGGAGGGCATCCCGCCCGGCAGGAAGAAGCGGGCCGCCACGAGTGGCGTGGACGGCCTGCCGACCCTGCTGTCCAACACGGAGACCTACGCCCAGTTCGCGCTGCTGGCGGAGTACGGGCCGGAGAAGTACGCCGAAGTGGGCACCAGCAAGGAGCCCGGCACCATCCTGCTCACCGTCAGCGGCGGCGCCGCCAACGGCGCGGTCATCGAGACACCGACGGGCACCCTGCTGGCCGACGTGCTCGCCCTGTGCGAGGCGGAGGTCGGCGACGGCGTGCTCGTGGGCGGCTACCACGGCGCGTGGCTGTCGGCCGACGAGGCCGAGATGGCCGTGATCTCGCGCGAGGGCATGAAGGCGGCCGGCGCCACCCTGGGCGCCGGGATCATCGTCCCGCTCGGCGAGTCCACCTGCCCGCTGGGCGAGGCCGCCAGGGTGGCCTCCTATCTGGCGGCCGAGTCCGCGGGCCAGTGCGGCCCGTGCCGGCTCGGCCTGCCCGACGTGGCCAGGGCCCTGTGCGCGCTGGCCGAGGGCACGGGCTCGGTGGACGCGGTACGGCGCTGCGTCCGCGTGGTCGAGCGGCGCGGCGCGTGCTTCCACCCCGACGGCACCGCCAAGTTCGTGCTGTCGGCGCTGGACGCGTTCGAGAGCGAGATCGCGCTCCACCTGGAGCACGGCTCGTGCGGCCGGCCGGTGCGCGGCGTGCTGCCGATGCCCGAGCGCGAGGCCGAGGTCGAGTACCGGCTGGAGGTCGACTGGTCCCGCTGCCAGGGGCACGGGCTGTGCGCCCACCTGCTGCCGGAGTTCGTCGACCTGGACGACTACGGCTTCCCGTCGTTCAGGAACGTCCCCGGCTTCATGGCCAAGGAGGCGCGCCGGGCGGTCGAGATGTGCCCCGCGCTCGCCCTGCGGCTCTCGGAGTCGAGCGGGAACGGGCCCAAGCCGGTCGGGTCGCCGCTGCGCCTGGTCAAGGACGGAGTGCTCAAGAAGGCCGGGACGAGCGTGCCCCGGCTGACCAGGGTGGGCTCCCCGTCCGCCCAGAACGCCGCCGGATTCGGAGGGACAGCCGGGTGATCCCGAAGTGATGGACATGTGACCAACCGGGCGGCTTGTCCGGGCGTCTCACCGATCGGGCTCACCACGATCATCCAGGGGAGGCGTCCTTGGACCGCCGCGATTTTCTGCATGCCGCCGCTCTGGCCCCGCTGGCCGGATCGGCTGTCTCCGCGTCGGCTGTCTCCGCGCCGGCCCGCTCGGGGCCGGCGCGTCACGCGCCGCCGCCCGACTGGGCGCGGCTGCGGCGGCAGCTGGCGGGGACTCTTGTGCTGCCCGGCGACGCCGGTTACGCCGGGGCGCGCCGCCTGTACAACCCGGCCTTCGACCGGGTCAGGCCGGGCGGCGTCGCCTACTGCGCGAACGCCGCCGACGTGTCCAGGTGCCTGGCGTTCGCGCGGGCCACCGGCGTGCCGGTCACCAGCCGCTCGGGCGGCCATTCGTACGCGGGCTGGTCGACCGGCACCGGCCTGGTCGTCGACGTGTCCAGGATGAGCTCGGTCGCCTACGCGGGCGGGCGGGCCACGATCGGCGCCGGGGCCAAGCTGATCGACGTCTACGACCGGCTCTCCCGCCACCGCGTGAGCATCCCCGCCGGCACCTGCCCCACGGTCGGCATCGGCGGCCTCACGCTGGGCGGCGGGATCGGGGTGGTGTCCAGGCAGCACGGCCTCACGTGCGACGCCCTGGAGTCCGTACGCCTGGTCACGGCCGACGGCCGGCTGCTGACGGCCGACGCCGGGCATCACGCCGGGCTCTTCTGGGCCTGCCGCGGCGGTGGCGGCGGGAACTTCGGCGTCGTGGTGTCGTTCACCTTCAGGACCCACGAGGCGCGCGAGCTGACCGTCTTCTCCCTGCGCTGGCCGTGGTCGCGGGCGCGGGCGGCGGTGCGCGCCTGGCAGTCGTGGGGGCCGTCGGCGCCCCGCGAGCTGTGGTCGTCCCTGCACCTGGGCAGGTCGGCGGGCGGGCTGGAAGTGCAGGTCGTCGGCTCGTACGCGGGAAGCAGGTCCGCGCTCGACCGGCTGCTGGCGCCCTTCGCGGAGAAGGTCGGGCGGCCGTCCGCACGCTGGGTCCGGACGCTCCCCTACCTGGACGCCATGAAGTTCATGGGCGGCTGCTCGTCGATGTCGATCGCCGAGTGCCGTCGGATGCCGCGGGCGGCGTTCTCCGCCAAGTCGCACCTGGCCTACCGGCCGCTGCCCGCGGACGGCGTGCGGGCACTGGTGAACGGCCTGGAGCGCGGCGGGCGGCACTCGGTGTTGCTGGACGCGATGGGGGGCGCGGTCGGGCAGGTGGCCCCGGCGGCCACCGCCTTTCCGCATCGGGCTGCGATGTACAGCGTGCAGTATTACGCGGAGGGGACTGATCGCGGCTGGTTGCGGCGACTCCACAGCGACATGTCCCGACATTTCGGGGATCACGCATATGTGAATTACATTGACCCCGATTTGGAGAATTGGCGGAGTGCGTACTACGGGCCGAACGCGGCGCGGCTGGCCGAGGTGAAATCCACCTACGATCCCGACCGGTTGTTCCGGCTGCCGCAGGGCGTGTAGGTCCGCGCGCGCAGGCTCCCTCCGGTCACGGTGAATAGCTGCCGCGCACGTACACGGGCTCGCCGATCTTGACGATCTCGTACAGGCGCTTCGACGTGGTCAGCGGGAGGCGTACGCAGCCGTGCGAGGCGGGCTGCAGCGGCACCTTCGTGGAGCCGTGCATGGCGATGCCCCCGACGAAGTAGAGCGAGTTGTACATCGAGCCGAGCGCGCCCGTGGTCCAGCCCGGCGCGCGGTTGGTCACGCGGAAGTCGCCCACCGGCGTGATGGCGTTGCCACAATGGCCGTTGTCGCAGTAGTGCACCTCGGCCCCGGTCGAGATGTGCGAGAACAGCACCGGGCGGCGGTCCCGGAAGACGGTGAGCAACTGGTCGCGCAGGTTGATCTCCACCCGGTCCGCGCCGCCGTTCGGGACCAGGGGGCGGAAGCGGGGCGGCTTGCCGAGCGCATGCCAGACCTCGTGGCCCACCGCCTCCTTGGGCCGCATCCGCCGGTTCTTCTGCAGGGCCCAGACCGCGAACTTCGTCTGCTCGTCGTAGACGCCGTGGATCCGGCCGTAGTAGTAGTGGCCCGCGTGCAGGCGCCGTTGCAGCAGCCTGACGGACTCTCCGTGATCGCCGGGCCGCAGCACCACCGACTCGCTGCCGGCCGGCTCCTCGGCCTTCCGTTCAGCGTGTGCGGGCACCATAGTCAGGATCGGCAGACCACATCCCACGGCGAAAGCGACGATTCTTCGAAATTTTATGATCATAATTCGGTGCCTACCCAGTTCGCCGTCAATTCATCTCTCGTAAGAGCTTTTGCCGGGCAAAAGGCCAGGCGAATTAGCGAATACCAATAAAAGCGGGCATGTCGCATTTATGCGCCAAGTTCCAGGAAAAGCAGTCGCGGGCCGGGCCGGGCGCCTGACAGGATCTGGTGGCATGCGTAACTGGCCACTGTCCGAGCTGTCCGTCACCACGCCGCGCCTGGAGCTGCGCCACCCCTCACTCGACGACCTCGACGAGCTGGGAGAGCGGGCGTCGGAGGGCATCCACGAGCCGGGCTACATGCCGTTCCTGTTCCCCTGGACGGACACGGACCCGGCCGGGCGGGCCAGGAGCACGATCCAGTACCACTTCCGCATGTGGGGCGAGTTCGCCCCGGCGAACTGGTCGATCGACTTCGTCGTCGTGCACGACGGGCAGATCATCGGCACGCAGAGCATCTCGGCCAAGAGCTTCCTGGTCACCCGTGAGGCCGGGACCGGCTCCTGGCTCGGCCGGCGCTTCCAGGGCCAGGGCATCGGCACCGAGATGCGCAAGGCGGTGCTCCACCTCGCCTTCGCCGGGCTGGGCGCGAGCTACGCGGTGACGGAGGCGTTCGAGGACAACCATGCCTCGCTGGCGGTGACGAGGAAGCTGGGCTACCGGGAGGACGGGCTCGCCATGCACGACCGCCAGGGCAAGCCCGTCGTCACCCACCGCTTCCGCCTGGCCAGGGAGGACTGGACGGAGTCGCCCGGCTTCGAGATCCACAACCTGGCCGCCTGCCTCCCCCTCTTCGGCCTCGACACCTGACCGGCCCCTCCGGGCCCGAAGAGGGCGGCCAGGAAAGTCCCGGAGAGCCCAGAAAAGGCGGTCAGGCGTCGCGGCGCCGCAGCAGCAGCCCGCCGCCCAGGAGCGCCGCCACCGCCCAGGCCGTCAGCACGCCGAGGCCGGCCAACGGCCCGATGGGCAGGCCGGCCAGATCCGTGGTGGCCTGCACCGCCAGCCCGGCGTTCGTCGGGGAGATCCGCCACAGGAACAGCTGCACGTCAGGGTCGCGGACCATGAGGCTGACGAACGGGAACGCGTACAGCAGGCCGAGCACGACACCCGTGGCGGCGGCCGAGTCGCGGACGGCGGTGGCCAGGCCCAGGCTGAGCAGGGCGATCAGCACGAGGTACAGGACCGAGCCGGCGGCGGCGCGCAGCGTCGGCCCGTCGGCCAGGGACAGCGGCGGGTAGCCGTGCGCGGGCGTGAACCCGCTGCCGGGCAGGATCAGCCGCCCGGCCAGCACCGACCCGAGCACGGCCACGGTCCCGGCCGCCACCGTCAGGCCGGTGACCACGACCGCCTTGGCGGCCAGGCCGGTCGCCCTGCGCGGCATCGCGGTGAGGCTCGTACGGATCATGCCGGTGCTGTATTCGCCGCAGACCATCAGCACGGCCAGCAGGGCGACCATGGCCTGACCGAGCTGGACCCCGACCAGGCTGATCCTGGTCGCGTCCTGGCCGCACCCCGCCGACGCGCAGGGCACGACGGCCGCCGCCACGGCGCTCAGGGCCACGGTCAGCACGACGACCGAGGCCAGCAGCCACCCCGGCCCCGCGAGAGTGCGCACCTTGGTCCACTCCGCCCGCACCGCCCACCGCAAGGACCGGTCCCCCGCCGCGTCGCGTCCCCGCGCGCCCCGGCTCATACGTCCCTCCCGCGCAGCCGGTACGCGGCCAGGCCCAGCACCAGGCCCGCGTAGGCGCACGTGACCGCGAAACCCGCCCACGGCAGCAGCGGGTAGTAACCCTCCGCCGCCGCATAGCGCGCGCTCGCCTGCGGATATTCGATCAGGCTCTGCTGGATCGCGAACCCGGCCGCGGGCGTGACCCGCAGCAGCCACCGCGCCGCCTCGTCGGGCAGGATGGACGCGGTCGCGAGCACGTACGGGACCAGGAAGGCCGCGACGGCGGCGACGACCGCCATGGCGCTGCGCCGGAACAGGAAGCCCAGGCCGAGGGCGAAGGCGGCGGTCACCGCGAGCAGCCCTCCGGTGCCGGCGATCACGCGCAGCTCGGTGAGCAGGGGCGTGGAGGCGATCAGGTTCCCGTTGGCCGCCAGCATGAGCTGGCCGACGGGCACCGTGACCGCCGCCCCGATCGTCCCGCAGGCGAAGGCCGCCGCGGCGGCCACGACCGCCTTGGCCGCCAGCGTCCGGCCGCGTCGCGGGCCGGCGATCAGGGTGGTGCGGATCAGCCCGCGCCGGTACTCCACGGTGACGAACAGCACCGCCACCACGATCACCATGATCAGCCCCATCAGCGTCCCGATCAGCAGGCGCTCGATCGGCATGCCCTCCGAGAACGGCGCGATGTCGCCGACCCCGGTGACGGTGAACGTGCCGCCGGACAGGACGGAACGCCCGGGATGGTGCGGCCGGCCGTCGGGGCCGATGGTGACGCCGATGTCGTCACGGCTCCACGTGCCGCCGGCGGCCGGTCCGCGCAGCGTGACCCGGTCCATGACCGCGGTGGCCTCGGCGAAGCGCGAGGCCGTTGACGACCCGCCGAGCGGGTTGCGGGACACGGTCAGATCGCCGGGCGAGGCGGCGAACAGCCCGATGCGGACCTTCTTCGGCGACCCCGCCAGGCGGGCCGTGCCCACCTCCGTCCACCGCTCGCCGTCGGCCGACTCCTCGCCGGTGATCGTGTCGCCGGTCCTGGTCAGCCGCAGCCAGCGCGGCGCGGACGGCGAGACGCCGCCGGGAAGCCCCGCCACGTCCTCGGTGAAGTCGTGCTGCATCCGCACGCCGTGCTCGCCGGTGACCATCACCGCCGCGTACGTGGAGCCCTGCCGGGTGCTCTCCTTGATCATCACCCCGGCCTTGGCCCAGGGCACGACGCCGGCGACGACGTTCCTGACCCCGGGAGTGGCGTCCGGCTTGCGCAGCTGGCCGGTCAGGGAGCTCACGCGTACGGTGATGCTGCCGTCCCCGTCCAGCGGCTGGTGCACGAAGTAGAAGTGGTCCTCCACCGTCTCACCGCCCGGCCCGGTGGGCGAAGGAGGGCAGGGCACCTCGATCGGCCCCGCGCTGCAGGAGGATTGGCTGCCCGCCGCGAAGATCAGCCCGAGCAGCACGATGAGCAGGGTCGAGACCGCCAGGCCGAGCACCCAGCCGCGGACCGTGCGGAGCTTGGTCCACTCCGAGCGGAGCGCCTGCGCGAACCCGTCGCGCCCGGCCGCCTGGCGCGGCCGATAGGGGGTGACCGCGGTCATCGCGCCGCCCCCCTGAACTCGACCGCGTCCCTGGTCAGATCCAGGTACGCCTCTTCCAGCGTGGCGCGGTGGGCGGACACCTCGGAGAAGGCCACCCCCTGCGCGCCGAGCAGCCGCACGATGTGCTCGGCCGCCAGCCCGGAGACGATGAGCGTGTCGCGGTCCGTCACGGTCACCGTGGCGCCCGCGCCGGCCAGCACCGACATCGCCTCCGGGCGGGCCCCCGTGCGCAGCGTCACCCGGTCGCGGGACGCGGTCGTGATCAGGTCGGCCACGCTGGTGTCCGCGACGACCCGGCCCCTGCCCACCACCACGAGATGGCCGGCGGTGTCCTGGAGCTCGCTCATCAGATGGCTGGACACCAGCACGGCACGCCCTTCCGCGGCCAGCGACCGCAGGAAGCCGCGGATCCACACGATGCCCTCGGGGTCGAGGCCGTTGAACGGCTCGTCCAGCATGAGCACCGGAGGATCGCCGAGCAGCGCGGCGGCGATCCCGAGCCGCTGCCGCATGCCGAGCGAGAAGCCGCCCGCCTTGCGCCGGGCGGCCGTCGCCAGCCCGGCCTGCTCGATCACCTCGTCCACCCGCCCGGCGCCCAGCCCCTGGGAGTGGGCCAGCCAGAGCAGGTGGTTGCGCGCGGTGCGGCTGGGCTGCAGCGCGCCGGCGTCCAGCAGCGCGCCGACGTGACTCAGCGGGCGGCGCAGGCTCGCGTACGGCCGCCCGCCCACGAGCGCGCTGCCCTCGTCGGCCGAGTCCAGGCCGAGCACCACCCGCATCGTGGTGGACTTGCCCGCGCCGTTGGGCCCGACGAACCCGGTGACCTGACCCGGCAGCACGGTGAAGGACATGCCGTCCAGCGCCTGGGTCCGGCCGAACCGCTTGCGCAGGCCGGTGACTTCGATGGTTGCTTCCACGCCAGGCAGACTAGGCAGCGGCGGCGGTCGCGGTCGTCACGCGGCGGAGTGATCTGCCGCGTCACTGGCTCCAGCTACGCCCCATCCCTCACACAAGGGATGCCAGGACTCCGTAAGCCCGTGACAATGGGTTTCGTGGAGCGAGCGCTGGAGCGGAGCGGCAGGCTGGCCGGGTGGGCACGCCGGGCTGCCGCCGCGTTCCCGTTCGTGACCGCTCATCTGCCGATGGCGGCCGGCGTGCTGCTGGCGCTGCTGGCCGTGGTGGAGTCGATCACGCAGGCGGGCGGCGCGACGGCGCTCGGGCAGACGGAGAGCGTGCCGGTGGGCACGATGCCCGTCCCCTCGGGAGACGCCCCGGAGGCCGGCGACTCGGGCGCGCCCCTGCTCTTCCTGGTCTTCCCGCTGCTGGCCCTGGCCACGACGCTGCCGCTGCCGCTCATGTGGGCGCAGCCGGTCGCCGCGGCGCTCCTGACCTCCGGGGCGAGCGTGCTGTCGATGCTGGCCTTCCACTCGCTGACCGCGGCCGGCCTGGTCGCCCAGCTGGTCACCGGCTACCGGTTCGGCCGGCACGGATCTCCGGTGGCCGCCGTGCTCGTCACGGTGCCGTACCCGCTGCTGGCGATGATGCTCGGCGCGGCCGATCAGCCGGGCGGGCGGCTGCGCGCCTACTCGCTGCTCCTGGCCTGCCTGGCGACGGCGGCGGCGCTGGCGGGCATCGCCGTGCGCGTGCGCGGCCGGTCCCTCGCCGACACCGCCGCCCGCCAGGTCATCGCCGACACCCTGCTGGAGCACACGGCACGCGGCGAGCGCGCCCGCATCGCCAGGGAGCTGCACGACGTCGTCGCCCACCACATCTCCATGGTCGCCGTGCAGGCCGAGACCGCCCGGCTGGCCGTCCCCGGCATGCCGGCGGCGGGCCAGGAGCGGCTGCTGGCGATCGGCGACACCGCCAGGGCGGCGCTGACCGAGATGCGGCGGCTGCTCGGCGTGCTGCGCGCGGACGCCGACGCGGAGGCGGCCTGGCGGCCCCAGCCCGGCCTGCGCCTCCACGAGCTCAACGAGCTGATCGACGAGGCTCGGGAGGCGTCGGGCACGAGCACCCGCCTGATCCTGCGCGGCTCGCCCGTGGTGCTCGACCCCGGCGTGGAGCTGGCCGCGTACCGGATCGTCCAGGAGGCGCTCACCAACGCGCGGCGGCACGCGCCCGGCGCCGCGGTGGACGTGGAGCTCGACTACACCGGCGCCGAGCTGTGCCTGTCCGTCAGGGACAACGGCCCGGGGCCGGCCTCCGTGGACGCGGGCGGCGGTCATGGCCTGTCCGGGATGCGCGAGCGCGCCGTGGCCGTCGGGGGCGAGCTGCGCACCGGCCCGGCGCCCGGTGGCGGCTTCCTGGTCGAGGCCCGGCTGCCGGGGCGGGGCGAGGAAGCCGGATGAGCGCCGTGGTCCGGATCGTCATCGCCGACGATCACCTGGTCGTGCGCACCGGGTTCGCCGAGCTGCTCGACACCCAGCAGGACTTCGAGGTGGTCGGCACCGCCGCCGACGGGTCCGAGGCGGTGCGGATCTGCCGCGAGCTCGCGCCCGACGTGGTCCTCATGGACGTACGCATGCCGGTCATGGACGGCATCGAGGCCACCAGGCGGCTCACCGGCGACGGCGGGCCGAAGGTGCTCATCCTGACGACGTTCGACCTGGACGAGTACGTCTACGACGCCCTGCGCGCGGGAGCCAGCGGCTTCCTGCTCAAGGACGTCACCGCCGAGCGGCTCTTCGACGCGGTCCGCGTCATCGCCGCAGGTGAGGCGCTGCTCGCCCCGGCCGTCACGCGCCGGCTGATCAGCGAGTTCACCCGTTTCGGCCCGAGGTCCGATGCGCCGGCCAAGGCGCTGTCCGCGCTCACCCCGCGCGAGACGCAGGTGCTGCGGCTCGTCGCCGAGGGCCTGTCCAATCCCGAGATCGCGGCCCGGCTGACGGTCACCGAGGAGACGGTCAAGACGCATGTGAGCCGGGTGCTGAACAAACTCGGCCTGCGGGACCGGACGCAGGCCGTGGTGGCCGCGTACGAGACCGGGCTGGTCGTGCCGCGCGGCCGGCCGTGAGCGCGCCCTGACCCGGGGCGCGCCCACGACCGCCGCCCGTGGTCAGAAGTCGAACTTGTCGATGTTGTCCTTGTTGAACACGGTCGGCTTGCCGAGCAGCACCTCGCCCTTGGCCCCGACGGTGTACTCGCCGAGCTTGCCCGCCTTGAACTTCTCGCCCTCGGCGCCGGTGATCTGCCCCGAGGCCAGCGCGGCGGCGGCGTACGAGGCCAGGTAGCCCAGGTCGGCCGGGTTCCACAGCTCGAACGCCTCGATGGTCCCGTCCTTGACGAACTTCCTGAGCTGGTTGGGGGTGCCCAGGCCGGTCAGCTTGACCTTCCCCTTGGACGGGGAGTCCGACAGGTAGCGGGCGGCGGCCGCGATCCCGACGGTCGTGGGCGAGATGATGCCGGCCAGATCCGGGTACGAGCGCAGCAGGCCCTGGGTCTCGGTGAACGACTTCTGGTCGTCGTCGTTCCCGTAGGCGACCTTGACCAGCTCCATGTCCTTGTACTCGGGCTTCTTCAGCTCGTCCTTCATGAACTCGATCCAGGTGTTCTGGTTGGTCGCGTTCGGCGTGGCCGAGAGCACGGCGATCTTGCCCTTGTGGTCGATCTGCTCGGCCAGGAGCTGCACCTCCGTCCGGCCGAGGTCCTCGGCGCCGGCCTGGTTGACGAACACGTCACGGCCCTCGGCGGCGGTGTCGGAGTCGTAGCTGACGACCTTGATCCCGGCGGCCCTGGCCTGCTTGAGCGCGGGGACGACCGCGTTGGGGTCGTTCGCGGAGATCACGATGGCGTCCTGCTTCTGCTGCATCAGCGTGTTGATGTAGGACACCTGCGAGGACGCGCTGGCGTCGGACGGGC
This sequence comes from Nonomuraea zeae, assembly GCF_005889725.1. Taxonomy (GTDB): domain Bacteria; phylum Actinomycetota; class Actinomycetes; order Streptosporangiales; family Streptosporangiaceae; genus Nonomuraea; species Nonomuraea zeae. Next base: position 50,882 of record NZ_VCKX01000045.1, read on the forward strand.
CGACCTCCTTGCCCTCGCCGCCGAACTCCTTGGCGGCCTCGATGCCGCCGTTGTCGGCGATCGTGAAGTACGGGTTGTTCACCTGCTTGGGCAGAAACGCGATCTTCAGTCCTTGCTTGAGCGGGGCGTTCGGATCGGCCGCGGCCGACGACGCGGCGGTGGCGGCGGGCGCGGAGGACTGCTGCGCCACGTCGCTCTTCGTGGTGCCACCACCGCAGGAAGCGGTCAGCAGGACGAGTCCCGCGATGAGCGCCGTGGGCCGCCAAGGGGTGCGCGTTGTCATGAAACGGACTTCCCTTCCACTTGTGGAGTTGTGCGCCGCCGCCAGAACGCCCCCAAGTTCGGCGCCAGCACGGATGCGACGAGTAGCAGTCCCGTCACGAAGTTGAGCACCTCGTTGGCCACGTCGGCCAGGATCAGCGCGTTGCGTACGACGCCGAGCAGCAGCACCGCCATCAGGACGCCGGGCAGCGTGCCGCGGCCACCGAAGATGGACACCCCGCCGAGCAGTACGGCGGCCACCACGGCCAGCTCCAGGCCGACGCCGTTGTCCGCCCGCGCGCTGGCGTACCTGAACGTGTAGACGAGGGAGGCCAGCGAGGCCATCACCCCGGAGGCCACGAACAGCCAGAGCTTGATCCGCTTGACCCGGATGCCCGAGAAGTAGGCGGCGTCCACGTTCGAGCCGAGCGCGAAGATCGAGCGGCCGAGCCCGGTCGCGTGCAGCACCACGGCCGCCACCGCCGCCAGCACCACGACCAGCAGGGTCGCCAGCGGGACCGGGCCGAGCGCGGCCGTGGCGAGGCTCGTGTAGGCCGGGGGCAGGTCGGCCACCGCCTGGTCGCCGAGCATCACGTACGCCAGGCCGCGGAACAGCGCGAACGTCCCGATCGTCACCGCCAGCGAGGGCAGGCCCAGCCGGGTGACGAGCAGGCCGTTGACGGCCCCGCAGGCCGCGCCGACCAGCAGGCAGATCGGCATGATCGCCTCGATCGGGAGCCCCGCGTTCCACAGCCAGCCGAGCACCGCGCAGGACAGGCCGAGCGTGGAGGCCACCGACAGGTCGATCTCGGCCGCCACGATCACCAGCGTCATGGTGAGCGCCATCAGGGCGATCTCGGTGGTGTCGAGGAGCAGGAAGGAGACGTTGGAGCCGTTGGCGAAGCCGTCCACGCCGAGCGAGGCCCAGAGCACGACGCCCACGAGCAGGACGAGGATCAGCCCCTCCCACCGGCGGGCCACCCTGGCGAGGTCAGCGGCCATCGACGAACCTCCCGGGCGCGCGGAGCCGGTCAGCGGGACCCTCGCTCACGCAGGGCCGATCAGCGGGCATCGTGGAACCTCCTGCGGCGGAGTGCGGCGGCGACCCGCAGCGCGAGCACCCGGTCGAGGACGATGGCGGCGATCAGCAGCGCGCCGTTGATGGCCGTCTGCGCGAGCGCGTCCACCCGCAGCACGGCCAGCGCGCTCGTGATCCCGGCCAGCAGCAGCGCCCCGAGCGCCGCCCCATACACCGTGCCGCTGCCGCCGAAGATCGCCACGCCGCCCACCACGACGGCCGCGATCACGTCCAGCTCCTTGCCCGTCGCGACGGTGGCGTCCACGGTGCCGAAGCGGGCCGCCCACATGATCCCGGCCAGCCCGGCCAGGGCCCCGTTGGCCACGAAGGCCGCGACGATCCTGCGCCGCACCCTGATCCCGGCCAGCACGGCGGCCTCGGGGCTGGAGCCGATGGCGTACAGCTCGCGACCGGCCCGCAGGTTGCGCAGCATCCAGCCGACGACCAGCAGGACGGCCAGGGCGACCAGCGCGGGGAGCGGGATCCCGAGCACCGAGCGGGTGCCGAGGGACAGGAAGCCCTCGGGCATGTCGGCGGCGTTCACCTGCCGGCCGCCCGCCCAGGCGTAGTCGATGCCGCGGAAGGCGTACAGGGTGCCGAGCGTGGCCACCAGCGCGGGCACCTTGGCCACGCCGACGAGCAGGCCGTTGACCGCCCCGCAGACCGCGCCGAGCAGCACGCACCCGGCGATCACCACCGGGATCGGCACGCCCGGATCGTCGGCCAGGACCAGCGCGCCCCCGAACGCCGTCAGCCCGACCACCGAGCTGACCGAAAGGTCCACGTTCCTGGTGATGACGACGAGGGTCTGCCCGACCGCGAGCATGGCCACGATCGCGGAGTTGAGCAGGATGTCGCGCAGGCTGGCGTAGGTCAGGAAGCTCGGGTTCACCGCGCCGGTCACGCCGAACAGCACGCCGAGCGCGACCACGATGCCCAGCTCGCGCACCCGGGCCACCCGGTCGACCAGCCGCCGCCCGCCGTTGCCACGGCGGGTCTCCGCGCCCGCCGCGGTCGCGGTCACCCGGCACCCCGCCCGGTGGCAGCCGCCATCACGCTCTCCTCCGTCGCCTCCGCCCGGCCGATCTCCGCGACCAGCCGCCCTTCGTGCATGACCAGCACCCGATCCGCCATGCCCAGCACCTCGGGCAGCTCCGACGAGATCATCAGCACCGCCACCCCGCCGGCCGCGAGCTCCGACAGCAGGCGATGGACCTCGGCCTTGGTGCCCACGTCGATGCCCCGGGTGGGCTCGTCCACGATCAGCACGGACGGCTTGCGGGCCAGCCACTTGGCCAGCACGACCTTCTGCTGGTTTCCGCCGGACAGCACGTTCACCGGGTCGGTCAGCCGGCCGAACTTCAGCCGCAGCCGCACCGCCCAGTCCCTGGCCCGCTCCCGCTCGGCCGGCCGGGAGATCAGCGGCCCCCTGCGTACGGCGGCCAGCCCGGCGAGCCCGATGTTGCGCTCGATGGACAGGTCCATGACGAGCCCCTGCTGCCGCCGGTCCTCGGGCACCAGCGCCAGGCCCGCCGCCATCGCGGCCGTCGGGCTCGCGGGCCGCAGCCGCCGCCCGTCCACCTCCACGCTGCCCGCGTCCCACCGGTCGATCCCGAACACGGCCCGCGCCACCTCGCTGCGCCCGGCCCCGACCAGCCCGGCCAGCGCGACGATCTCGCCGCGGCGCACCTCGAAGGACACGTCGGTGAAGGCGCCCTCGCGGGTGAGCCGACGCACCTGGAGCGCCACCTCGCCGGCGTCCGTCTCCTGCTTCGGGAAGAGCGCGTCCAGATCCCGGCCGACCATGCGGCGTACGAGGTCGTCGGGGGTGATGCCGGAGATCAGGTCGCTCGCCACGAAGGCGCCGTCGCGCAGGGTGGTGACCCGCTGGCACAGCTCGAACATCTCCTCCAGCCGGTGCGAGACGAACAGCAGCGCGCACCCCTGCTCGCGCAGCGCCTTCGCGACGCCGAACAGCCGGGCCACCTCCTTGCCCGACAGGGCGGCGGTCGGCTCGTCCATGACGAGCACCCTGGCCCGCAGGGACAGCGCCTTGGCGATCTCGACCAGCTGCTGGTCGGCGATCGACAGGCCGCGGGCCGGCTGGTCGGGGTCGAGCCGCACGCCGAGCCCGGCGAACAGCTCGGCGGCGCTCGCGCGCATGGCCCGCCGGTCGATGCCGAGGCGGGAGCGGGGCTGGCGGCCCATGAAGATGTTCTCCATGACCGACAGGTCGGGGAACAGGGTCGGCTCCTGGTAGATCACCGCGACTCCGGCGCGCTGCGCGTCGGCGGGGCCGCCGAACTCCACCGGCTCGCCGTCCAGCAGGATCCGCCCGGAGTCCGGCCGGTGCACGCCGGAGAGGATCTTCACGAGCGTGGACTTGCCCGCGCCGTTCTCCCCGGCGAGCGCGTGCGCCTCGCCGGGGAACAGGTCCAGGGACACCTCGCGTACGGCCTGGACCGCGCCGAACGCCTTGCTGACCCGTAAGAGGGATAGAACGGGAGATACTTCCATCGCCGCACTCCCGGAAAAATCGTTTTAAGCGGTGGGAGGACGGTAGATCAGCCAACGCCCCGGCGTCAATGGTTGGTTACGAGGAGATTTCCGCATACGCTCTCGCCCTTTCACCTGCGCTGATTTGTTACGTTTTAACCCCATCACTCACGGGAAGAAAACACCGCCGGCGGGCAGACCTCGCGGCGGTAACGCCCGGGAGCCATCCCGTGCTCCCGCTTGAAGGCGTTGGCGAAGGCGAACTCCGAGCCGTAGCCGACCTCGGTGGCGATCTCGCCCAGCGGCGCGCCGGACGCGCGCAGGAGGCGGGCCGCCGTGGCCAGGCGCCACCAGGTGACGTAGGCGAGCGGCGGCCGGCCGACCAGCGTGCTGAACCGGCGGGAGAAGGCCGCTCTCGACAGCCCCGCCCGCGCGCCCAGCTCCTCGACCGTCCACGGATGGGCGAGGTCTCTGTGGATGGCGTCGAGCGCCACGCTGACGACCGGGTCCGTCAGCGCCTGGGCCCACCCGTCGACCTCGCAGTGGCCGGGCTCCGTGGTGAACCAGGCCCGCAGGATGTAGAGCAGCAGCATGTCGAGGAGGGACGTCACCACCGTGTCCGCGCCCAGCCGCGGATGCCGGATCTCCGCGCCCAAGGACTCCACGGCCGCGCGCAGCTCGGCGTGCAGGCCGAGCCTGGCCGGCAGGTGGATCACGTCGGGCAGCTCGCGCAGGATCGGGTGGGCCATGCCGGGGTCGAGCCGGTAGCCGCCGCACAGCAGCACCGTGGTGGCGGGGCCGTCGATCGAGGCCGAGGCGAACAGGCCCAGCCCGTCGTCCAGCGGGTCGCACTCGGGCTCGGCCACGGGGGTGGACGGCGAGTCGGCCAGAACGCAGCCGTGACCGTGCGGGAAGAAGACCACGTCGCCCACCGACAACGCGATCGGCTCGCCGTCAGGCGGCAGCAGCCAGGCCGACCCTTGCAGGACGACCTGGAACCCGGCCGAGCCCGGCACGGACGGGAACCGCTGCCCCCAGGGCGCCTGCCATTCGACCCGGGCCGAGCGCGCCCGGCCGGTGCGCATGAGGGCGATCACGTCGCTGAGTACGTCCATGACGGGATCCTCTCACAAGACGATCGCGCATGAATTCCGCGTCTCACACGCATTGGCCATCTCGCCAGCTACTCCTACGGTTGTTTCTTGATGAAGGGAGTGCATGGTGAGCACGATTCTGGTGACCGGGGCGACCGGCACGGTGGGCGGCGAAGTGGCCCGGCAGTTGCGGGCGGAGGGCGCGGAGGTCAGGGCGCTGTCCAGGAGCTCCAGCCCTGGAGCAGACCTGAGGGAGCCCGCCTCACTGCCACTCGACGGGGTTGGCTCGGTGTTCCTGGTGTGGCCGTTCGCCACGGCTGAGGGCGCGCGGGAAGTGATCGAGGCCATCGCCGGGCGGGCCCGCCGGGTGGTCTACCTCTCCTCCGCCGCGGTACGCGACCACGAACGCGAGGTCGAGCGGCTGATCGAGGAGTCCGGGCTGGAGTGGACGGTCCTGCGCCCGCACGCCTTCGCGGCCAACACCCTGCGGTGGGCCAGGCAGGTCAGGGCGGGAGTGGTACGCGGCGCGCACGGGCCGGCCGCCATGCCCCTGATCCACGAGCGGGACGTGGCGGCGGTGGCCGTACGGGCGCTGCTGGACGACGGGCACCACGGCGCCGTCCACGAGCTGACAGGACCGGAGCCGATCACCCAGGCCGACCAGGTCCGCGTCATCTCCGAGATCACGGGGCTGCCGGCGCGCTGGCTGGAGGTCTCCCCCGAGCACACCCGCGCCGAGCTGCTGGCCACCGGCTGGCCTCCCCAGGCCGTGGACGGCATCCTCCAGGCCCAGCACGACCTGGTGACCCGCCCGGCCCCCGTCACCGGGACGGTCGAGGAGGTCACGAAGAGCGCGCCGAGCACGTTCGGGGAATGGGTCGCCGAGCACGCCGCCCGATTCCGCACCGCCCCCACCCC
>NZ_VCKX01000460.1 GCF_005889725.1 Nonomuraea zeae
CCTTCTTTGCCTTCGACAGCTGTGAAGGATCGCGGAGTGGCCGCCCTCATGTCACATCGATCTTCCCTCACGGGCATCAAGGTGACGAACGGGTTCAAACCCGTACACCACTCCCGTGGACGCTAACGATCCGGCCGCGCGAATGAGCTTTTCATACATGTGGTGCATGGAAGGTTCCTCAGGTTCTTCGGGGAATGCGTGGTGGAAGATGAAGATCGGGCGAGTAACCGAAACGCCTGAGCTTGCGTTCACCGCAGCATGCCCTGCACACCGGCCAACGTGCCTGACAAGATCACTCGGCTCTGACCTGGGAGGCGGCCCTAACCACTCTGGATAAGGACGGCGACGTCTGGGGGAGGTGCCCGGCTTGGGGCGCTGGTTGGAGGGTTTGACGGGGAAGGCAGGTAGCCGGCTGCCGTTCCGTGGACGTAACCCCAGGGCTACGCGAGTGCAGGTGCCACGGGCTGGTGTGCGTGTCGCTCCAAAGCCTGACAAGGCCCGAGCGGGGTGACCACGCGCGGGTGGTCCGCTGTCACGGGCGCAGGATGATCTTGCCGACGGTACGGCGGGCCGTCAGGTGTGCCAGTGCCTGCCCGGCCTCCTCCAGCTTGTACTCGGCTCCGGTCACCGGGCGCAGCCGCCCGGCCGTGGTCAGCGCGATCAGCTCCTTCAACGCCTCGGCGGCGGTGCTGCCGGGCAGGCGCAGGTGGGCGCCGAGCCAGTAACCCCCCACCGCGATGTTGTGCTCGCTCAGCAGGCCGGGGTCGACCGGCGAGGGGTCCACCCCGCTGGAGGTGCCATAGGTGGTCAGGCGGCCGAACGGCGCGAGCACGCGGGTCGCGGCGTCGAAGACCGGCCCGCCCACGGCGTCCAGCACCACGTTGACCGGGTCGCCGCCGTTGGCCGCGAGCACCCTTGCGGCATAGCCGTCCGCGGACCCGTCCACTGCCGCGTCCGCGCCCAGGCCGAGCACCAGTTCGCGCTTGCCGGGGGTGGAGGCCGTGCCGATCACCCGGCTCGCGCCGAACTCCTTGGCGAGCTGCACCGCCAGGTGGCCCACGCCTCCGGCCGCGGCGTTGATCACGACGCTCTCGCCGGGTTCGAGCCGCGCCGCCGTACGCAGGAGGTGCCACGCGGTCAGTCCCTGGACCAGCAGCGCCAGCGCCGCCCCGGCCGGCAGGTCCTCCGGGATCTCCACCGGTGTCTTCGCCACGGCCTTGGACGCGTAGGCCGCGTTGGCGAAGGCCAGCACCCGGCGCCCGTCCGAAGTCCGGCCCACGATCTCGCCGCCGGGGACGAACGGCAGCTCCGGCGGCTGATAGGAGCCACGCAAGCGTTCGGCGTCGGCGAAGTTGAGCCCGGCCGCCTCCACCCGCACCAGGATCTCGCCCGGGCCGGGCACCGGATCGGGCACCTCGGCCAGGGTCAGGACGTCAGGACCGCCGAGTCGTTCGGCACGCATCGCTCTCATGGCTGCGACGCTAGGGCCGTGACGCCTCGGCTGGTAGCGGGTGCGTTTTCTGGATGATCCGGAATGTATGAACATCTTTCATACGTTGTCGGCGCTGTGAGCGATCTGAGTGCTGTCGAGATGCGGGTGCTCGTGGCCGTGGACGGCGAAGGCAGCGTCTCGGGCGCAGGAACGCGGCTCGGGCTGACCCAGTCAGCGGTCTCCCACGCGCTGCGCGCCGCCGAGCGGAAGATGGGGGCCGTGCTGTTCACGCGCGGGCGTGGCGGGGCACGGGCCACCACAGCGGGCGCGGCGGCGGTCGGTCACGCGCGGCGCATCCTGCGGCTCATGGAGGTCATGAAGACCGACACGCGCACGGCCGCTCACGGCGAGAGCACGGGGACCGTCCGGCTGGCCGTCTTCCGCAGCGCCGCCTTCCACCTGCTGCCGGGCGTGCTGGTGCGGTTCGGGCAGCGGCATCCGCAGGTGACCGTGGACGTGCGTATCGTGCCCGACCTCGGCAGGGGGATCGCGGGGGAGGTGCTCGACGGGCGGGCCGATGTGGGGATCGTCACGTTTCCGGTGCACGTGGAGGGGCTGATCAGCAAGGAGTTGTACGCGGAGCCGTACGTGCTGGCCTATCCGCAGGGGCATCCGGACCCGCGGTCGCTGCCCATGATCGACTGGCATGAGAACTGCTCGGGGGAGACGCGGCGATGGCTGGCGCGGCAGGACTGGATCCCGCCCGGCGACATCACGGTCGAGGACGACGGGGTGGTGATGTCGATGGTCGGGCACGGGCTCGGGGCCGCGATCGTGCCTCGGCTCTCGACCGTGGGTGCGCCGCCCAAGGTGGCCACGGCCGGGCTGGGCGACGACGCGCCGTTGCGGCACGTGGGCTATGTGACGACGCCGGAGCTCGTCGGGTCGGCCGTCGTCCGCGGCCTTCTCGGGGAACTGCGGACACTCAAGGCGTGACCCTTCATCTGGCCGGGCCGTGCCCGGTATGACCGGCATATCCGCCGGCAGCATCGTCGCGATGGCCGTACCCACGCTCCGGGCGGATGGCCACCAGCTCCGGTAACCCGCGCTACGGCCTGACCCCGTCCGGTGCCAGGCCGCAGACCGCCCTGATCGACCCCAGTGCCTCCACGAGCGCGGTGCCGGGGGGCGCGGCACGCGCAGGCCCTCGGGATGGGCCATCCGGATCACTTCGCGAAGCCCCGCGATGACCTGACCGGCGGAGACGTCGGGATAGGGAGCGAAGATCGGGGAGGGACCCCGAATCCAGGAGCCTGTTTGCGCCATGACCGGGGGGTCGGCCGGGACGCCGGCCGGCGTTTCTACGACCCGCTCAGCCCGTCGGCCGAGCTCGGTTGCTCAGCGAGGGCTTCCCCCGCGGTCGAGGGCGGCGACCTCTCGGACCGCGTCGGCGATGGCGCGGAAGTCCTTACGCAGGATGGCACCGTGGTTGCTGGGAACCTTCGCGCTGATCTTGATGTTCGGGTTGCGCTCGACCACCTGAGTGAGGCTGGCGCGAATGAGCTCCTGCTCGTCACCCTTGCTTCCGAGAGAGGCCCCAGATGCGACCACATAGCGGGTCGGGACGGTGATGTTGTCGAGCACGGGGCCCAGCTCGCGCTCGCGGGCGATCTTGCCCACTTCGATGTTGCTGTCGGCGATCTGCTCGGCACTCATTCGCGGGGTCAGGCCCGTCGGGCGCAGCAGCGGCAGGAGCGGACTCATCCGCCGGAACAGCTTGCGGATCCGCTGCTCGATCGCCTCGGTGAGCCAGTCGTAGGGCTGCGCGCCGTCGACGAGGATCGCGCCCACGGTGCGGGCGGGGTTGCGGCTGGCCCAGTGCGCCGCGACGAACGCCCCGTAGGACCACCCCACCAGCAGCGCCCGCTCCACGCCCCTCGCCGCCAGCACGGCATCGACATCGCGGACGTTCGTCTCGAACGAATAGTCCGCCGAGCGCTTCGACTTGCCGCGGGCTCGCATGTCGTAGGTGATGTGCCGCCACTCCGTCCCCAGCTCGGCGATGACGTGCCGCCAGTAACCCTGAGTGGCGGTGTGGCCGTTGAGATAGAGCACGGGAGTGCCGGGACCGCCGGTGTCGGTGACGGCCAGGGCCGTGTCGTCAACCGGCAGCATGCCGGTCCACTTCGTATGGGTCATGGTTCCTCATCTCTGCGTTCGTTGCCTTGTTCGCCGCAGCCGTCACGGCCGCCGGGCAGAGAGCGCGGAACGCCATGTCACCGTGGTCGGTGTGTGCGCGCCCATGACGGTCTGCTCGGCCTTTTGCGGCCGTCGGCGACGCCCAGCTCGTTGGGTACGTCGCCGCCCATGGCGGTCACGTGACGTTCGCGTCGAGCCGATCGGCGGTGCGCTCGCGGATGGCGAACTCGCGGTGCGCCGTGCGCACGCTCGACGACAGCCCTGGCAGGCTCCGATCGGGTGGACGCCGGTCTCGCCGCCGCCGGTGGAGAGGGCTGGAATCTAGGTTGAAGATGAGCGAGGTCGTGATGGGGGGACTGGCCGAGCCGGTCGAGGGCGTCATCTGTCCCCCGCGATGCCCGGCGGCTACCAGAATCTGGTGATGCTGCTGCACAAGTAGAGGGCTCAACGAGGCGCCGGCGCGATGACGCCGTACAAGGCCGGATCGACGGGTGCTCCTTCTACTTCTCAGCCGTGCCGGGTTCCCCGCTGATGGACTCCTGGTAGACCTCCGCGTAGGTGCGCGAGTCCTTGATCAGGTCGTCGGCGAAGGCAGCGACGTCGTTGCCGATGAGCTCCAGAACTCCCTTGCCGGCCGCGACGCCCTCCTCGAAGAAGTCGACGATCCCTGAGAGCAGGGGCCCGTCATGCAGGTCGACCGGTCCGACTTTGAAGTAGTACCTCTGGAGCTCCTTGTAGACGATCTGGTAGTCCGGCGGGAGCGCCTTGACCCGTGCCATGTGCGCCCGCCACTGCTTCTTGCCCTCGATGATGTCCTGGATGCCCATGTCAGCCTCCTAGCTGGCCCAATTTCCTTGCGACGTTCCTGTTCAACTGCTCGCGCCACCGGTCGCGATAGCCTCGGGCCCCTTCTTCGCCGGCCAGCGCCGCGCAGAAGCCTCCGATGTCATCACCCAGCACCTCGTGAATGCTCCGCCCATCGGCCGCGGTCTCTTCGAGCAGCCCCAGGGCGCTGTCGAAAATCGGCATCAGGTTTCGACCCGTGAAGTCGCCGTAGAGGAAGAGGCAGGCCTTGATCTGTTCCCACGCCGCCCGGTAGTCGGCCGGTAGCGTCTCGGCCCGGACTTCGAACGCCTTCCATTCCCTGGTGAGATCGTTTCCTGTCATGGCGTCCCAGAACTTCATCTCCCGCCCTCCTTGAGCTTGTCGATCCGTGATGTGATGTACTCCCATTTCGCCCAGAACGTCGTGAGTTCTCCGCGCCCCGCCTCGTTGAGCGCATAGAACTTGCGCGGCGGGCCCACCTCAGACGGCCGTTTCGTCACCTGGACGAGCCCGTTCTTCTCCAGCCGCAGCAGGATGGTGTAAACCGTCCCCTCGACGACGTCGGTGAAGCCCATGTCGTTCAGCCGACGCGTGATGGCGTACCCGTAGGTCTCCTCGCTGCCGATGATTTCCAGCACGCAGCCCTCAAGCGTGCCCTTCAGCATCTCCGTCAGGCCTTCCATCGCAGGACCTCTTCCGCCTCCAGGTACTCGGTGGCACTGAGTACAGCTATACAGTACCACGGAGTAGTGGAATCGTCCCCTGGAGCGGGCGCACCGTTTTGCTCGATGCCGAGCCGATGACGGCCGCCTGCCAGTGTCCGAAGTCGTCTGCACGGATGCGCGAGTAGATGGCCGACCATGGTGCTGGCAGGCAAGCTCGACCAGGTGCTTGCTCAGCAGTTCGCCGATGCCCGCAGGCAGCCGAGTACCATGCCTGCTACCTGGATGCGATCAACGCTTCCGCAGCGCACCAGCTGCCGCTCTCGCACGCTGTTGAGGACCGTGAATGACCGACGAGATCAGCCCTGGGCAGGTAGCCGAAATCACCGCGTTCGTGGACATCCAGGCGCCACCGCCGGCTGATCGGGCGACCGCTCTCTTCCTGTTCGGCACCAACCAGGCGCCGCCCGCGGAGATCGCCGCCGAGCTCTACCACGCGGGCCGGGCACCGCTGATCATCGTCACCGGCGGTGTGAACCGGCACAACGGGATCGTCGAAGGCCGGACCTCCCAGCGTCAGCTCATGGACCGCGGCGTCCCCGAGGACGTGATCCGCTGCGAGGACCAATCCGCCAACACCTGGCAGAACGTCGAGTTCTCGCTCGCGCACCTTCATGAAGCACTCCGTGCCGGACTGACGATCACGGCGGTGTCGAAGTGGTACCACCGCCGTACCGTGCACATCCTCAAGACCCTGCTTCGCGACATTGGCGCTTTCTATGCCATCGGCTGGGAGCCCATCTACGCGGGCAAGCCCGTGACTCGAGCTGACTGGCCATCCATTCCCGATGGGAGGCGGCAGGTCATCCGCGAATGGGAAGAGGTCTCTCGCCGGGTGGAAGACGGCAGCCTCGCCACCCTGGAACGCGTGCACGGATTGTGGCGCTGACCTTTGCGACCGACCAGCCGCGCTGATCGGGCTGCGACGGCTGGAGACACGAGATGCCGGCGGAGTTCATGTGCCCAGGAGACGACGGCATTTCGCCGCGCCTGGGCGGCAGCGGTAGCGCCCACGGGCGGCCACACTCTCGACCGAAGCGGCAGCCCCGCATGGGCCGAGCCTCTGGGGATAACCGCAACCGAAAATGCAACTGGGCGGGCTTCCGAATCATGGAGATCGGGAGTCCGCCCAGGTCATTGAGGTAGGGCGCCCGGGGCTCGAACCCGGAACCTACGGATTAAAAGTCCGCAGCTCTGCCAATTGAGCTAACGCCCCTCGCAACAGCAAGGGTACAGAGATTACCGCCCTGTCCGCGACGCCTCCATCACCGGTAAGCAGCCAGCCCGGTCAGCGCTTCCCCCAGCACCAGCGTATGGATCTCCTGCGTCCCCTCGTACGTCAGCACGCTCTCCAGGTTGTTCATGTGCCTGATCACAGGGTACTCCAGCGTGATCCCGTTCCCGCCCAGGATGCTGCGGGCCTGGCGGGCGATGTCCAGGGCGGCCCGTACGTTGGCCAGCTTGCCGAAACTGATCTGCCGGGGCTCCAGCCGTCCGGCGTCCTTCAGCTCGCCCAGGTGCAGCGCGGTCAGGCCGGCCTGGGCGGCGCCGACGTACATCCAGGCGAGTTTCTCCTGGGTGAGCTGGAACGCGCCGATCGGCTTGTCGAACTGCACGCGGGTCTTCGCGTACGTCACCGCCGCCTCCAGGCAGGCGCGGGCGGCGCCCACGACGCCCCAGATGATGCCGAAGCGGGCTTCGGACAGGCAGGAGAGCGGGCCCTTGAGGCCCGTGACGCCGGGCAGCGCGGCGGACGCGGGCAGGCGCAGGTCGTCGAAATAGAGGGAGGAGGTGACCGAGGCCCTAAGGGACAGCTTCTTGTGGATCTCAGGGGCGGAGAAGCCGGGGGTGGAGG
>NZ_VCKX01000461.1 GCF_005889725.1 Nonomuraea zeae
GCCGGGGTGGGCGTGGGAGTGGGGTCGGCGTGCGCCGGGGCGGCCATGGCCGTGGCCGCGAGCACGAGAGCCGCTGCGAGGGTAACGGGACTCGGACGCATACGATGTCCTTCCGGGGGTCATGCGTCACACCGCTCGGGAGCCCCGATCATCACCCGGCACCGGACCGCCCGCCATGGACTTACGCGCCAGACATTTGCACTTGTCCAGAAATTTCGTCACACCGTCTGACAAAAATGGTAAAGCGCGATTCCCCCGGAGAGGGGAACCGCGCTCCACGTACGAGGTCGTACCGCCGCGGTCAGCGGCGCACGCCCTGGGCCATGTCCTTTGCCAGCACGGAGATGGACGCCTGGCCCGCGGCCTCGTCGGGGGCGTCGAGGATGCGCCGGATGAACGCCGACCCGACGATCACCCCGTCGGCGTAGGCCGCCACCTCGGCCGCCTGCTTGCCCGTGCCGACGCCCAGGCCCACGCACACCGGCAGGTCCGTGTGCGCCCGCGTCCGCTCGACCAGGCCCTCGGCCGCGACGTTGACGCTGTCTCTCGCGCCCGTGACGCCCATCAGCGAGGCGGCGTACACGAAGCCCGTGCAGCAGTCGACGACGGCCTTGATGCGCGCCTCCGTCGAGCTCGGCGCGACCAGGAACACCGTGTCGATGCCCGCGCCCGCGGAGGCGGCGCGCCACGGCTCCGACTCCTCCGGGGTCAGGTCGGGCGTGATCGTGCCGACGCCGCCCGCGCTGGCCAGGTCACGGGCGAAGCGCTCGGCGCCGTACTTGTCGATCGGGTTCCAGTACGTCATGACGAGCGTGGCGGCCCCGGTCGCGGCGACTCCCTCGACCGTGCGCAGCACGTCGGCGATGCGCGTGCCGTTGGTCAGCGACCTGTGCACGGCGTCCTGGATCGTCGGCCCGTCCATGAGCGGGTCGGAGTAGGGCAGGCCGATCTCGATGACGTCGCAGCCGGCCTCCACCAGGGCCGCGGCCGCGGCGACGTCGCCGCCCTTGGAGGGAAAGCCCGCGGGCAGGTAGCCAACGAGCGCGGCCCGGTTGTCCGCCTTCGCCTTGGCGAAAACCGTCTGAAGAGTCGTCATGTCTGTCCGTTTCGAAGGTCGAGTCTCACCATGATGCCCTGCCTCGCGCCCGCCCAGAATCCCCCGCGCCGATACGGGGCGGGGCCCTGCGCGAGCCGCGCGGCGAGCGGCCCGGCGCAGGCCCTCGACGCTCTCAGGCCCCGCGCAAGCGCTGGGCCCGGCGTCGTCTCGGGGTCGGTCTCAGGATCTCGGAGGTCTCACAGGTCCCGGAGACCTCGCAGGTCTCGCAGGTCTCGCAGGTCTCAGAGGTTGAAGTACTTCATGGCCGTGCCCATGTCCTTGTCGCCGCGGCCGGAGAGGTTGACCAGGATGGTCGCCTCGGGGCCGAGCTCGCGGCCCAGCTCCAGCGCGCCGGCGAGGGCGTGGGAGGACTCGATGGCGGGGATGATGCCTTCGGTCCTGGCCAGCAGCGAGAACGCGGCCATCGCCGCGTCGTCGGTCACGCCGTGGTAGGTGGCGCGGCCCGAGTCCTTCAGCCAGGCGTGCTCGGGGCCGACGCCCGGGTAGTCGAGCCCGGCCGAGATCGAGTGGGACTCGATGGTCTGGCCCTCGTCGTCCTGCAGCACGTAGGTGCGCGAGCCGTGCAGCACGCCGACCGAGCCCGCGGTGAGCGTCAGCGCGTGCTCGCCGCTGTCGAGCCCGTGGCCGGCCGCCTCGTAGCCGTGCAGCCGCACGGACTCGTCGTCGAGGAAGGCGTGGAAGATGCCGATGGCGTTGCTGCCGCCACCGACCGCCGCGCACACGGCGTCGGGCAGCGCGCCGGTCAGCTCCAGCATCTGGCGGCGGGCCTCGACGCCGATGATGCGCGCGAAGTCACGCACGATCTCGGGGAACGGGTGCGGCCCGGCCACCGTGCCGAACAGGTAGTGGGTGGTGTCGACGTTGGTCACCCAGTCGCGGAACGCCTCGTTGATGGCGTCCTTCAGCGTCTGCGAGCCGTTGGTCACCGGCACCACGGTGGCGCCGAGCAGCTTCATCCTGGCGACGTTGAGCGCCTGGCGCTCGCAGTCGACCGCGCCCATGTAGATGACGCACTCCAGGCCGAGCAGGGCGGCCGCGGTGGCCGTGGCCACGCCGTGCTGGCCGGCGCCGGTCTCGGCGATCACCCGCTTCTTGCCCAGCCGCTTGGTCAGCAGGGCCTGGCCGAGCACGTTGTTGATCTTGTGTGCGCCGGTGTGGGTGAGGTCTTCCCGCTTGAGCACGATCCGCGCCCCGCCGGCGTGCTCGCTGAAGCGGGCCACGTCGGTCAGCGTCGTGGGCCTGCCCGCGTAGGTGCGCAGCAGGTGGTCGAACTCGCGCAGGAACTCCGTGTCGTTCTTGGCCTTCTCGTAGACCGCGGCCACCTCGTCGAGCGCCGGGATCAGCGCCTCCGGCACGTAACGGCCGCCGAAAATGCCGAACTTGCCGTGCACGTCGGGGTCGTCGCCGCGCGCGCCGTTGCCGGCCAGGTCGGCGGCGGTCAGGATGGAGCCTTCGTTTGCCACTGCTATCCCTCTGCTGAGTGGTCGGGGCGCGTCGACGGATGGGCGCCGGCGGTCACCAACGCCTCCACGGCCTTGCGCGGGTCCTTGCCGGTGACGAGGCTCTCCCCCACCAGGACGGCGTCGGCACCACCCCGGGCGTAGGCGAGCAGATCGTGCGGGCCGCGCACGCCCGACTCGGCAATCTTGATCACATTATCGGGGATCTTCGGCGCCAGCTTCGCGAAGACATCGCGGTCGACCTCGAGTGTCTTCAGGTTGCGGGCGTTGATCCCGATCACCCGCGCGCCGGCGGCGGTCGCCCGCTCGAGCTCCTCCTCCGTGTGCACCTCGACCAGCGGGGTGAGCCCGATGGACTCGGCCCGCTCGATCAGCGACACCAGCGCCTCCTGCTCCAGGCAGACGACCATGAGCAGCGCCAGGTCGGCGCCGTAGGCCCGGGCCTCCCAGAGCTGGTAGGAGGTGAGGATGAAGTCTTTACGCAGGATGGGGATGTCGACCCGGGCGCGGACCGCGGCCAGGTCGTCGAGGCTGCCCCCGAACTTGCGCTGCTCGGTCAGCACGCTGATGACGTGCGCGCCGCCGGCCTCGTAGTCGGCGGCCAGCGCGGCCGGGTCGGCGATCGCGGCGAGCGCGCCCTTGGACGGGCTGGACCGCTTGACCTCGGCGATCACCGAGATCCTGTCGCCCCCGAGTGCGGCCATGGCGTCCCTGGGCGCCTGGGCCCGCTCGGCTCGCTGCTTGAGCTCGTCCATGGAGACGGCCTGCTGACGTGTGGCGAGGTCGGCGCGCACCCCGTCGAGGATGTCGTCGAGGACACTCGGCCCTTCCGTCCGCTCACTCACGCGCTGGGGTCCCTCCGGTCGACAGTGGGGGCGGCGGAGAGTTCGCTTCGCGTCCGCTCTCTGCCTGTCCTGCGATGGTATCGGCCCCACCGGGGTCACCTCACCACAGGCCCCGAGTAAAACTCGCCTCAGGGGGCGAGGAACGCCCCGAATGGCAAATTACGGACGACCCAGTAGACCATGACGATGGCGATGAACCCCCACAGCCACGCCGGGTGCGCCAATGTCGTGCGTCTCGGCCTGCCCTGCCAGGCGCGTACGACCCACCTGCCCCACCAGAACAGCAGGAACGGGATCATCGCCATGGCGAGGGGGTTGAGCCCCAGCGCCGTGACCGGATCGAGGTGGGCCAGCGCGTGCATCGTGCGTAGAGTGCCGCAACCCGGGCAGTAGAGGCCGGTGATCCACAGGAACGGGCACGTCGGGTAGTGCCCCGGCTGATTGGGGTCCACCACGCCGACGAACGCGAACGCGGCTCCCGCCCCGGCCGCAACACCGAGCGGCCCGAGCAGGCCCTTGAGGCGGTCCGTGCCACGCCGCCCGGTGGTTGCGATGCTCATGCTCCTAGTATCCGCCTTCCGTACGCGCCGCTTCCCCGTGACCCGCGGCTCAGTACGTGCTGGACGGCACGCTCGCGGCCAGCAGGACGAACACCACGATGTAGAAGATGATGATCAGCACGATCGCGATGGCGCCGAAGATCAGGCTGCGCTTCCACCACGTCTTGGCTTCCTCGGCCGCCTGCATGGCGCCCTGGTAGTCGCCGATCTGCCACTTGGAGTTCACCTGCGACGACTTCACGATCGCGACGATGCCCAGGGGCAGGCAGCAGAACAGCGTGGTGAGGATGGCCGGGACCAGCTGGTTGTCCGGCGGGGTGCCGCCGGGGCCGCCGGGAGCGCCGCCGTAGCCGCCGCCGCTCGGGGGCTGCTGGCCGTAGCCGCCGCCGTAACCGCCGCCACCGCTGGGGGGCTGCTGGCCGTAACCGCCGCCATAGCCGCCGCCACCGCTGGGGGGCTGCTGGCCGTAACCGCCACCACCACTCGGCGGCTGCTGGCCGTACCCACCGCCGCTCGGGGGCTGCTGGCCATAGCCGCCTCCACCGCTGGGGGGCTGCTGACCGTAGCCGCCGCCGGGCGGCTGGGCGCCGTAGCCGCCGTCGCCCTGGTTTCCGTAACTCATGCTAATGACCCCTTATGTCGTCATTTCGAGGTGAGTTGCGCGCGGCAGCCTAGCGAGAAACCATCTTCTACGTGGACTAACGTCCATTTTGCGGACAATTCGTAATCGGACCGCAAGCGGGTCGTCACGGTCTGGCTACTCGCCCGATAATTTACTGACTGGTCAGTAGCTGGACGTGGAGGTCGCCGCGGCGCTGAGCCCGATCAGGGAAAGCAGCATGCCGCCGAAGATGAGCCACCCCAGCACCCAGAGCACGACGGTGATGTACGAGGTCACCAGGCCGCCGACGGCCATCCCCGAGCCTTCCTCGCCCGTGCGCTTGATCTTGTTGAGCGCGATGTGCCCGAGGATCACCCCGGGGATGCTGGTGATGCCGCAGAAGATCAGGCCGATGATGCCGAGGACGAGCGAGGCCACCGCCATGCCGTTGGTCGACCTGGGCGGGGGCGCGCCGTACTGGCCGTAGCCCGGCTGGCTGTAACCCTGCTGCCCGTAGCCCTGCTGGGCGTAGCCGTAGCTGGGCGGCTGCTGGCCGTAGCCACCACTCGGGGGCTGTTGTCCGTATCCGCCGCTCTGGGGCTGCTGACCGTAACCGCCGCTGGGAGGCTGCTGGCCATAGCCGAGCGGCTCCTGCGGATAGCTGCCCGGCTGCTGGCCGTAACCGCCCGAACCGGGGTCGGGCTGCTGGCCGTAGCCCCCGCCGTAACCGCCGCCACTGGGCGGCTGCTGACCGTATCCTCCACCGGGTGGCTGCTGACCGTAGCCGCCGCTACCGCCCTGGTCCCCGTAGCTCATGCGCTGGCTCCTCAAGTGTTCGTGGCGTGTTGCACCGGCAGCTTATTGAGAAAACGTTTGCCAGGTAGACACAGGTTCAGAACAGTAGAGAATTCGTCATCGCCGAATCTCAGCGGGAATCGGTGGGGTCGTCCCCTCGGTCGAGTGCGTCCCAGAGCGCCTTGTCGTCCCCGGCCTCGGCGCGGGGCTTGACCGCTTCTCTCTCGTAGCGTCCCGACATGCCCGCCCACCTGCCGCCACGCAGGATCGCGAGCACTCCGCCCGCGAACACGAGCAGCGCTCCCGCGGCCGCGACGGCGGGCCACACGGGGATGATCTCCCAGGGGAGATCGGCGGCGCCGTGCAGGACGTTCCGGTCACGCAGGACGTCGGTCACGGTGGCGCCGCCCAGCGCCGTCCAGGTGCCCGCCGCCGCGCCGGCCCCGCACAGGGCCAGCAGCCCGCCGACGATCCGGCGCCCGGCCCCCTTGGTGGCCAGCACGGCCACCACCCCGGCCAGGCCCGCCAGCGCCAGGGGCGTCAGCACGGGGCTGAGGTCGCCGCCCGTGGGCGGCCCGGCGTCCGCACCGGTCTGCGGGATGCTCACCCAGGCGCGGCCGGCGGCGAGCAGCACGAGAGCACAGCCGAGCGCGGTCATCGCCACCCAACCCAGCAGCTCTCCGCGCCCGGCCTTGGCCTTCCCCGGCCCTTCCGCCGGACGGTCGGATGGCATCGGACGGTCGGATCGCATCGGACGGTCGGATCGCATCGGATGCTCGGGTTCCATCGGACCCCGCCTAGCCGAGCGAGACGTCGAGCGCGCCGACGTCGAAGCAGGTGCGGTCGCCGGTGTGGCACGCCGCGCCGGTCTGGTCGACCTTGAGCAGGATGGTGTCGCCGTCGCAGTCGAGCGCCACGGACTTCACGTGCTGGACATGGCCCGAGGTCTCGCCCTTGACCCAGAACTTCGCCCGGCTCCTGGACCAGTAGGTGGCCCGGCCGGTGGTGAGCGTCCGATGCAGCGCCTCGTCGTTCATCCAGGCCAGCATGAGCACCTCGCCGGTGTCGTGCTGCTGGACGATCGCGGGAACGAGACCGTCGGAGTTGCGCTTCAGCCTGGCGGCTATCTTGGGGTCAAGGGACATGCTGCCATTCAACCAGCCCGCCCCCGCGCCTTCGCCACCGCCACGATCAGGCCAGCGCCTGGGAGAGCGTGTCGTAGATGGGGAACAGCGGCGCGAGGTTGGTCCTGCGCAGCCGCCGCAGCACCTGCCCGTCCGGCGCCACCAGGGCCATCGTCCCGTCCCTGTCCCGCAACGCGGCCAGCTGGCGGACGAGCACGCCCAGGCCCGTGGTGTCGATGAAGGTCAGCGCGGTCAGGTCGACCACCAGCCGGGGGCCGTGCGTCTCCACCGCCTCGTCAAGGCATCTCCGCACCTGCGACACGTTGTCCACGTCCATCTCACCCGCCAGGCTGACCACCACGAGCTCGCCGTGCCGACGTCGCGTCATCTCCAGCACATCCACGCCCATGCTCCTCACGATCCCCTCCCCGCGAGGGCAT
>NZ_VCKX01000462.1 GCF_005889725.1 Nonomuraea zeae
GGTCAGCGCGGGCATCACGATCGACCGGATCAGCGCGCGGCTGCGCGACCAGCTCGCCTGGGCCGGGCTCGTCGTGGCGCTCGCGCTGGGCCTGGGGGCGGCGGGGACGTGGCTGGTCACCGTACGGCTGCGCCGCCAGACGCACGGGCTGGGCCCCGTCGAGCTGGGCCGCATCCACGACCACCACGACGCGGTCCTGCACGCCGTCAGGGAGGGCCTGCTGCTGGTGGGCGTGGACGGCACGCTGACGCTGTGCAACGACGCCGCCAGGCAGCTGCTCGGCCTGCCCGCCGACGCGGAAGGGCGGCACGTGGGCGAGCTGGGCCTGGCCCCCCTGGAGGACGGGATGCTGGCCGCCGACGAGGAGCGGGTGCACCTGGTCGGCGACCGGGTGCTCGCGGTCAACAGCGCCGCCAGCAGGCTCGGCACGGTCGTGACCGTACGCGACCACACCGAGCTGCAGGCGCTGAGCGGCCAGCTCGACGCCGAGCGCGGCTTCGCCGACTCGCTGCGCTCGGCCGCGCACGAGGCCGCCAACCGGCTGCACACGGTCATCACGCTGGTGGAGCTGGGCCGCACCGAGCAGGCGGTGGCGCTGGGCACGGCCGAGCTGCGGGCCGCGCAGGAGCTGACCGACCGGGTGGTCGGCTCGGTGCGCGAGCCGGTGCTGGCGGCGCTGCTGCTGGGAAAGAGCGCGGAGGCGGCCGAGCGCGGCGGCGAGCTGGTGATCAGCCAGGACAGCGAGCTGGACGACCTGGGCCTCGACCCGCGCGAGCTGGTCACGATCGTGGGCAACCTGATCGACAACGCCATCGACGCGGCGGGCCGGATCGAGGTGCACCTGAGCGCTGGGGCCGAGGGGATCGTGATCAGGGTGGCCGACGACGGGCCGGGGCTGACGGACCCGGCCGCGTTCGCGAAGGGCTGGACCACCAAGGGCGACGGGCACGGGCTCGGGCTGGCGCTAGTCGGGCAGGCGGTGCGGCGGCTCGGCGGCGCCATCGAGGTCTCCGGATCGGTGTTCACGGTGCGGCTGCCGATCCCCGAGCGGGTGCGATGACGCGGCCGGAGCCGGGCGGCACGTTCTCGGTGCTCGTCGTGGAGGACGAGGAGATCACCGCCGAGGCCAACCGCATCTACGTGGAGCGGGTGCCGGGCTTCGAGGTGGCCGGGGTGGTCAGGTCCGGCGGGCAGGCGCTGCGCTTCCTCGGCCGCACGCCCGTGGACCTCATCCTGCTCGACCTGTACCTGCCGGACATGCACGGGCTGGAGGTGTGCCGGGCCGTGCGCGCGAGCGGGCTGATGTGCGACGTGATCGCCGTCACCTCCGCCCGCGACCTGGCCATGGTCCGCTCGGCGGTGTCGCTGGGCGTCTCCCAGTACCTTCTCAAGCCGTTCACCTACGCGACACTCGCCGAGAAGCTGGCGCGATATGCCCGGTTCAAGGAGGAGGCGGGCCTGGCCGTCGGGCAGGGCGACGTGGACCGGGTCCTGGGGACGCTCAGGGGCAGCTCCGAGCTGCCCAAGGGGATGGCCAGGGACACGCTCGACACCGTGGCCGCCCAGCTGCGCGGGCATCCCCAGGGGCTGGCCGCGCAGGCCGTGGCGGACGCGATCGGAGTCTCCAGGGTGACCGCGCGGCGCTACCTGGAATATCTGGTCGACCTGGGGGTCGCGGGCCGGGTGCCGCGCTACGGCCAGGTGGGCCGGCCAGAGTTGCTCTACCGGATCCCCATGGAAAGTTAATGGTGGTGACGCTGGCCGTTCAATCCGGCCCTCTAGCTTCTGGGTGCAATCCGATGCACTGAGGAGACACACCTTGCGAGTCCTGGCCGTAGTTCCCGCCCGCGGAGGTTCGGCGGGCGTACCCCTGAAGAACCTCGCCCCGGTCGGGGGCGTCCCGCTGGTCACCCGCGCGGTGCGGGCCGCCCTCCGGGCCGAGCTCGTGGACCAGGTCGTGGTCAGCACCGACCACGCCGGCATCGCCGAGACCGCCAGGCAGGCGGGCGCGCTCGTCGTGGACCGTCCCGAGGATCTGAGCGGTGCGACCGCCTCCAGCGAGTCGGCCGTGCTGCACGCGCTTGAGTCGCTCGGCGCGCAGCCCGAGGTGGTCGTGCTCGTGCAGTGCACGAGCGCGTTCATCGACCCGGACGACCTGTCCGCGGCCGTGCGCAAGGTGCTCGACGGAGAGGCCGACTCGGTCGTGTCGGGGCTGCCGACCCACGAGTTCCTCTGGACCGCCGCCGGCACGGGGATCAACCACGATCCGGCCGTCCGGCCGCGCAGGCAGGACCGCGAGGCCCAGTTCCGCGAGAACGGCGCCTTCTACGTCATGCGCGCCGACGGCCTGCGCGAGCACGGCCACCGCTTCTTCGGCCGGACCGCCGTGCAGCCGGTGCCGCCGCAGCACGCCATCGAGGTCGACAATCCCGAGGACCTGGAGCTCGTGCGCGCGCTCGCCCCGTTCCTGGACCGGCCCGAGCCGATCGACGTGGACGCGGTCATCACCGACTTCGACGGCGTCCACACCGACGACCGCGCCTACGTCGACTCCGACGGCCGCGAGATGGTGCTGGTCAGCCGCTCCGACGGGATGGGCGTGTCGCTGCTGCGGCGCTCCGGGGTGAAGGTGCTGGTGATGTCCACCGAGCACAACCCGGTCGTGGCCGCCCGCGCCCGCAAGCTGGGCGTCCCCGTGCTGCAGGGCCTGGCCGACAAGCGGACCGTGCTGCGCGACTGGCTGACCATCGAGGGCCTCGACCCGGCCCGCGTGGCCTACGTCGGCAACGACGTCAACGACCTGGGCCCGATGTCCGAGGTGGGCTGGCCCATCGCCACGCCCGACGCCCACCCGCGCGTGCGCGCGGTCGCCCGCGTGGTGCTGACCAGGCCCGGCGGGTCCGGCGCCGTGCGCGAGCTGTGCGACCGCGTCGTGGCCGCCCGGCCCGAGCCGCCGGCCGCCGAGGTGCGCGCCCGGCCCGCGCTCGGCCCCGTGGCGATCGGCGACGTGCTGGTCGGCGACGGCGAGCCCGTCTACGTGATCGGCGAGATCGGCATCAACCACAACGGCGACCTGGACCTGGCCAGGCGGCTCATCGACGTGGCGGCCGACGCCGGCTGCCAGGCGGTCAAGTTCCAGAAGCGCACCCCCGCGATCTGCGTGCCCGAGGAGCAGAAGGGCCAGATCAGGCAGACGCCGTGGGGCGAGATGACGTACCTGGAGTACAAGGAGCGGACCGAGTTCGGCTACGACGAGTACCGGCAGATCGCGAAATATTGTGATGAGCGCGGGCTGCACTGGTTCGCCTCGCCGTGGGACGTGCCCTCCGTCGCGTTCCTGGAGGAGATGGACGTCCCGGTGCACAAGGTGGCCTCGGCCAGCGTCGCCGACCACGAGCTGCTGCGCACCCTGGCCGCGACCGGCAAGCCGCTCATCCTGTCGACCGGCATGTCCACGCTGTCCGAGATCGACCAGGCCGTCGACATCCTCGGCACCGACAAGCTGATCATGATGCACGCGACCTCGACGTACCCGCTGCCTCCCGAGGAGGCGAACCTGCGCACGATCACCACGCTCAAGGAGCGCTACGGCGTCCCGGTCGGCTACTCGGGGCACGAGCGCGGCCTGCAGATCTCGCTGGCGGCCGTCACGCTCGGCGCGGTCTGCGTGGAGCGGCACATCACGCTCGACCGGACCATGTGGGGCTCCGACCACGCCGCCTCGCTCGAACCGTCCGGGCTGGAGCACCTGGTACGCGACATCCGCATCATCGAGCAGGCCATGGGCGACGGCGTCAAGCGCGTCTTCCCCGGCGAGGAGGCCCCGAAGGCCCGCCTGCGCCGGGTGACCGTCTGACCCGCTCGTACCAGGAGAAACTCACATTGATCACCCTCTCGGTCGTCGTGCCGGTGCGGGACGGCGAGCGTTTCATCGCCGACGCGCTCGCCTCGCTCTGCCACAACGCACGGCACGACTTCGAGTTCATCGTCGTGGACGACGGGTCCGTGGACGCCACGGGAGACATCATCGGCGACTTCGCCGGTGACCTCCCTGGGCTGACCGTGCTGCGCAACCCCGCGCCCGTGGGGCTGGCGGACGCGCGCAACACGGGCCTGTCGGCCGCGACCGGCCGGTACGTCACGTTCATGGACGGCGACGACTGGCTCGCCCCCGGCTACCTGACCCGGCTGGTCGAGGCCATCGACGGGCTCGGCTGCGACTTCGTCCGCGTGGACCACGTCCAGGTCGAGGGCCGCAAGCGGGTCGTGCACCGCGCCCCGCTGGCCTGGCGCGGCGTGGTGCTCGACCCGCGCGACGCGATCCTGCCCGCGGGCGTGCGGACCATGGTGGACTACCCGTACGCCTGGGCCGGGATCTACCGCCGCTCCCTGCGCGACCTGCTGCACTTCCCCGGCTCCCTGCACACCGCCGAGGACCGGCCGTGGATCTGGCGGCTGCACCGGGAGGCCGCCACCTTCGCGGTGGTGTCGATGGCCGGGCTCTTCTACCGGCGGCTGGTGTCCGGATCGCTGACGCAGGTGGGCGACGAGCGCCAGCTCCACTTCTTCGACGCGTTCGACCTGGTGTTCAAGGACCTGGAGGCCGAGTTCCTGCCCAAGGCGGTGCGCAACTTCTGCGCGCTGCTCGGCCACCATCTGGAGATCGCCGACCGGTTCACGCCCGCGCTGCGGGCCCGCTTCGAGGAACGCGGCGCGCAGATGGTGCGCGGGCTGCCCGCGGAGCTGGTGGCCGGCTCGGTGGCGCGGATGTCCGTCGAACGCGAGGCGACGCTGCGGGCCCTGGTGCCCGACCTGCCCCCCACCCCGCACGTCCGGCTCCGCCGCGACCGGGAGGAGACATAGGTGAAGGTCTTCTACGCCTCGACGTTGTTCGGGGCGATGTCACTGGCCGCCGCCATCGACGACGGCCGGTTCGGGGACGGCCGCCGCGTCCTCATCGTGTCGAACAACGCGGCCATCCCCGAGGTCTCGGCCCCCCTCGACAGGACGCCCGGCTTCGCCGTGCTGCGCTCGCGTTTCGACGAGGTGCACTCCTGGAACGAGCTCATCGCCCCCCTGCACCCGTCCGACTGGCGGGCGCGGGTCATCGAGGTGCCGATGTTCGAGCGGCTCATCCGCTCCCGTTTCGGGCTCGACGGCGTCGAGGAGCTGGTGCTGGAGTCGATCGCGGTGCCGCCCGCGCGGACGATCGCCGGGCTGGTGCGCGACTGCCCGATCACGGTCTACTCCGACGGGCTGATGAGCTACGGGCCGACCCGCGACCCGCTGCCCGCCGAGATCTTCCGCCGCATCGGGCGGCTGCTGCATTTGGACCTGGTGCCGGGCCTGACGCCGCTGCTGCTCAGCGAGTACGGCGTCGCCCCCGCCATCCTGCCCGAGGAGCGGTTCCTGTCGGTCGTGCACGAGGTGACCGCCACCGCCCCCGACATGCTGCCCGGCCGGGCGGTGATCCTCGGCCAGTACCTGTCGGCGCTGGAGATCGTCACGCCTGAGGAGGAGGCGGCGCTGCACGAGACGATGCTCAAGGCGCTGGCCGCCCGGGGCTACTCGGAGATCGTCTTCAAGCCGCATCCGGCCGCCGGGCGGCGGCACGCCCAGCTCCTGCGGGCCGCGGCCGAGCCGATGGGCGTGCGGCTGTCGGTTGCCGCGGAGAGCGTGCCGGCCGAGGTGTGCTTCGCGGCGCTGCGGCCGGAGCTGGTCGTGGGCTGCTTCTCCACCGGCCTGGTGACCGCGCAACGCTATTTCGGGCTGAAGGTGGCCTCGTACGGGGCCGATCTGGTGCTCGACCGGCTCACCCCGTACGAGAACAGCAACCGCGTCCCGGCCACGATCGTGGACGCGCTGCTGCCCCGGCTGTCGGCCACCGGCGAGATCGCCGCGCCCCCGGCCGTGGACCTGCCGGCGCTGGTCCGGGCGGTCGGCTACTGCATGCAGGCCGACACCTATCCAGAGCTGCGGCCGGCGAGCATCGAATTCGATCCGCGCTATTTCAAGCGCAAGCGGCTGGAGACGCTGGGGTTCCTGGCCAAGCCGGGGACTTTGTCCCGGCTCCGGAAGAAGATCCGGTCCGCGATCTGATCACGGGCCCTCCCCTCGGGGAAGGGCCCGTTCGCCTTTTCGTTCCGGTTCGGGAGAGAGCGTCGAAGGCTCGGGAGCGAGCTTCGGCGGCTCGGGAGCGAGCTTCGAGGGCTCAGGAGAGGGCTTTGAGGTAGCGGCGCATCCGCCGCTTGGCCCGGTAGCCCGCCCGTAGCATCGTGGGCGGGACCTCCACCCGCAGCCTGGCCCGGCGCCGCGCGGCGGCGTGCTCGGGGCCGTCGAGCAGCGACCTGGCCGGCATCCGCGGCCGGGCGATCACCAGCCCCGTCAGCAGCCCCGTCCAGTCGCCGCGCTCGGCGGGATGGAAGTAGTTGGCCGCGCACCACTCCGCCGCGGCCGTGCGGAAACCGCCATCGGCCAGCTCGCCGAGCGTGCCCAGCAGGCCGCTGCCCTCGAACACCAGGTTGATCATCTCGGCGCTCACGCCGAAGTCGCTCAGCACCAGCGAGGGCACGCCGAGCGCGATCGCCTCCAGCGCCGCCGTCGAGCTCACCGTGACGAACCCGGCCGCCCGGCCGAGCTGCTCGTGCATCGGCCCGGCGGCGAACGCGAGCCGGCCGGGCTCCCCCATCTCGCGCCACAGCCGCTGGTAGTGGTGCCGCTCGTTGTGGGTCTGCCGCTCGCCCTCCAGCGCCCGCAGCTTGACCACCACGTCCAGGTCGGGACGCCGCCCGGCCAGCTCGGCCAGCGCCAGCAGGATCCGCTCGCGCTGCTCCCGCTCGCGCGGCACCTTCGCCTGGGTGGCGAACACGACCCGGTTCCCGCCCCCGGGGCCGGCCTCCGCCTGAGTACGCAGGAACGGCAGCCTGGCCAGGCCCACCGC
>NZ_VCKX01000463.1 GCF_005889725.1 Nonomuraea zeae
AGAGACAGCCGCACCCCCGAGCACCCCGGCTTCCTCTCACCGCACCCCCACGCGCGGATTCGGAACCACGTACCGGACGTCCACCACGGTCACATCCCGGACGTAATCCACCTGGGTGACCACGCAGTGCAGGACCCGAGCCCGCAGCCGGCTCTCCAGATCCACCCGCAGCATCGCCGGGTCAGAATGCACCACGTCCAGCGTCACCACCTGGTGCCGGGTGCGCCCGAGCAGCCCGGGATGATCGGCGAGGTACATCACCGCCAGCAGCACCCCGTTCAGCAGGAGCGACGTCATCGGCCACGCCCCCGCGATGCCGTTGACCAGGCCCAGCACGAGCGCGACGAAGTAGTAGGCGATCTCTTCCTGGGTGATCTCGCTGGACCGGAGGCGGATGATCGACAGCACCCCGAACAGCCCGAACCCGACCGCGATGTCCACCCGCTGCACCAGCAGCAGCGACACCACCGCGAAGATCCCCACATTGAGCGCGATGTAGGCGAACAGCAGATCACGCCGATGGTGGCGCCGATAGTAGAGTCCGTAGGCCAACACGACGATCGCCACGAGATCCATCACCAGCCCGGTTGTCACAACCGCCCCCCTCCATCGATCTCTCGACCTCTCGACGACAGCCTGCCGGCGGGCCGTGAAGCGACCGTGAGCTGATGATTAGGCGACTCTCATGCGGTAGCCCGTCCCCCGGACGGTCTCGATCCGCTCCGCGCCGATCTTGCGCCGCAGGTAACGCACGTAGACGTCCACCACGTTGGAGCCCGGGTCGAAATCGAACCCCCACACGTGGCTGAGCAGCTGCTCCCTGGTCAGCACCTGATCGGGATGACGGCAGAAGATCTCCGCCAGCGCGAACTCCCGCGTCGACAAATCCACCGCCCGATCGCCCACATAAGCCCGTCTGGCCCGCAGATCGAGCGACAAATCCGACACGCGCAGCACGGTCACCTCGGGCGCGCGATCGGCCCGCAGCCGCAACCGCACCCTCGCCAGCAGCTCCTCGAAGGCGAAGGGCTTGGCGATGTAGTCGTCGGCACCGCCCTCCAGCCCGGCCACCGTGTCGCTCACACTGTCACGGGCGGTCAGGATGATCACCGGTATGGTCACCATGGACTCGCGCAGCCGCCGCAACACGGTGAACCCATCGGTCAGTGGCAGGCCGATGTCCAGGATGAGCAGGTCGAACCCGCCCGCGCAGGCCAGGTCGTGAGCCGCCACCCCGTCCCCGGCCACGGCGGTCACGAAGCCGTTGGCCCGCAGCCCCTTCTCCACGAAGGACGCGATCCTGGCTTCGTCCTCGGCGATCAGAATACGGTTCACCGCACCTCCCACAGCTCCCACAGCGGGATGGACATGACAAAACAGGCTCCGCCCCCGGGAGCCTCGGTCACCTTCACGTTGCCGCCGTGCGCCTCCGCGATGGACCTGACGATGGCCAGCCCCAGACCGGCCCCGTCATGGGTCCCGGTGCGGCCCGCGCCGCGGATGAAGCGCCCGAAGATCCGTTCGCGATCGGCCGGGGCCACGCCGGGCCCGCTGTCGCGTACCCACAGCTCGACCCACCCGTCGCGGACGGCGGAGCCGACGGCGATCAGGTCGTCGTCGGTGGTGTGGCGGACGGCGTTGGCCACCAGCTGCATGAGCGCCTGCGTGAGCCGCTGGCGGTCGGCCGGCACGCGGGCCTCGGCCACCTCGTCCACCCGCCACCGACGCTCGCCCAGCGCGCGGGCCTTGGCCACCACGCTGACCGTGAGGTCGGCCAGCTCGACGTCGTCCAGTGCCAGGAACCCCGGCTGCTCGGCCTTGGCCAAGGTGAGGAGGTCGTCGACGATGCGGTTCATCCGGTCGAGCTCGTCGGTGACCAGGGCGAGGGTCTCCGCTCGGTCGGCCGGGTCGTCACCCATGAGCTCCAGATGTCCGCGGATGACGGTGATCGGGGTGCGCAGCTCGTGGCCGGCGTCGTCCATGAAGTGCCGTTGCACGACGAAGGCCTGCTCCAGCCGGTCGAGCATGTGGTTGAACGTCGCGGCCAGCGCGGCCACGTCGTCGTCGCCGGGCACGTCGAGCCGGCGGGTCAGGTCGGTGGAGTCGCTGATCTGCTCGGCCGTCTGGCTGACCAGCCGGACCGGCGCCAGCACCCGCCCGGCCACGAACCACCCCGCGGCCCCCGCTAACACCAGCGCGGCCAGCGCGGACAGGCCGAGGGCCCGCACCGCGTCCACGATCTCCGCACGGTGCTGGTCGTAGAGGATCGCCACGACGAAGTGGCCAGGGCGGCGATCGGCGGCCACGGTGACCGGGATGACCGCGTAATGGACCGTTCCCGCGGCGGTCTCGACCTCGGCGCTCTGCGGCTTGGTGGCCGTGGCCATCCGGGCGACGAGCCGCTCGTCGGTGTCGAGGCGGACCGGCGGCGGGACGCCGTGAATCTTGCTGGCGTTGCCGTCGACGATGCTGAAGAAGGTCTCCCACCGGTCGGGGGCGTTGAGCGCCAGGTATCCCGCGAGCAGGTCTTCCACGTTGGTGACCGGGTGTCCGGTCTTCGGATCGAGCGCGGTCGGGGCGTAGCGGCGCAGCTTCTCGACCTCGTTGGTGAGCTCGAGATCTATCCGGTGGTCGAGGCGGGTCAGCAGGATCGTCCAGGTCACGAAGATCGAGACCGACAGGGCGAGGCCGACGACGGCGAGCATCCAGCCCACGATCCGGGCGCGGGCGCTCACCCGCATGCGACCTCCCGATCAGTCGTCTCCATCGTCGTCTCCACCACCATCATCATCGTGCTCGTCGTCGCCCCCTGGCCTCGGCGACGGCGGATTGACCGGCTCAGCCTTCGTCCTGCGGGACGCCGGCCGCTCGCTCCCGCTCGGCTGCGCGCTCTTCTGCGCCGAGGGCGAGCCCGACTCGGCGGGCCGGTCGCTCTCCACGACCGCGCCCGGCTCCTCGCGCCTGCGCGGAGCCGGCGTGGCAGGCGCGCCCTCCTCGGGGGAAGGCCCGCTCTCGGGGGAAGGCCCGCTCACCTTGGGGGAGGACGACACCACGACGGGCCCGCCCAGCTCAGGCCGCTCATCGGCGGCCCGCACCAGCCCCATGGACATGAACCCGGCCGCCGCCACCCCCAAGGACAGCAGGATCATCGCTCCCCGATGTTTCATGAGCTTGACCTTGACGCCCTTCGAGGAGACCACGCTGAAGCCCAGATGAGAAACCTCTCATCTGATCGCAACCCGCCGCAGTAGAATCATGTTCTGATACCGGCTGGTCGGTCAGAAGGGGCGATTTATGAGGGTTCGGGACAAGGTCGTCGTCGTCACCGGCGGGGCGAGCGGAATCGGCCGGGCACTGGCCCTCAGGTTCGCCGCCGAGGGCGCGGTCGGCGTGGTCGTCGCCGACCTCGACGAGGCCGGAGCCCAGGCGGTGGCCGGGGAGATCGGCGACCGCGCGACGGCCGTACAGGTGGACGTGTCTTCGGAGCCGCAGGTCGCCGCACTGGCGAACACCCCGTTCGGCCCGGTCGACCTGTTCTGCTCGAACGCCGGGATCATCGGCGGCCACGGCCTCGACGCCCCAGAACAGGAGTGGACCAGCCTGTACGCGGTCAACGTCCTGGCCCACGTCTACGCCGCCCGCGCCGTCGTACCATCCATGATCGCCCGCGGCGGCGGCTACCTGCTCAACACCTGCTCGGCCGCCGGCCTGATCAGCTGCCCCGGCGACGCGCCGTACGCGGTGACGAAGGCGGCGGCGATCGCGTTCGCGGAGTGGGTGTCCATCCACTACGCCACCAAGGGCGTCAAGGTCAGCGTCCTGTGCCCCCAGGGCGTCCGCACCGCCATGCTGGCGCACGGCATCCAGGAGGACCACGTCACGGCCAGAGCCGTCGCCGCCTCGGGGGTCATCCTCGACCCGTCCGACGTGGCGACCGCGGTCGTCGAGGGCCTCGAAGCAGAGCGTTTCCACATCTTCCCCCACCCCGAGGTGGCGGAGTACGCACGCCGCAAGTCCGACGACCCGGACCGCTGGCTGGCCGGAATGTCGCAGTTCGTCGACACCCTGACGCAGCCCCGGTTCGCCACCCCGATCGACAATCCGACGGAGGCCTGAGCCGTGAGAACGACCGCAGCCCGCAGCGCCTGGCGCCGCCTGGAGCCCCTGCACGGAATGATCTACTTCGTGCCGGAAGCCGCCAACCGCTACACCGCACTTGGCCTGACCGGCAGGTCCGGCTATTTCGCCTCCCGGAGCGCCGCCTTCGGCCGCGCCACCGCCGACGTCGTGATCGCCACGTTCTACAACTTCTGCCCCGACCTCGTACGCCGCTCGATGGCCACCGCCTGGGACACGACCACCCCGGACCAGGTGCTCCAGGCCCGGCGGGAAGCCGCAGGTGAAGCCCTGCGCAGAGGCGGCCTCCACGAGGTCCCCGACCTGGACGCCACCCTCGCGCTGGCCCGCCGCGCCGCCGAAGCGGCCTGCGACCACCCCCAGGGTCGCCCGCTCTTCGCCGCCCACGCCACCCTCCCCTGGCCCGACGACCCGCTCCTGCAGCTCTGGCACGCACAGACCCTGCTGCGCGAGTTCAGGGGCGACGGCCACGTGGCCACCCTGCTCGCCGAGGGCGTAACCGGCGTCGAAGCCCTGGTGCTCCACGCCGCCTCCGGCGACGTCCCCACCGCGTTCCTCAAATTCAGCCGCGCCTGGCCGGAAGAGGACTGGACCGCCGCCGACGAACGCCTGCGCGCCCGGGGCCTCCTCGACGGCGACGCCCTCAGCACGGAGGGCAAGGCCCTGCGCCAGCACATCGAGGACCGCACCGACGCCCTCGCCATGCCCGCCTACTCGGCGCTGGGCGAGGACGGCTGCGAACGCCTCGCGGAGCTGGCCCGCCCCTTCGGCCGCCGCGTCGTCGAAGCGGGCTTGCTCTCCATCGGCTGACCCGCTCGCAGCCGGCCGCTCCACCATGACCGCCGGCGCCCAAGGGGGTCATGTCAGAGCAGGGTCGCCGCGAGCGTCGCGGCGAGCCATTCCTCGTACTCGGCCGCGCTCCATTCGCACACCTCGGTCAGTTTCTCGAAAGTCTCCGTCGAGGTGAGCGCGTAGATCTGCGCGGCCGCCCGGCCCGGTGGAAGGTCCGGGCGCAGCGCTCCGAGAGCATGGAGGTGCTCGGCCGGTCCGCGGCTGCCCGCCAGCCTTTCCCGTTCGATGCCGGCCAGCATCTGCTGGAGGCCCGCATCGGCCGGGGAGGCGGCGGCCGCCTCGCGCAGGACGCGGTGTACGGGCTTGATGCGCTGGTGGATCGCGGTGGCCATGGCGGCGTACCGGGCCAGCTTGCGCGCGGGATCCGGCTCATCGATGATCGCCTGGACCTCGGGGCGGTCGCTCTGCGGCCGGGGCTCGGCGTCCCCGGCCAGCGCGATGTCGTAGACGAGCTTGGCCAGCGCGGGTTTGCCGCCGGGGCAGGACGTGTACAGCGTCTGGACGGCCACGCCGGCGTCACGTGCCACCTCGGCCATGGTCGTGTCGGCATAGCCCTTTCCGACCATCAGCTCCCGCGCCGCCGTCGCGATCTTCTGTCGCGTGACCTGGGCGTGCTCCTGACGCAGGGCGCTGGAGTAGGCCCGCCGCTTCCTCTGCTCAGCCATCGGGACCATGATTCCAGAAGTATATTGACTAGAGACACCTCTAATGAAAAAGTACAGATCTAACCAAAGCTTGGCGATGGAAGGGCGCATGGTGTCCCTGGTTCTCACCGCGTTCCGGATGGCCGCGCTGCTGCTGGCCGGCCTGTACGCAGGGGGCGTCTTCTTCGTGGTGCTCGCCCCGTCCGTGGCCCGGATGCCGGGGCCCGCGTACGTCACGTACTGGCAGGCACTCAACGCCGACTACGGCCGTCGCATGCCGCCGCTCCTTCTGCCCGGCATCGCGGCCACGTTCGTCGTGACGGTCCTGTCGTGGCAGCGCGGCTGGCTCGTCTTCGGCGCCAGCCTGGCAGCCCTGCTCCTGGTGATCGCCACGGTCGTCCTCACCCTGGCAGGACTGGAGCCTCTCAACCGGATCGCGGACACCTGGGATCCGGACCGGCTGCCCGCCGGCTGGCACGCGAGCCGGCGGAACCACGGACATCGGCGGCAGACCGGCACGGCTGTCGAAGCACGGCGACTCCGGCGCCGCCGGCGGGCCGAGCACGCCCACGATCATCTGGAAGCTCCGTGACGACTTGGCCGTCGAGGTGTGCATCAGCCCCGGATACGCCAAGGAG
Source organism: Nonomuraea zeae (assembly GCF_005889725.1). GTDB lineage: Bacteria > Actinomycetota > Actinomycetes > Streptosporangiales > Streptosporangiaceae > Nonomuraea > Nonomuraea zeae. The sequence continues at coordinate 6,272 of NZ_VCKX01000463.1, forward strand.
ATCGACGGACTGAGCGAGCTGAGGAAGGTCGCGGAGGGCATCCGCGCGACCTAGTGTGCCGATGAGGCCGGCGTCAGAGCTTGGAGAGGTAGTACATGTTGCCTGCCGGCTGGAGGATGCCCGCCAAGGTGGCGGCGCTGATGGTGTGGGCGCCGCCGGTCGGCTTCCACGGGTCGTAGACCGTGATGGTGCCCGCAGTCTTGTCGTAGCCGTAGGCGATGATCGCGTGGCCCACCTTGGTGCCCTTGATCTTGCCCTTGTTCCAGGGCAGCTTCTCCATCCACACCGCGAGCACGGGCGCCCGGTGCAGGTCGCCGATGTTCCCGGAGACCCGGTTCATGAGCACGATCGCGTTGCCGTCCGCGTCGGTCGGGCTCGTGTACTTGTAGCCGCGCGACTTCACGTAGGCGTTGATCACCGGCAGGGCGTTCGAGCCCTTGGTGCCCGCGGAGGCGGTCGTCTTCATCTTCTTGGCCAGGGTCGACTGGCTGACGCTGATGCCGAAGGTCGACAGGCTCATCGAGGACGAGGCGGGCACGCAGAAGTAGTTGGTCTGCTGCCGCTGGCCCTTGAGGCTGAGCTTGTACTTCAGGGGCGTGAAAAGACCCTTGGTCGTCGCGGTGGCGGTCGGGGTCGGGG
>NZ_VCKX01000464.1 GCF_005889725.1 Nonomuraea zeae
CGCCCGCCCCGCCGCAGCGTGACGGTCACCCCGTCGCCGTCCTGCTCGAACCCCTCGAACCTGACCCCCGTGCGCACCGGCACGCCCCGCGCCTCGACCGCCGCGAGCAGCGCCATCTGCAGCTCGCCCCGGTGGATGCTGTACTGGGGCCACCGGTAGCCGGCCGAGCGCCCGCGGGGCAGCGCCAGGATGACGTTGCCGTGCCGGTCGGCGAACGTCATGAAGCTCGTCTCCACCCCCAGCCCGGCCAGCACGCCGCCCAGCCCGAGCTCGGTCAGCTCGCGCACGGCGTGCGGCTGCAGGTTGATGCCCACCCCGAGCGGCCGCAGCGCGGCGGCGGCCTCCACGACCACGCACTCCAGCCCGGCCGCCCGCAGGCTGAGTGCCGCGCCGAGCCCCCCGATGCCGCCGCCCACGATCATCGTCTTCACGATGCCCCCATCGGATCGACCAGATCACCGGCCCCGCGAGGCCAACGGGGACTCTAGCCGACCAGTTGCTGGGCGGCGTGGTGCCAGGCCAGCACCCGGCGCTCGACGACCAGGAACACCTCGTTGAACAGGTATCCCAGCACCCCGAGCAGCACGATCGCCGCCCACATGGCAGGCAGGTCGAACGTCGAGTACGCGTCGGTGAGCTGGAACCCGATACCGCTCGTGGTGCCGGGCAGCAGCTCGGAGAACACCATGACGATCAGCGAGAGCGACAGCGCCAGCCGCAGGCCCGCGAACATCTTGGGCAGCGCCGACGGGATGATCACCCGGCGCAGGCGCTCGGCCCTCGACAGCCGGAACACCTGGCACGTCTGCAGGTGCAGCGGCTCGACCGAGCGGGCGCCGTCGGCGGTGTTGAGCAGCACCGGCCACACGATGCTGAACATGATGAACGCCAGCTGCATCTTCAGCCCGAACCCGAACAGCACCAGGAACACCGTCACCAGCGCGGGCGGCGGGATCGCCCGCAGGAACTGCAGCACCCCGTCGAGGTAGTCGTAGGCCCTGGCGGACAGCCCCAGCGCCAGCCCGAGCGCCACCCCGGCCAGCGCGCCCCCGGCGAACCCGCCGGCCATCCTGCCGAGGCTCGGCAGGATGTTGTCCACGGCCATGTCCGTCAGGAACAACCGGCCGGGCGGGCCGGAGAACCACATCGCGTGCATCCGCGTCACGATCGTGCTGGGCGGCGGGAAGAACGTGCTGCCGGCCACCCTGGTCGCCGTCTCCCAGGCGAGGACCAGCACGACCAGCACCAGCCACCGGAACGCCGCGCGCGCCAGGCCCCTCCCGCGCCGGACCGGGGCCCGCCGCGGCTCGCCGGGCGATGCGACGGCGGCTCTCGGGGCGAGGCGAGCCGAGGTCTTCATCCCTGTTCTCCCAATCGCGCGTGGTGCCAGCGGAACGCCCGGCGCTCGCCAGCGACCAGGAGGGCGTTCACCAGGACCCCGAACAGGCCCACCCAGAACACCCCCGCGAGGATGTCGGCCATCCGCGCGGGCACGGCGATGCCGGCGAAGAAGATGAACACGCCGATGCCCTCACCCCGGCCGGCCACGATCTCGGTGCTGACGGTCAGGATGAGCGCGACCCCCGCGGCCAGCCGGAACCCGGTCGTGATGAACGGCGCCGACGACGGCAGGGACACGCGCAGCAGCACGGACAGCGGGCCGAAGCCGTAGGAGCGCAGCGACTCCTTGGCCACGGGGTCGACGCCGCGCAGGCCGTACATCGTGTTGTAGAGGATGGGCCACAGGGAGGCGTAGACCACCAGCGTGACCCGCAGTTGCAGGCCCGTCCCGATCACCAGCGCCACCAGCGGGATCAGCGCCACGGACGGGATCGGCCGCAGGAACTCCACCACCGAGCGGGTGGCGGCGTCGATGACCGGCACGCTGCCGAGCAGCAGCCCGAGCGGCACCGCGAGCGCGGTCGCGAGCCCGAGTCCGATCGCCCAGGCGAGCAGGCTCGTCAGAGCGTGCGCGCGGAAGGCGGGGTCGGACACCAGCGTCATCGCCCGCCCCACGATCTCCGTGGCGGGCGGCAGGATCTCGGGATCGACCAGGCCGGTACGGCTGAGCAGCTCGATCAGCGCGGCGAAGGCGAAGACCCCCGCCGCCCGGCGTGACCAGCGCGTGGCGATGGCCGCCGGGCGGACGGGCGCCAGGCTCTGAGCGCTCACCCGGAGGTGGTGGGCGACATCAGCGACTTGACGTCGATCGCCTTCGTGAGCCACTTGGCCTCCAGCATCCAGTCGGCCACCCGCTGGAGGCGGACCGGATTGTCGTTGCTGGAGAAGTACGGGAAGGTGACGGTGGCCGCCGTGGCGGCGTCGATCTGGGTGAAGGTCGGCAGCACCTTGGCCACGACCTCACGGTTGTTCTCCATCAGCTTGGCCGCGTTGTGGATGGCCCGCTGGAAGGCCGCGGAGACCTTCGCGTTCTTGTCGTACCACTCCTGCGTGCTGACGTAGCCGGAGATGGGGAACTCCGCCGCGGGCCCGGACGCCGGGTCGAGGATCTTGCGGGCGCCCATCGACGAGGTGGCCGCGGTGACCATCGGCTCGCCCAGGTAGGCGGCGTCGATCTGGCCGCCCTTCCACGAGGACATGATGTTCTGGAACGTCACCGGGACGTATTTGATCGTGCCCGGATCGACGTTGTTGGCCTTGAGCACCTGGGTCAGCGCCAGCTCCTGGAAGTTGTGCAGGACGTTCACGTTGATCGTCTTGCCTTCGAGGTCCTTGGCCGTCTTGATGGGCGAGCCGGGCAGGGCCATGATGCTGAGCGAGTCGGGGGCTGCGCGAGAGCCCTCGGCCAGGATGCGCAGCTTCAGTGCCTGCTTGTCGTGTGCGGCGAACATGGACACGTAGTTGCCGAACATGGCGTCGATCTCGCCGTTCAGCAACATGGGGATGGCTTCCGGCGCGGCCTGGACGACCTGCGGAGTGACCTCCAGGCCCTCCTGCTCGAAGAGCTTCTGGTCGATGGCCACGTAGAGAGCGGCGCTGTCGATGGCCGGCAGAGTTGCGATCTTGAGCTTTGTCTTCTCCAGACCGCCGCTCGCGGATGCGGACGGCGGATTGCTGGCGGTCGTGGTGCCGCCGTTGCTGCACGCCGCGGCGCCGAGTGTCAAAGCGAACCCGATGATGGCGGCCCTGGCGGAACGGCCAAGCCTCATGTCAGGGACTCCCTTCAGATGGAGCCAGGGGGGGACCGGGTGGCTTCTGCTCCCGGGGGCTGTGTGCCTGACGCACAACAGGGCTCGACCGTAGCACCAAATTGCCGGTCTTTATCGCGAAGCTCACACTTGTGGTTGCAATGTCGGGTTGCCGCTATATCGTGAAAATTTGACGACCGGTAAGAATCCTAATGTTTGTCCGTTTTGTGAAAGGAGGTGGCGAGCGGGACTTCAGTTACTGATGAGGCAAAGTCATTTGATCTTTTCCGCGGGTCCGGAAGCGGCACGTGGAACGGCCTGTCATTGCCTGTTTCGCCAGATAGAACGTCATGTATTGATTCTGTTGAATTTTCTGGACAATCAGGGATAAACACCTCATCGGGGCACTAGTGGTGGTTGGCCCTCGCCAACCCCTGTGCTCAAATGACGCTTATCTCGATGTACATATTGCCCCACGTGCATTTACCTGCATGGTCACCGAGAATTCCCCTCCGGGGCGAGAGGTTGCGAAGGCAAGTGAGAACGCAGAGCGCTGAAGCTTCCGCTGACCGCGAGCCGCACGGGCATCAGAAGCAAAAGCTGTCGAAACCTACCTCCAACAGGTTCGGGCTCGGCAACTGGCACGTGCGATCGCGTCTTGTCGCGCTGATCGTCGTTCCCACGGCCGTGGCCGTGGGTCTGGGCGGGCTGAACGTGATCACCTCGCTCAGCGACGCCAACACGTACCAGACCCTTCGTGAGGTCGCCGAGCTGAGCGAACAGCTCGGGGCCGTCACGCACGAGCTGTCCTTCGAACGCGACGAGACCGCCCTCTACATCGCCCAGGGCCGGCCCGAGAGCCGCGAGGCCCAGCTGCGCACCACCTACAGCGGGGTGAACGGCCTCATCGACGAGGCCAAGCAGCGGGCGCAGGCGCTCACCGACACGCATCCGGAAGCCATACGACCAGTGCTGCGGCGCCTGGAGGAGATCCCGACGCTGCGCGAGACGGCGGTCAACGGGAAGATCCAGCCGCTGCCCATGATCCAGAAGTACTCGCAGATCATCGCGACCCTGCTGCAGTTCCACGACCAGGTCGGCCAGGTCGCGGTGGACGATCAGGTCTCGCACAGTGCCAGCTCCATGGCCGCGATCGCGCGGGCCAAGGAGCAGGCGTCCAAGCAGCGCGGCATCCTGGCCAGCGCGCTGGACAACAAGGGCTTCGACAGCGGCGAGCTCGACGCGCTCACCGACGCCAAGTCGCGTGAGGAGAGCGAGGAGACGCTGTTCGGCACCCTGGCCAACCTCGACCAGCTGGAGCTCTATCGCAACACGGTCGTGGGCAGGGACGTCGACCAGACCGACCTGTTCCGGCTGCGGGCCATGGCGCAGGCCGCCGAGGCCAAGGAGCTGAGCATCGGCCTGCGGCCCGACAGGGACGTGGCCACGTGGTTCGACGTCAGCACCGGCAAGATCGACGCGCTGCGCAGCGTGGAGAAGGACCTGTCCTCCTCCGTCATCCTGCGGGCCAGGGCCCTGGAGGAGGGCGCCAACCGCTCGGCGCTGATCTCCGGCGGCCTCATCCTGCTGCTGTTGCTGGTGGTCCTCGCGATCATCTCGCTCATCGCCCGCTCGCTCATCAGGCCGCTGCGCAAGCTGCGCGGCGAGGCGCTCGACATCGCGGGCAACCGGCTGCCGGAGACCGTGCGGCAGCTCCGCGAGAGCGGCGACGGCACGGTCGGCCCCGTGATCCCGATCGGCGTGGACACGCACGACGAGATCGGCGAGGTCGCGCGGGCGTTCGACGAGGTGCACCGTGAGGCGGTGCGGCTGGCGGGTGAGGAGTCGCGGCTGCGCAGCAATGTGAATGCGATGTTCGTGAACCTGTCGCGGCGTAGTCAGACGCTGGTTGAGCGGCAGATCACCTTGATCGACGGGCTGGAGCAGGGCGAGCAGGACGAACTGCGGCTCGGGAACCTGTTCAAGCTGGACCATCTGGCCACGCGTATGCGGCGTAACAGTGAGAACCTGCTGGTGCTGGCGGGTCAGGATCCGCCGCGGCGGTGGAGCCAGCCGGTCAAGCTGGTGGACGTGGCGCGGGCCTCGCTGTCGGAGGTCGAGAACTACGAGCGCGTGGTGCTCCAGGTGCCCGACGGCGTCTCGGTGGCCGGCCAGGCCGTCAACGACGTCATCCACCTGCTCGCCGAAGTGGTCGAGAACGCGCTGTCGTTCTCACCGCGCGAGACCAGGGTGACGGTGTCGGGCAGCCGGATCGACGGCGGCGGCGTGATGCTGTCGATCACCGACTCCGGCATCGGCATGACCCAGGAAGAGCTGGTGCAGGCCAACGAGCGGCTGACGGACGCGCCCTCCGTGGACGTGTCGGTGTCGCGCCGCATGGGCCTGTTCGTGGTCGCCAGGCTGGCCCACCGCCACGGCATCCGGGTGCAGTTACGCCCGCACAGCTCGGGCGGCCTGACCGCCATGGTGCTCATCCCGGAGAACATGCTCGGCTCGCAGGCGCCCACCTTCTCCGGCACGCCCTCCTTCTCCGGCACCCCGTCGTTCTCCGGCCCCTCGCCGGTGACCGGCGCCCAGCCGCCCGCCTTCGCCGGCGCGGGCGGTGGACCCAAGGACGAGCCGTACTCGGGGCCGCACAGCGCGCCGCCGGCCACCGACTGGCCGGCTGCTCCGCCACCGGCCGCGGACTGGCCGCAGACCGGTACGCCGGCCGGCGACTGGCCCCAGCCCACCTACCAGATGGGCCCGGCCCATCCGTCCTTCCCCTCCAACCCTGAGGCCGGCGGCAACTGGCCGTCCCTGCCCCAGTGGGGGCCGTCCGACAACAACGGCTGGCCCGTCGACCCCCGCGACAACAACGGCCGGGCCCACGACCTGCGCGCGGGTGGCAACGACAACCCCGACGTCTGGGTGCCGCCACGCGGACCCGCCTGGAACGGCGATCGCGGCCTGCCCAAGCGCCCCACGCCCGACCAGCCGGGCAACTGGGGCTACGACGGGATGCCGCCGCCGCAGCGGCCGGGCCTGGGCTTCCCCGAGACCGACTCCGGGAGCCCTGGAGCGATCCCGTCCGCGGCGCCCGCCTCGGCGGGAGACGAGTACCTGCCCATCTTCGCCGCGGTCGAGTCCGCCTGGTTCGGGCGCAACGAGAACGGCGCGAGCTGGGGCTCCTCCAAGGCGGACGAGGGCTGGAGCGCGGCCGAGGCCGTGGTGGAGCCGGTACGTGACGGTTCGACGGCGGCCGGGCTGCCCAAGCGGGTGCCCAAGGCCAACCTCGTGCCGGGTTCGGCGGACACGTCGTCGTCGCCGAAGGGCGTGACACCGATGCCGTCGGTGTCACCGGACCGGATCCGTAACCGGCTATCGAGCTTCCAGCAGGGCTTCCGGGCAGCGCGTGATGACATCACCGAGGGCAAGGCATTTCCCTCCAGCCCGAGGAACAACGACAGGGAGGAGGGCGCATGAGCGAGCGACCAGTCATGTCGTTCATGCGACCGTCGAAGGAGGGCGCATGAACGACCTGAGCCACGCGGCACGCGGCGTCGACTGGCTGATCACCGACTTCGTCGGCACGGTCCCAGGTGTCGCGCACGCGGTGGTCGTGTCATCCGACGGGTTGCCGTTGGCGGCTTCGTCGGGTTTTCCGGCTGATCGGGCTGATCAGCTGGCTGCGATCGCGTCGGGGTTGGTGAGTTTGACGCAGGGTGCGGCCAGGGTGTTCGAGGGTGGTGCGGTCAATC
>NZ_VCKX01000465.1 GCF_005889725.1 Nonomuraea zeae
GGTGGGAGGACATCTCGGGGGTTCCCTTCTAGGACGAGCCCCGCCGCACGAAGGTCCAGGAGCGGACGATCTCGCGGGCGGGCGGCGGCTCCTCGGCCTGGAGGCGGTCGAAGAGCAGGCGCACGACGTCGGTGTAGTCGTGCCTGACCGGGCCGACGGTGCTGAGCGGTGGATTGCTGATGAGACCCTCGTCGATGTTGCCCGCGCCGACGATGGCGACGTCGCCCGGCACGTCGAGCCCGGCGTCCCTGGCCGCCCAGATCGCGCTGATCGCCGCCCTGTCGGAGGCGGCGAAGATCGCGTCGGGCCGGTCGGGGGACCTCAGGAGCTCGGTGGCGGTCTGGTAGGCCGACACCCGGTCGTCCGCGCCCGAGGTGACGATCCGCTCGGCCACGCCGTGCCGGTCGAGCGCCGTCGTGTAACCGAGCAGCCGCCCCGCGGGTTTGTCCCGGTAGAGCTCGTGCCGGTGCGCCATGAACGCGATGCGCCGCCGGCCCTCCGCCAGCAGGTGCTCGACCGCCTCCGCGCACGCCTCCGCCTCGGGAGTGCGTACGACGTCGCAGCCGTCAAGACCGCTCTCGTTGCTGAGCACCACCATCGGCAGCCCGGTGGCGGCCAGCCCGGTGAGCAGCTCGCGGGTGAGGTGGTCGCTGACGACGTTGATCAGCGCGCCGTCGGCGATCCCGCCGCGCAGCACGTCGATGGCGGCGGCGGCGCGGGCCTCCGAGTAGACGGCGAGCGTGACCACGGAGTAGCCGCGGGCGTCCGCCATCTCGTGCAGGTCCGTCGCCAGCCGCTCGTCGGTCGGCACCCCGCCGAACGAGCTCAGCACCAGGCAGACCCGCTGGGTCCGGCGCTTGCGCAGGCTTCTCGCGGCCTGGTTGGGCGTGTAGCCGAGCTCTCTGGCCGCTTCGAGCACCCGCTGCCTCGTCTCGGCGGCCACGGGACGGTCCCGGCCGCTGAGCACGTAGGAGACGGTCGCCACTGACACGTTCGCCAGCTCGGCCACTTGTCGCGCTGTTGGTCTCATGTTAGTCGAATAACCTAGCATTCCCTACAGGGATATGGGGATTTGATGGGCTACGGGCTCGGATGACAGGTGAGAGCGAGGATGGTCCTCACATCTTCGCTTGGAGATGTGTTAAACGATTAACACCATAGGCGCAGCCGTGCGCCCCGATCAATCCCCTCCGGCCGGCAGTCCCGGCGATCAGGCGAGAATGCGGACGGGGTCGGCGAGCAGCGCTAGGAACTCCCGCATCCAGGCGGCGGCCACGACGCCGTCGACGGGCCGGTGATCCACCGACAGCGTCACCCGCATCACCTCGCCGATCTTCACCTTGCCGCCCTTGACGACGGGCTCCCGCCGGGTGGCGCCGACGGCGAGGATCGCGGACTGGGGCGGGTTGACGATGGCGGCGAACTCCTCCACGCCGTGCATGCCGAGGTTCGTCACGGTCAGGACGCCGCCTTCCAGCTCGCCCTGGCGCAGCCGGCCCGCCGCGGCCCGGTCGGCGAAGTCCCTGACGGCGGCGGAGATGGCGAGGACGGACTTCTGCTCGGCGGCTCTGAGCACGGGGGTGACGAGCTCGCCCGGCTTCGCCGCGATGGCCACGGAGACGTCCACGGTGGTGAAGGAGCGGGTGGCGTCCGGGGTCCAGATGACGTTCATCCCGGGTACGAGCTGGTGCGCGTGCGCCACCGCCTTGATGACCAGGTCGTTGACGGTGACCTTGCGGGGGGCCGTGCGGTTGATGCGGCGGCGGAGCTTGAGCAGCTCGCCCACGTGGGCGGTGCCGCGCAGGTAGAAGTGCGGGACGGTCCGCTTGCTCGCGGCCAGCCTGGTGGCCAGCGCCCGCCGGGCCCGCGAATGCGGCACCTCACCGGCGGGCACCCGCTCCCGCCCGCCCGCGATCTCGCCGGTGGGCGCCCGCTCCCGCCGGCCCGTGACCTCCACGACCGGCTCCGCCTCCCGGCGCTCGGTAACCGGCCCGGCCTCCCGCCGCCCGGCGACCAGCTCCACGCCGCGTCGCGCGGCCACCGGCTCGGCGGTGCGGTGCTCGATGGCCGCCTCCACGTCGCGGCGGATGATCCGGCCGTTCGGGCCGGTGCCGGTGATGTCCGCCAGCGGCACGCCCGCCTCCCTGGCCAGGCGGCGCGCCAGCGGGCTGGAGAAGAGCCGCACGGGCGAGCCGGCTGCGGCGTCCGGCACGGCCCCGGCCGGCGGCCCGCCGTCGTCCGGGCTTCCCTCTTCGTCCTGCTCCCCCACCTCACCCAGGACGGCGATGACCGTGCCGACCGTGACGGTGGCGCCCTCGGCCGCCACCGTGCGCAGCAGCACGCCGTCGATCTCGGCCTCGACGTCGACCACGGCCTTGTCGGTCTCGACGGTCGCGATCACGTCCCCGGCCGCGAACGCCGCGCCCACCGCCACCGCCCACCCCTGAAGGACGGCCTCACCGGCGTTCGCCGCCACCTCCGGCATCCGCAGCAGCCTGGCCATCTCAGCACCCGCTCTCTCGGTCAGTACGCCGCCATCTCGGCGAGCTTGGCGGCCACGTCCTCCTCCTCGGCGATGGCCGCCCGCTCCAGCACCTTGCTGATGCTCGGCGACGCCTCGCCCCCGGTCACCCGCTGCACCGGCTGGTCCAGCCAGTCGAAGAGGCGCCGCTGGAGCTCGTCGGCCAGCCATCCCCCGTACGACGTCCCGACCGGCCCCTGCTCGGCGATGAGCACGTTCCCGGTCTTCCTGACGCTCGCCCCGATCGTGTCCCAGTCGAGGCTGGCCCGGTCGAGCCAGCGCAGGTCGATCACCTCGGCGTCCAGGTCCAGCGACTCGACGGCACGCAGCACGTACGCGGTCATCGCCAGGTAGGTCAGCACGGTGAGCCGCGAGCCGGGACGGCGGACGGCGGCCCGGCCGACCGGCAGGCAGTAGTCCAGGTCGTCCACCGGCCCTTCGCCCGTGCCGGCGTACAGGTCCACGTGCTCCAGCACGACGACGGGATCCTGGCAGCGCAGGGCGGTGTTCATCAGCCCCACGTAGTCGAACGGCGTCGTGGGCGCGACGATCCGCCAGCCCGGCGCGGTGGCGAAGATCCCGGCGGGGTCCATCGAGTGCTGGGAGCCGTAGCCGGTGCCGATGGCGACCTTGCTGCGCAGCACCAGCGGCATGGCGTCGCCGCCGCCGAACATGTGCCTGGCCTTGCCGATCTGGTTGAACAGCTGGTCGGCAGCGACCCACATGAAGTCGGCGTACATGAGCTCGGCCACCGGCAGGTAGCGCCCGTCGGAGGCGATGCCGCCGGCCAGCCCGGTGAAGGCGTTCTCGCTGATCGGGGTGCCGAGCACGCGATCGGGGAAGGCCTCCTTCAACCCCCGGGTGGCGCCGTTCGTGCCGCCGTTGAGCCGGTGCACGTCCTCGCCCAGCACGACGATCGACTCGTCGGTGCTCATCCGCCGCGCCATCACCCCCGCGACGGCGTCGATGAACTTCTGCTCGGCCAGCTTTCCGGTGAACGTGTCCCGGTCGGTCATGCGGGCCCCGGCGAGCTCGGTCAGGTCCCCGCGTACGCCCACGTGCGCGAATCCCGGGTCCGGCCATTCCGCCGGTCTGATCCGGCGCTGCCCCGGTTTGCCGCCGGGGAGCGGTTCGAGCAGGACGTCGCCGAGGCCGGCCATGAGGGCTCCCGCCCGCGCGGTGGCCCCCTCGATCTCGGGCGGGGCCAGGATGCCCCGGCGCACCAGGTGCCCGGCGAGCTGCTCGATCGGGTCGCGGGCGCGCCACGCCTGCTCCTCCTCCTTGGTCCGGTAGCCGAAGGCGCTGCCGGGGAAGGGGCCGTTCTGGTGGAAATATCGGTAGACGTCCGCTTCGAGCAGGGCGGGGCCGTGGCCGGCGCGCAGGTGGGCGAGCACCTCGCGCATGGCCAGGTGGACGGCGAGCACGTCCATGCCGTCCACCTTCCAGCTCGCCACCCCGAACCCGGGGCCGCGGGCCGAGAGCCTGGGCTCGCCGGTCGCCTCCTCCACGGCGGTCGAGACGGCGTAGCGGTTGTTCTCGACGAAGAAGCAGAGCGGCAGGCGCCAGGCGGCGGCCAGGTTCAGCGTCTCCAGGGTGGAGCCGATGTTGGCCGCGCCGTCGCCGAAGTACGTCACCGCGACCGCGCCGGTGCCCGCCTGCTTGTGCGCCCACGCCGACCCGGCCGCGATGGGGACGCCGCCGCCCACGATCGCGTTCGTGCCGATGGCGCCGGCCTCCTTCCACCGCAGGTGCATGGACCCGCCGCGGCCGTGGCTGAAGCCGCGGTCCAGGCCGCAGATCTCGGCGAGCGTACGCAGCAGCACCTCGCGCACGCCGGGCGAGAAGTCCTTCGTGGGGTCGATGCCCTTCGGCTCGGCGTGCGCCAGCGCCTTGGCCAGGAACTGGTGGTGTCCCCTGTGCGCGCCGTTGACCGTGTCGCCGCCGGTCAGCGCCAGGATCGAGCCGACCGCGCCGCCCTCCTGCCCGATGCTGGAGTGGGCGGGCCCGTGGACGAGGCCGGACTTGGCGAGGTCGAGGACGTACTCCTCGAACGTCCTGATCAGCAGCAGCTGGCCGAGCATCGTCGTGAGCAGGTCCGGATCGGCCGCGTCCCAGTCCTCCTGCGTGGCGGCGACCTCGACCCAGGGCGCCTGCGGCTGGAGCCGATGGTGCTGAGGCATTCTTCAGCCTTACATGGGATGGATCCAAAGAACAGTGCTTTCCCGGAGAGATGCCGTGGCATACGCTGTTTTGGATCCAAAAGGGAAGGTGGCGGGATGGGTGGACTTCCGGGCCTGAGCCGGGTGGACCACATCGGCTTCACGGTGCCCGATCTCGACGAGGCGATGGCGTTCCTGGTGGACGTGCTCGGCTGCGAGTACATGTACTCGCTCGGCCCCTTCCGCCACGACGATGACCGGTGGATGAGCGAGCACCTCAACGTGCACCCCCGGGCGGTGATGGAGCGGCTGCACTTCTTCAGGTGCGGCGGGCAGGCGATCTTCGAGGTGTTCCAGTACGACGCGCCCGGCCAGCATCTCGAAGTGCCGCGCAACAGCGACGTCGGCGGGCATCACGTGGCGCTCTACGTGGACGACCTCGACGCCGCGGTCGCCTACCTGAAGAGCCGCCGGGTCCGCGTGCTCGGGGAGCCGACGGCCAGCAGCGGTCCGAGCGAGGGCCAGCGGTGGGTCTATTTCCTCGCCCCCTGGGGCATGCAGTTCGAGCTCGTGTCCTACCCGGGCGGCAAGGCGTTCGACCGTGCGAACGCGTGAGCCGTCGCGGGTCCCGGAGAGCGAGCGGGTGGCCGGGCACCTGCGCGAGGCGATACTCAGCGGCAGGATCGGGCCCGGCGAGCGGATCAGGCAGGAGGAGCTGGCCGCGCGCCTGGGGGCCAGCCGGCTGCCGGTGCGCGAGGCGCTGCGCATGCTGGAGGCCGAGGGGCTCACGGAGCACCATCCGCGCAGGGGCGCCCGCGTGCCCCGGCTCGACCGGCACCAGGTGGACGTGATCTACCAGATGCGCGAGCGGCTCGAACCGCTGGCCCTGGCCGAGAGCATCCCGCACCTGACCGGCGACGAGCACCACCGGCTGGCGGTGCTCCAGGACGCGATCGAGGCGAACACCGACATCGGCGAGTTCCTCACGCTCGATCGCGAGTTCCACCTGCTGACGTACTCCGGGTGCGGCATCGGGCAGCTCTCGGCGATGGTCGTCCGGCTGTGGAACGAGACGCAGCACTATCGGCGGGCGTTCATGCTGCTGACGGGGCCCGCGCGGCGGTGGGTGGTCAACGCCGAGCACCGGCTGCTGCTCGACGCCATCGTACGAGGTGACGCCGTGGACGCCGAGCGGTGCCTGAGCGGGCACATCCGGCGGACGCGGATGGAGCTCTCGCAGCACCCCGAGGCGTTCGCCGCCGATGCCGACGCGGGGACGGGGGCGCGGCGGTGACCCGGCTGGTCGTCAACGGCACGCCCGCCGAGGTCGCGGCCGATCCCGGCACCCCGCTACTGGACGTGCTGCGCGGGGAGCTCGGGCTGGTGGGCACCCGGTTCGGCTGCGGGGCCGGGGCGTGCGGGGCGTGCTTCGTGCTGCTGGACGAGCGGGTGGCGGCGGCCTGCGACACGCCGTTGTCGGCGGCGGCGGGGCGCGAGGTGGTGACCGTCGAAGGGCTCGCGCCCGGGGAGGAGCTGCACCCGGTGCAGCGGGCGATCCTGGAGGAGCAGGCGGGACAGTGCGGCTACTGCCTTTCGGGGATGATCGTCAGCGCCGCCGCCCTGCTGGCCCGCGATCCCCATCCCGACGAGGAGGCCGTGGTGGCGGCCCTGGAGCGCAACCTGTGCCGGTGCGGCGCCCACCGCCGCATCGTCCGCGCCGTCCTGAGGGCCTCCGGGTGAGCGCCCAGGCGGAGGGCGCCGCCTGCCGCTCCCGGGCGGCCGGACGCCGTCCGGAGGTGGCCCGGTGAGCGTCTCGGTGGGCTCCGACGGGGTCATCTCCGTGCGGGCCGGGAAGGTCGAGCTCGGGCAAGGGGTGCTCACGGCGCTCGCCCAGATCGCGGCCGACGCGCTGGGGGCCGACCTGGGGCAGATCAGGATGCTGCCCGCGCGCACGGGCGCGGGGCCCGACGAGGGCTTCACGTCGGGCAGCCTGTCGATCGCCCGCTCGGGCCCGGCCCTGCGCGCCGCCTGCGCCCGCGTCCGCGCCGCCTGCACCGCCGAGGCCGCCCGCCGCTGGGGCGTCTCCCCCGGCCAGGTGACGGTCCGCCACGGCGAGTTCCGGTACGGCGACCAGACCGCGACCTACGCCGACCTCGCAAAAGCGGCAACCCTCCGGACAGCCGCCCCCGAGACGACCGCCCCCACGACAC
>NZ_VCKX01000466.1 GCF_005889725.1 Nonomuraea zeae
CTCGAACCCGACGCGCCGCAGCAGGCCGTCCATGGCCCTGGTCTCGGGCTCGCTGGCCGGTCACGAGCCGCGGAAGGTCTCGCTGCTGGGGCTGCTCGACGAGGGCGCCGCGCAGGCGTTCTCCGCCGCCCAGCTGGCCCCGCTCACCCGGTACGGCTCCAAGGCCGACCTGGTGGAGTCGCTGCGGGCGTACCTGGAGAGCAACGGCCACTGGGACGCGGCGGCGCAGCGGCTCGGCGTGCACCGGCACACCCTGCGCTACCGCATGAAACGCGTGACGGAGCTGCTCGGCCGGGACCTCGACGACCCGGGCGTACGGGCCGAGCTGTGGCTCGCCCTGGAGGCGGCCCGCCGCCACTGAGCGGCGGAGAGCCACCTCGCCGGGACTACTTCTTCTTGTCCACCAGGTAGCAGCAGATGGTCGCCGTCGTGACCGCCTCGTACGTGCGGTCGTCGCGCAGATGACCGGCGCGTTCCAGGCTGATCGCCCCCTGGGCGGCCGCCCACAGCGCGTCCGCGATCTTGCGCGGCTGCGTCGGGATCAGGTATCCGGCCGAGATGCAGTCGGCGATCACCCGGTCCAGGATGTTCAGTGCCGCGCGGGCCAGGGTCCTGGCGCGCTCGCTGGGCTCGAAGCCGGGGATCGCCCGCTCGAACATGAGGCTGTAGTAGCCGGGCTCGGCCAGGCACGCCGCCCGGTACGCCGGCCCGAGCGCCGTGAGGTGCTCAAGCGCGTTCCTTCGCGGCGGCACTGCCTCTAGAAACCGGCGGAAGCGCTCGAACCCCTCCAGATAGAGCGCCTCCGCCAGACCTTCCCGGTTGCCGAACATGGTGTAGATCACGGTCGTCGTGCATCCCGCCTCGGCGGCGATCCTGCGCATCGTCAAGCTCTCGGGCCCGTCCGACTCCAGCAGGTTCACTGCCACGTCGAGGAGGCGGGAGCGGAGTTCGTCGTGGCTTGCGCGCTCGCCCAGGAGATAAGCGCCCTGCAGTCCCAGCGGCGCCGAGGTCATGAGACCTCCCATGTGGCCAAGGAGCTACGCATCCTTGTGACCTCACCTCGTTCGGTCACGGGGCCCACGCCTTTCTGTCGGGGGCCCACCGCGCTGGAGACCCGCACCCGATGACTTAGCCATGGCGGAGATCGCTCAAACCACTCCGCATGGTAAACATCCCGAATTAGGTCTACTTCTGTTACATCGTGGGTATACACCGGAGCTTGTACTTAACGGTGAGGCCTCGTGGGAGTCTTGTGCACCGTGGTGTAAATCCCCGATCGCCCGCTTGGCATAACGTCGTGGGCATGGACGCGCGTACCTTCTGGCTGGCCGGTCGCCCCGCGACCGGTGACGCCGAGCTCACTGTGACCAACCCCCATGACGGTCGCGAGGTCGGCCGGCACTCCGTTCCGACAGATGCCCAGGTCGAAGAGGCCATCGCGGCCGCGCACGGGGTCGCCCGGCAGGCCGCCGCGCTGCCCGTGCACGTACGGGCCGAGGCACTGGCCCACGTCTCGCGCCGCCTGTCGGAGCGGGCCGAGGAGATCGCCCAGCTCATCACCGCCGAGAACGGCAAGCCGATCTTCTGGGCGCGCGGCGAGGTCGGCCGGGCCGTGGCCACGTTCCGCTTCGCCGCCGAGGAGGCCCGCCGCTGGTCGGGGGACGTCCAGCGGCTCGACACCGAGCCGGCCGCGGCCGGTCGCCTGGCCTACGTGTCGCGGGTCCCGTACGGGCCCGTGCTGGCCATCACCCCGTTCAACTTCCCGCTCAACCTGGTCGCGCACAAGGTTGCCCCGGCCATCGCGGTCGGCGCCCCCGTCATCGTCAAGCCCGCCCCCGCCACGCCGCTGTCGTCGCTCGTGCTCGGCGAGATCCTGGCCGAGACCGACCTGCCCGCCGGGATGTTCTCGGTGCTGCCGATCGAGAACGAGCGCGCCTCCGCGCTGGTGCAGGACCCGAGGCTGCCGGTGGTGTCGTTCACCGGCTCGGCGCCCGTCGGCTACGCCATCGCCGACCAGGTCCCGCGCAAGCACGTGACGCTGGAGCTGGGCGGCAACGCGGCCGCCGTCGTGCTCGCCGACGCCGACCTCGACTGGGCCGCCCAGCGCATCGCCCTCTACTCCAACTACCAGGCGGGCCAGAGCTGCATCGCGGTGCAGCGGGTGATCGTCGAGCAGCCGGTCTACGACGCCTTCGTCGAGCGCCTGCTCCCCGCAGTGTCCGCTCTCGTCACCGGTGACCCGGCCGACGAGAAGACCCAGGTGGGCCCGCTGGTCTCGGAGCACGCCGCGCAGCGCGTGGAGCAGTGGGTCCAGGAGGCCGTCGCGTCCGGGGCCCGCGTCCTGGCGGGCGGCACCCGCGAGGGGGCGACGTACGCGCCGACGGTGCTGGACGGCGTCCCGCACGACGCCAAGGTCGCCTGCGAGGAGGTCTTCGGGCCCGTCCTGATCCTCCAGCCGGTCGGCTCGATCGACGAGGCGTACGCGCTGGTCAACGACTCGAAGTACGGCTTGCAGGCCGGGGTGTTCACCCGCTCGCTGGACGCCGCCTTCCGCGCCAACCGGGAGCTGGAGGTGGGCGGTGTGATCATCGGGGACGTGCCCTCTTACCGGGCGGACCAGATGCCGTACGGCGGGGTGAAGGACTCGGGGATCGGGCGCGAGGGGCTGCACTCGGCGATGGACGACCTCACGTACGAGAAGGTCATGGTCCTGACGGGACTGTCGCTCTAGAGCTCGGCAGAACACGTCGTACGACGGCCGCGGTCACCGTGGCCGTCGTACGATCTCGCGGGCCGGTTGTCAGCTCACCGTGACGACGGGGGAGGAATCGTCGTCGAGGTCGACCTCGACGCCCATCTCCTCGGCCAGCCGCAGCGCCTCCTCGATCAGCGTCTCGACGATCTGCGACTCCGGCACCGTCTTGATGACCTCGCCCTTGACGAAGATCTGGCCCTTGCCGTTGCCGGAGGCCACGCCCAGGTCGGCCTCACGGGCCTCACCGGGGCCGTTGACGACGCAGCCCATCACGGCCACCCGCAGCGGGACCTTCAGGCCCTCCAGGCCCGCCTGGACCTGCTCGGCGAGGGTGTAGACGTCCACCTGCGCGCGCCCGCAGGACGGGCAGGAGACGATCTCCAGGCCGCGCTCGCGCAGCCCCAGCGACTCCAGGATCTGGGCGCCGACCTTGACCTCCTCCACCGGAGGCGCGGACAGCGAGACCCTGATCGTGTCGCCGATGCCCTCGGCCAGCAGGGCGCCGAAGGCGACGGCGGACTTGATCGTGCCCTGGAAGGCCGGGCCGGCCTCCGTGACGCCGAGGTGCAGCGGGTAGTCGCACTTGGCGGCCAGCAGCCGGTACGCGTTGATCATGACGACCGGGTCGTTGTGCTTGACGGAGATCTTGATGTCGCGGAACCCGTGCTCCTCGAACAGCGAGCACTCCCACAGCGCGGACTCGACCAGCGCGTCGGGCGTGGCCTTGCCGTATTTCTGCAGCAGGCGGGGGTCGAGCGAGCCGGCGTTGACCCCGATCCTGATCGGTACGCCGTGGTCGGCGGCAGCGCGGGCGATCTCACCCACCTTGTCGTCAAATTTCTTGATGTTGCCGGGGTTCACCCGGACGGCCGCGCATCCCGCCTCGATGGCGGCGAAGACGTACTTCGGCTGGAAATGGATGTCGGCGATGACCGGGATCTGCGACTTCTTGGCGATGATCGGCAACGCGTCGGCGTCGTCCTGCGACGGCACCGCCACGCGGACGATCTGGCAGCCGGAGGCCGTGAGCTCGGCGATCTGCTGCAAGGTGGCGTTGACGTCGGCGGTCACCGTGGTCGTCATCGACTGCACCGAGACCGGCGCGTCGCCGCCCACGGGCACGGTGCCGACCATGATCTGGCGAGAGTGGCGGCGTTCGGCGAGCGGCTTCGGGCGAACCGTCGGGATGCCGAGAGCTACAGAAGACATTTCAACCCTTAATGTGACGACGGTTTCCAGTTTAGGTAGTCAGCGGGACTGCCCGACTGTGAGCTCGGCCGCACGGGCGCGGGCCCAGGCGTCGGCCGCCAGCACCTCGTCCACGGAGCCTGCCGGGGTGACCTCGTGCTCCGCCACGACCTTGGCGACGGTGTCGACGATCGCGAGGAAGGGCAGCTCGCCCCGCATGAACGCCTCCACGCAGGCCTCGTTGGCCGCGTTGTAGACGGCGGGCGCGGTGCCGCCCGCGCTGCCGACGTGCCTGGCCAGCGCGACCGACGGGAACGCCCGGTCGTCCAGCGGCTCGAACGTCCACGCGTGGGCCTTGGTCCAGTCGATGGGCCGCGCCGCGCCGGGGATGCGGCGCGGGTGGCCGAGCGCCATCGCGATCGGCAGCCGCATGTCGGGCGGGCTGGCCTGGGCGATCGTGGAGCCGTCGACGTATTCGACCATGGAGTGGATGATCGACTGCGGGTGGACGACCACCTCGATCCGGTCGAAGCCAAGGTCGAACAGCAGATGGGCCTCGATCACCTCCAGCCCCTTGTTGACCAGGGTGGCGGAGTTGATGGTGATCACCGGGCCCATGGACCAGGTGGGGTGCGCCAGCGCCATCTCGGGCGTGACGTCGGACATCTCCTCGCGCCGCATGCCCCTGAACGGCCCGCCGCTGGCGGTGATCACCAGCTGCCGGACGCTGTCGGGGTCGTGGCCGTCGGGCCCCGCGGCCCACAGGCACTGCTGGATCGCCGAGTGCTCGGAGTCGACCGCCAGGATCTGGCCCGGCTTGGCCAGCCGCTTCACCAGCGGCCCGCCGATGATCAGGGACTCCTTGTTGGCCAGCGCGAGCATCCGGCCCGCCTCCAGCGCGACCAGCGTGGAGGTCAGCCCGAGCGCGCCGGTGATGCCGTTGAGGACCATGTCGCACTGCCAGCCCGCCACCGCCGCGACGCCGTCCTGGCCGCCGAGCACCGTGGGGGAGACGCCGTGCGCGGTCAGCGCCTCCTTCAGCGCGGGCACGGCCGAGGCGTCGGCCACTGCCACGACCTCGACCTCGAACTCGGCCGCCTGCCTGGCCAGCAGCTCGATCTTGGCGCCGCCCGCCGCGAGCCCCACGACCCGGAAGCCGTCCGGGCTCGCGGCGATGACGTCGAGGGCCTGGGTGCCGATCGAGCCGGTGGAGCCGAGCACGACTATGGAGCGGAGGGTCTCTTCATGCACCCGTCCATTGTCCCCGCTGCGTGGCGCACTCGGGCACGCGGGACCCGCCATACCGAAATTCCGCGAGTTATGTGACACGAGAGAACGCAGTGAATTTATGCCTGGATATCGCTATATCGGTATGCGCATATCTTGAGAAATCTGGATATTGCTGCCGCTACCTTCCAAGCCCAGGTCCGGTTTCGGGAGGTACGTAATGCACCGCAGACTTGCTCTGCTTTCCACCCTCACGCTCGTCGCGGGAAGCGCCGCCCTGTTGCTCCCCGCGGGCGGGGCGCAGGCCGATACGCGCCTGGCCGCGCAGGTTGCCGTACAGGCGTCGGTGAGGCCCAAGCCCGCGCAGCACGCGGCGGCGGACTCGGCGTCCGAGCAGCGGCAGGTTCTGACGTACTGGACGGAGCGCAAGATGGAGGCGGCCCAGCCGCTGGACGCCCCGAAGCCCGGCAACGGGCCGGCGGCGGACGCCGGGCAGCCGGGCGAGCCCACCGAGGGCACCCCGTGGACGGCCCCGCCCACCGGCGCCCCCGGCGGGGGTGTGGGGTTGCAGTCCGCCAGGAGCCCGGGCGAGCCGTGGACCGGCGGCGGCACGGTCGTGCGGACCACCGGGCGGATCTTCTTCACCACGCAGGGGCGCAACGCCTCGTGCTCGGGCTCGGCGGTGACCAGCGCGAACAAGAGCGTGGTGCTCACCGCGGGCCACTGCGTGAAACTGAACGGCGCCTTCCACACGAACTGGGTCTTCGTGCCCGGCTACAACGCCGGCAACCGCCCCTTCGGCACCTGGCCCGCCACGAGGCTGCTGACCACCCAGCAGTGGAACGCCGGCGAGGACATCGGCTTCGACGTCGCCGCCGCCGTGGTCGCGCCGCTGCAGGGCAAGACGCTGGTGGACGCCGTGGGCGGCCAGGGCGTGGCCTTCAACCAGTCACGCCGCCAGCAGATGTACGCCTTCGGCTACCCCGCCGCGGCCCCCTACGACGGCTCGAAGCTGATCTACTGCAGCGGGCGGACCTTCGACGACTTCCTGCTGACCAATGATCTCGGCCTGACCTGCAACATGACCGGCGGATCGAGCGGCGGCCCCTGGATGCTGAATTTCAACGAATCGACCGGACTCGGCACGCAGAATTCCGTCAACAGCTTCAAATACAACTTCGCTGCCAATTGGATGTTCGGCCCATATTTCGGGAACGAGGCGCAAGCCGTCTATCAAGCAGCGCAAACCACCGGCGCACTCTGAGCAACTTACCGAAAGTAGTCACAAGAACACATCTCGTGGTGCACACTCGGGGGACATGACCCTGAGCACCCCCCTGCTTGCGGCAGCTCCGCTCCTGGCGGGGCTGTTGGGCCCCGCCCTCGTAGGCGCGGCCCCCCATTCGCAGCAGGCCGATCGACCCGCCGTCACACCCGTCCACGGGCCGTCGCGGGTCAAGACCGAAATTGTCGAGCACACCGCCGCCCGCACCGAGGCCGACCAGCGGCGGGTGCTCGACTACTGGACGCCCGAGCGGATGGCCAAGGCCCTGCCGATCGGCCTGCTCGACCTCGTGACGAGCGGCGACGGCCTGCTGGGCGGCCTGACCGGCCCGGCCGCGCGCACCGCCCCCAAGGCCCGGAG